>DAINCW010000007.1:28682-30591 GCA_036732205.1 Solirubrobacteraceae bacterium | reverse complement strand
GTCGAGATCTCGACGCCCTTCCGCCCGAGCGTCCCGAATCCCCAGCCGCGCAAGCCGCCGCGCGCCCGCCCCGCGCACGGGCCGCAGGCGACGATCCTGCTCTACCACCGCATCGCGAGCCCCGAGCACGACCCGCTCGGGCTGTGCGTCTCGCCCGAGAGCTTCTCCGCGCAGATCGACGAGATCCGCGACCGCGTCGTGCCGCTCGAGCAGATCGCCGCCGGCGAGTTCGACGACGGCGCGGTGGCGATCACCTTCGACGACGGCTACCTCGACAACCTGACCGAGGCCGCGCCGCGCCTGGGCGGCATCCCCGCGACGTTCTTCATCTCCACCGGCCACGTGGAGAACGGCTGGGCGTTCTGGTGGGACACGCTCGCCCGCCTGCTGCGCACGAGCACCGCGACCGAGCCGTTGCGCGTGGTCGACCGCGCGTGGCCGGCGCGGACGGCGGCCGAGCGCGAGGTCGCCCGGCGCCACCTCAACGCCTGGCTTCAGGTCAAGACACCGGAGGAGATCGCCGCGGCGATCGAGGAGCTGCGAGCCTGGGCGCGGGGCGACGGAGAGGACCCACGGCCGATGACGGTCGACGAGCTGCGCGAGCTGGCCCGCACGGAGGGCGTGAGCATCGGGGCACATACCCGGCGGCACGTGTCGTTGCGCTGGCGCACGCCCGGGGAGCAGCGCGATGAGATCGAACGCTCGCGCGACGACCTGGCGGCGTGGCTGGGCAGCATTCCCAAGGCGTTCTCCTATCCCTTCGGCGTGCCCGGACGGGACTTCGACAAGGCCTCCAGCCGGCTCGCCGCGAGCGCCGGCTTCGGCGTCGCGGTCAGCAACAGTCCCGGCCGCGTGTCGGGTTCGCCGGACCTCCTCGCGCTGCCGCGATTCGTGGCCCGAGACAGCAATGACCCGCAGTTTGCGGACGTCTCGGTCAGGTAATCGCAAGAACATAAAGACGGCGGCGTTCTCGCCGTTGTCACCTCGGGACGAGGGGGGAGAGAAATCGTCCCGAGGGGCCTAGATGGGGCATCGATGCCGCCGTCAGATCTCGTCAGGGAGGATTGTTCGTGAACGCCATTCGCCTGTGCTCGGGCCTTGCCGTCGTCGTGGGAACCCTCGCCCTCTGCGAGCCGGCGCTCGCCACCGGCGGGACGATGCACGTCGAGCTCTGCCGGTTGAGCGACGGTTCGCCGTCGCCGTCGCCGGCCACGAAGTCCTGGACCGGCCTCCTGTACGAGTCGTGCGCGACCGGCGGGTCCTTCGGCATGTCCTTCGGCGCGCGTCAGTCCGGCTACACGTCGTTCACGGCCACGCTCACCCCGCCGGCCGGGCTGTCGATCGTCAAGGCCGACGTCTGGTCGACCTACAGCCTCCCGGTCTCATCCGACAACGCGCAGCCGGACGCCCAGACGTCGTGGGAGAACCGCGGGACCGGCGAGTCCGGCAACAACGCTTACGACCCCACTGCGCCGGCCACCGGGCGCGTGTCGATCGCGAACCCGATCTCGCTGTCGATGACCCTGCGGTGCAACAGCTTCGGCAGCTGCTCGAACGGAGGGCAGTGGGGCGCCAACAAGATGGACCTCACCGTCAGCGACGGCAACGACCCGAGCATCAGCGATGCGCCGGCCGACCTGTTCGGGGCGCCGCGGGCGTCCGGGTGGATCACCGACGCGACGCGCACCCTGCGGCTCACGGCGGGCGACGCCGGTGCGGGCGTCTATCGCGCCCTGCTGCGGGAGGGCACGACCGTCCATCGCTATCCACTGCTGAGCTCGCCGTCGACGGGCTGCCGCGACGTGGACCCGGCCGGCACCGCGTACGACTTCGCGGTCATGCAGCCGTGCCCGACGACGACCGCCGACTACGGCGTCGACGTGCCGCTCGATCGCGATCTCGGCGACGG
>DAINCW010000007.1:28390-28672 GCA_036732205.1 Solirubrobacteraceae bacterium | reverse complement strand
ACTACGCCGTCAGCATCTCGATGACCGACATCGGCGACGGCGCCCACGACCTGGCGCTCGGCCTCGAGGACGCCGCGGGCAACGCCGTGTGGCGCCCCGCGCAGACCGTGCGGATCAACGCGCCCGGCGGGACGCTGCCCGATCCGGGCGTCGCGTGCAGCAACGGCGGCCAGAGCGGGACCTACGACGACTCCGGGACGTGCTCGGCGGGCAGTGGGACGTCGAGCGGTGGTGGTGGCGGCGGCGTCCCCGTGGGCGGCGGCACCGGGTCGCCGGCGAGCG
>DAINCW010000007.1:0-28380 GCA_036732205.1 Solirubrobacteraceae bacterium | reverse complement strand
CCGCCGGCCCGGTGCCCACGTCGGGCTCGGGCTCGCCGGCCGCGCCGCGGACCCCCAACGGGTCGGGCGCCAGCGCAGGCGCCGAGCTGCAGGTTCACGCCGACGGTGGCGGTCGCACCGTGTCGTCGGCCTACGGGCGCCGAGTCGTCATCGTGGGCCACCTCCTGAGCTCGCACGGGACGCCCATCGGCGGGGCACGCATCGAGGTTCAGCACTACGACCGCGTCACCGGCGCGTCGGTCGCCCGAGAGCCCTCGGTCACGACCGACGAAAACGGGGTGTTCCGCTACCAGGCGTTGCCGGGCGGATCGCGCATCGTGCGCTTCGGCTATCGGGCGTTCGCCGAGGACAGCGACCTCGCGACGACCGGGGACGTGGACCTGCGAGTCCTGTCCGCCGTGCGCCTCGACGTCGACTCGGCGCACGTGCGGAACCACCATGCGGTGACCTTCCGTGGCTCGGTCGCCGGGGCGCCGGCGCGATCGCGCAAGGTGGTCGAGATGCAGGTGCGCCAGCGTGGCCGGTGGCTGACGTTCGGCACGACGCGCCTGGCGGGCGGCCGGTTCGTCTACCGCTACCGCTTCACGCGTACGTCCCGGCCGACGACGTTCGTGTTCCGGGCGATCGTGCGCTCCGAGGCGGGCTGGCCGTACGAGACGGCGCCGTCCAACGGCAAGTCGGTCCGGGTCCGGCCGTGACGCGAGCGGCTCTCGCGGCGGCCGTGGCCGCCACGGGCGGCCTCGCCGGCGCCACCTCGCTGAAGCTCACTCCTAATCGAGCCAGCGCCGCCAGCGCGGCCGCTGCGCCACGGCCTCCCCGCCGGCGACGTCCTCCTCCTCGCCCACGCCGCGCACATACGCCACCACCACAGCCACCGGCACCCCGACGAGGAAGAGGAAGAACAGCACCCACAGCAGCCCCCGTCCCACCCAGTGCGGGCGGAAGACCGTCATGCGCTTCAGCGTCAGGCTGAGGTGCTCGGGGATCGTGCCCGGCTTGTTCTCGTAGAAGCTGAACCACACGCTCTGGCCCGTGTCGTGGCGGCCGATGAACGCCACCGAGCGCGAGCGTGCGCGATCGTGGAACGAGGAGAACAGGGCGATCGGCCGCTTGCCGAGGTTCGCGATGCAGACGTGCAGAGGCGTGGGCGTGGGGGCCTGGACGACGGGCACCGACAGGACCGAGTCGTCCAGGTAGCCCGCGGGGACAGTCGGCGCGAGGTGGTAGCCCGGGCCGTCGAGCGTCACGCGCAGCGGCGGGCCGCCCGCGCGCGCGGCGGTCGAGACCTTGAACTGCGCGACCTGGCTGCGGCCCTCGACCACCACGTGGTCGAAGCAGACGGGAGCGCCTGGCGCGAGCGGCACGGTCGAGAGCGTCGTCACCGCCGGCGGCGACGCGACCTCGGCCGGGTACACGCGCTCCTTCGCCAGGAACGGGCGCACGACGAACAGGCCGCCGGCCAGCAGCACGAGCGCGCCGCAGATCGCCGCCCACCTACGCATAGAACCTCGCCACCACGAGGCCGAGAGCCGAGAGCTGGAGCAGGGCGCCGCCCGCGAGCACCGCAGCGCCGACGCCCGCGCCCAGGCGGCGCGACAGCGCCGTCACCGCCAGCGCGATGCCGATGCCCATCAGCGGCAGGAAGCCCAGGACGTAGCGGCCGGTGATCACCGGGTCCAGGGGATCGGTCACCAGCGAGTGGAACGCCGCGCCGTGCAGGAAGTACACCGCGCCCACGAGCGCGAAGACCAGCACCGCGACGAGCTCACGCCGCGCCCAGATCGCGTCGCGGTGGCGTACGACACCGGCGGCGCACAGCGCCAGTCCCAACCACGCCGCGTCGCGCAGCACACCGACGAAGTCGGTGGGGAGGAAGACCTCGAACTGGACGTAGCTGGCGAAGAAGCGGTCCATCCAGACCTGCTGGACGGTCCAGTGCGGGCCGGCCGGATCGCTCATCCCCGGCAGGGCGGGCAGGTAGAACTGCCACAGATACGAGCCGAAGCCGCCGAGGCCGCCGACGCTGCCGCGGGTGGCGAACAGGGCGATCGCGCCTCCCGCGACGGCGAAGCCTCCCGCGACGGCCCCGAGCAGCGCGCGGCGCCGGCGCGGGTCGGGCGGGGCGTGCGCGCGCCACAGCGCCACGGCCAGCGCGAAGAGGGCGGGCAGCACGAGCATCAGCCCGCGCCCCTGCGTGAAGCCCGCGGCGGCGCACGTCGCCACCAGCGCGGCGATCAGGCGCGGGCGCGGCCCGCGGTTGACCAGCAGCGCCATCAGATAGAGCGCGAGCGCCACGAGCGGGATCAGCAGCGCGTCCGGCGAGACGCGCGTGGCGATGTCGAAGAGGACCGGGTGCAGCGCGACCGCGCCCGCCGCGAGCGTCTGCAGGCCGCGCCGGCGCCCGAAGACCTCACCGGCCAGCAGCCACGTCAGCGCGACCGTGAGCAGGATCAGCGGCAGGTTGAACAGCCGCATCAGATACAGCCGGTCGAAGAACGATCCGCCGTGCGCGATCGCGTAGGGGATCGACGCGTAGAGGTAGTACAGCGGCGGCGTGTGGAACGACGTCGTGTTCGAGCCGTCGCCCCGGCCGCCCGGCGGCAGGCGCTTCGCCCGCTGCTCGTAGACGTGCTCGTCGGCGCTCGTCCACAGCGGGCGCGCCGCGGCGTTGCCTCGCAGCGGCTCGGTGCCGGCCCACACCCAGACGAGGCGCTGCTCGGTTGAGACCGACGGGCTGTAGTCGCGCGGCAGGACGAAGTCGTTGCTCCACGGGATCTCGCCGTCCTCGACGATCTTCTGGACGTACTCGACGTGGGCGCTCTCGTCCGCCCCCTGCAGCGGAGGAACGGCGAACGTCCAGCACAGCCCCTCGACGAGCGCGACCGCCAGCAGGATCGCCAGCGGCCCGGGCAGGCGGCGGATGAGCCTCACGACCAGGCCGCCGCGGCGGCGCTAGCGGTCGTCGTCGCCGGGCTCGAGCGCCCGGCGCCCGGAACCGAGCTCGCCGGCCGGTGGCCGCCAGAACGCTGCCTGGGGATACACCTCGACCACGCGGCGCTCGATGTCCACCAGGCCGCCGCCGATCGCCAGCAGGGCGCCGATGAA
Source organism: Solirubrobacteraceae bacterium (assembly GCA_036732205.1). Taxonomy (GTDB): domain Bacteria; phylum Actinomycetota; class Thermoleophilia; order Solirubrobacterales; family Solirubrobacteraceae; genus VAWY01. Next base: position 25,275 of record DAINCW010000007.1, on the reverse strand, counting down.
GCCGAGGTAGACGCCGGGCTCGGTGCTCGCGCTGGAGCCGAGGCTCGGCGGGAAGATGATGCGGCGAAACACCAGCAGGGCGAGCACGATGCCGATGCTCGCGCGCAGCAGCATGATCCAGCGCGCGCGCTGCTCCACCAGGGCGCTGAACAGCAGCACAACCGCGCCGACGATGATCACCACGCGCAGGTTCGTGAAGGTCTGGAAGCCGGTGGCGGTGTCGCTCTTCGGTGGGCCGTACGTGTACCAGGTGAGGAACAGCGCGACGACGAGGAGCACGGCGCCGACGGCGCTGAGGATCCGGCCGAAGATGGGTCGCATCGTGGGCATGAGCGTGTCCGAGGGTAGCGGGACGGAAGTCAACGAGACCGAAAGAGCAGGCGATAGATCGCGTGCTCGACCGGGGCTGGAACGGGCCGCGGCCCCCAGAAGTAGCGGTAGAGCATCCGCTGCGGCCATGACGCGGGGCTCGCCTTCGCGAGCTCGCGCCGCCGCGCGTACAGCGGGGCGTGCTTGGCGCGCAGCCTCGCAAACAGGGCCCGGTAGTCGCGCCGGGAGCCGAAGACCATCGTCTCGCCGTGGCGGCGGTAGGAGAACGTGACCTCCTCGACCTTCGCGCCGCGCCACCCGCGCTCGACCGCGCCCAGCCAGAAGTCCCAGTCCTCGTAGCCGGTGCGAAAGGCCGGGTCGTAGCCACCGACGTCGGTCCACAGCTGCCGCTTCGTCAGCGCGACCGGGCCGATCGTGTGGCGCCACAGCAGCCGGTAGGGGTCCCAGGGCGGCAGCGACATCTCCCCCGTCCACTCGCCGAAGAACTCGGTTACGCCGTAGGCGAAGCCGATGCCGGGGTCGGCCGCGAACGCCGCCTTGAGCGTGTTCAGCGCGCTGGGCGGCAGCCGGTCGTCGGCGTCCAGGCAGATGACGTAGGGCGTGTAGGCCACGCCGATGCCGGCGTTGCGCGCCGCCGACAGGCCGGCGTTGTCCTGGCGGATGACCGGCACCGTCAGGCGCGCCAGGGCGGCGAGGGTGGCCGGGTCGGTCGAGCCGTCGTCGACCACGATCACATGCGGTGCGCCGCCCGTCTGGCGCAACAACGAGCCAACCGCGTCGTCGAGGAACTCGCCGTAGTCGAAGCACGGCACGATCGCCGTCACGTCGTGGTGTGCGCTCATCCGCGGCCAGACTGTAGATATGCCCGCCCGCCGGATCCTGTTCGTCGCCCACCTCAGCCCGCCGTCGCCGCTGTCGGCGGCGCGGCGCGTGGCCGGGTTCGTCAAGCACCTCGGGCGCAATGGCCACGACGTGACGGTCCTGACCTCGCGCGTGGCGGGCACCGGCCCGATCGAGGGCGCGGCGCGCGTGGTGCGAACGCGCGACCTGATGGTCAGCCGGCTCAACTGGCGCCGCGGGACGTTCGAGGCGCTGGAGGGCCGCGCCGGGACGGCGGCCGCGGCGGACCCGAGCGTGCTGGAGGGCGTCGTCGTGCCGGACCTCGCGATCGCGACCTGGCTGCCGTTCGCGCTGCCGCGGGCGCGGCGGCTGGAGCGCCCCGACGTCGTCATCACGACCGGCCCGCCGCCCAGCGCGCACCTCGTCGGCGTGGCGCTGCACCGTGCTGGCGTGCCGTGGCTGGCCGACGTGCGCGACGGATGGCGCTTCGAGCGCAACCGCGCTGACTTCCCGACCGCGCCCCAGCGCGCGCTGGACGCGTTGCTCGAGGCGCTCGTCGCGCGCATCGCCGACCGCATGACGGCGGTGACCGAGCCGATCGCCGCCGACCTGCGCGAGCGCCTGGGCGGCCGGGCGGTCGCGATCACCAACGGGTTCGACCCCGAGGAGGTCGACCTCGGTTCCGCTGCGGCCCCGGACCTGCTCAGCCCGGACCGCCATTCCCTGCTCTACACCGGGCGCCTGGCCTTCGTGAAGCGCTCGCCCGCGCCGCTGCTGGCCGGGTTGCGCGCGCTGCGCGACCGCGACCCCGAGACGGCCCGCCGGGTCGAGGTCGTGTTCGCCGGACCGCTCCAGGCCGACGAGATCACCGAGGTCACCGCGCCCGACCTCGACGGCATGAGCCGCTTCGTCGGCTCGCTGGACCGCGCGGACACGCTGCGCCTGCAGCGCGCGGCCGACACGCTGCTGCTGATCACCACGGGCAACCCGAGCGAGACCGGCCAGAAGCTCTACGAGTACCTCGCGGCCGACCGTCCCGTGCTCGTCATCGGCGATCGCACCGAGGCCGCGCGGATCGTCGAGCGCGCCGGCGCCGGGCTCAGCGCGCCGCTGGAGGACCCCGGCGCGATCGCCGACGCGATCGCCCGCATGGCCCGCGAGGGCGTCGCGCCGCCCAGCGGCGGGATCGCCAGCCAGTTCGCCTATGACACGCTCACCGCCCAGCTCGAGACGGAGATCGAGGCCGCGATTCGTCATCATGGCGCGTCGCGATGAGGCGCCTTCTGTCCATCTCCACCGCTGTGGCGTGCGCCGCCGGCCTCGCCGCCTGCGCCGGCGGCGACTCCACCCCGGTCGAGGGGACGGACACGTCGGGGACGCCCGCGACCACAGCGGCCGCCCCCGTCGACGTCAAGAAGCAGGAGCCCAAGCTCGCCGCGTGCCTGAAGGGCCCGGTCAAGGGCAAGCTCGCGGTGTTCGCACTCACGGCCAAGCTCGCGGCCGACGAGGGCGGCCAGAGCTTCTCGACCGCGGTTGCGGGCTCCGGCGTCGAGCTGATCCTCTTCCCGAACGCCGCAGCCGCGCAGCAGGGCTACAAGGACGCGCAGAACCGCCTGATCCTCGTTCAGCAGACACAGCCGGCGCAGTACAAGAAGCTGGCGGCGACCGCGATGGAGGTCCAGCTCAACGTCCTGGTCATCGCCCCCAAGGGCCTTGCGCCGGCCGCGGCGCAGCCGCTCGCAAGCTGCGTGGCACAGTCCCAGTAGGGACAGGGGATTCGCCATACTGGTGGGCCGCCCGCCGGCACCACCGCGACTTCACGCGCCCGCCGGCGTCGTGACTTTCTGACCATGTGCGGCATCGCCGGAGCCATCCACCTGCGGGGGGAACCCGTTCCCGACCTCGAGCGACGGCTCGAGGTGATGAGCGATCTCGTTTCGCACCGCGGCCCCGACGACGCCGGCATCTGGGCGCATCCGCACGGCCACGTCGGCTTCGCCCACCGCCGCCTGTCGATCTTCGACCTGTCCGCGGCCGGCCACCAGCCGATGCTCGACCCCGCGGCCCGCGCGATCACCTACAACGGCGAGGTCTACAACTGGCCAGAGCTGCGCACCGAGCTCGGCGGCGACTGGCATACGCGGACCGACACCGAGGTCATCCTGCGCGCCCACGACCGCTGGGGCGACGACGCCCTGTCTCGGCTGCGCGGCATGTTCGCCTACGGCCTGTGGGACGAGCCCACCGACACGCTGCTGCTCGCGCGCGACCGCTTCGGCGTCAAGCCGCTCTACCACGCGCAGGTCGGCGACGTCCTGTACTTCGCGTCGGAGGCCAAGGCGCTGCTGCCTTTCCTGCCGTCGGTGGAGACCGACCCCGAGGGGCTGCGCGACTACCTGACCTTCCAGTTCTGCCTGGCGGGCAAGACGCTGTTCGCCGGCGTGCGCGAGCTGCTGCCCGGCCACGTGCTCACCGTCCGCAACGGCGTCGTGGCCACGCAGCGCTACTGGGAGGTCTATTACGACCTCGACTGGCAGCACCGCCAGAACTGGTTCGAGGAGCGCATCGAGGCGCTGCTGCACGACTCGGTGCGCATGCACCTGCGCTCCGACGTGCCGGTCAGCGCCTACGTCTCGGGCGGCCTGGACTCCAGCGCCGTGGCGAGCCTCGCCGGCGTGTACGCCGACGAGCCGATGCACGCCTTCACTGGGCGCTTCCTGGAGGGGCCCGAGTACGACGAGACGCCGTACGCCCAGCACCTCGCCGACGAGCGCGACCTGCGCCTCGAGGTCGTCGACATCACCTCCGAGGACTTCGAGCGAACGATCGAGCGCGTCATCTACCACCTCGACTTCCCGGTGGCGGGCCCCGGCTCGTTCCCGCAGTTCGTCGTCTCGGAGGCCGCGGCGCGCCAGGGCAAGGTCATCCTCGGCGGGCAGGGCGGCGACGAGGTCTTCGGCGGCTACACGCGCTACCTCATCGCCTACTTCGAGCAGTGCATCAAGGCGGCCATCGACGGCACGGCGGACAGTGGGAACTTCGTGGTCACCTACGAGTCGATCATCCCCCAGCTGCGGTCGCTGCGGTCCTACAAGCCGCTGCTGAAGGAGTTCTGGAGCGAGGGGCTCTTCAGCGACCTCGACGCGCGCTACTTCAGGCTGATCGACCGCGCGCCGCACGTGGAGCGGCTCGTCGACGTGTCCGCGCTCGGCGACTACGACCCCTTCGACGCCTTCTCGGAGATCTTCAACGGGCGCAACGTGGGCCACGAGAGCTACTTCGACAAGATGACCCACTTCGACTTCAAGACCCTGCTGCCGGCCCTGCTTCAGGTCGAGGACCGCGTGTCCATGGCGCACGGCCTGGAGTCGCGCGTGCCGCTCCTCGACCATCCGCTCGTCGAGCTCGCCGCGACCATCCCCGCCGACGTGAAGTTCCCCGGCGGCGAGATGAAGTCGATCCTCAAGCGCGCGACGCGCGCCGTCGTCCCCGAGCGCATCGCGCAGCGCACGGACAAGATGGGCTTCCCCGTGCCGCTCGTCGATTGGGCGAAGGGCCCGTCGCGCGACTTCGTCGGCGACGTGTTCTCCTCCACGCAGCGCGACCTCGTCGACAACGCCGCGGTGCTGCGCGCGCTCGAATCCGAATCCCAGTTCGGCCGCACGTTCTGGGGGCTGCTGAGCCTCGAGCTGTGGCAGCAGCGCTTCCACGACCGCGCCGGGGAGTTCCGCGCGCTCATGACCAAGGAGAAGACGGTTTGAAGATCCTCCTCACCGGCGGCGGAGGGTTCATCGGCTCGAACCTCGCCGATCGCCTGCTCGCCGACGGCCACGAGGTCGTCACCGTCGACAACTACGCGACGTCTCGCCGCGACAACCTCGCTGCGCAGGATCGCCTGACGATCGTCGAGGGCGACATCGCCGACGAGAAGCTGATGGCCTCACACAGCGAGGGCGCCGACATCGTCGTCCACGCTGCCGCGTCCTACAAGGACCCCGACGCATGGGAGGAGGACGCCCGCACCAACGCGCTGGGCAGCGCCGTCGTGGTCAAGGCGGCCGAGCGCGCGGGCGTCAAGCGCCTCATCTACTTCCAGACGGCCCTCTGCTACGGCGTGAAGCCCTCCGAGCAGCCGATCACGCTCAACCACCCGCTGCGCCCCTACGAGTCGAGCTACGCGATCTCGAAGACCGCGGGCGAGAACTACATCCGGCTGAGCGGCCTCGACTGGGTGTCCTTCCGGCTGGCGAACGTCTACGGGCCGCGCAACCTGTCGGGCCCGCTGCCCACGTTCTTCTCGCGGCTGACGCAGGACAAGGCCTGCTTCGTGACCGACACGCGGCGCGACTTCCTGTTCGTGACCGACCTCGTGGACGTCGTGGTCAAGGCCATCGACGGCACTGGAAGCGGCGCGTACCACGTGTCTTCTGGTGCTGACGTGTCAATCAAGGACCTGTTCGACTCGACGACCGCGGCACTTGGCCTTGGTGAAATCGAGGTGGAGGTCCGCCCGCGCGCGGCCGACGACGCCGAGTCGATCCTGCTCGATCCGTCGAAGACCGAATCCGACTTCTCCTGGTCCACGTCGGTGGAGCTCGCCGACGGCGTCGCGCAGGCGATCGCTTGGTACCAGGAGCACGGCATCGAGCAGACCTACACGCACCTCAAGGAAGAGGAGCTGCGGGTTCGATGAGGCACCTGGTCGTAGGCGGCGCCGGCTTCGTCGGCTCGAACTTGACGAGGGCGCTCCTCGAGCGCGGCGACGACGTGCTCGTCGTCGACAACCTGCTCTCCAGCGAGCGCGAGAGCGTGCCCGACGGCGCGGAGCTCGTGCACGCGTCGATCAACGACGACGACGTCCTGGAGTCGTTCGAGGGCTTCGACTGGGTCTTCCACCTCTCGACCTACCACGGCAACCAGAGCTCGATGGCCGACCCGCTGGCCGACCACGAGCACAACACGCTGACGTCGCTGAAGCTGTTTCACCGCCTCAGCCAGATCCCGGTCGGCAAGGTCGTCTACGCCAGCGCCGGCTGCACGGTGGCCGAGAAGACCTTCGAGGACGCGAGCGCCACGCAGGAGGACGCGCCGGTCTCGCTGTACCTCGACTCGCCCTACCAGATCTCCAAGGTGGTGGGCGAGTTCTACGCCAACTACTTCTGGACGCGCGAGGGCCTGCCGGTGGTCAAGGCGCGCTTCCAGAACGTCTACGGGCCGGGAGAAGTGTTGGGCGCCGGCGAGTGGCGCGGGACGGTCAACACGGTGTGGCGCAACGTCACGCCGACCTTCGTGTGGAAGGCGCTGCACGACGAGTCGCTGCCGCTGGACAACGGTGGCATCGCGACGCGCGACTTCATCTACGTGGGCGACATGGTCGACGGTCTGATCGCCTGCGCGCAGCGCGGCGAGGCGGGCGGCGTCTACAACCTCGCGTCGGGCGTCGAGACTCCCATCCGCGAGCTGGCCGAGACGATCGTCGAGCTTGCCGGCTCCGGCTCCGTCGAGGTCGCGCCCGCCCGCGACTGGGACCGCTCGGGCAAGCGGTTCGGCGCAACGGAGAAGTCCGAGCGCGAGCTGGGCTTCCGCGCGACGGTCGGCCTGCGCGACGGCCTGGAGCAGACGATCGGGTGGACGCGCGAGCACGAGGCCTTCATCGCCCGCGCCATCGCCAAGCACGCCGACCGGATGGCGGCGGCGGCCTGACATGGAGGCCTCGGCCGCCAAGCCCACGCGGGTCATCACACCGCCGCGCGGGTGGCACCTGCCCAACCTGCGCGAGCTGTGGGAGTACCGCGACCTGGGCTACTTCCTCGTCAAGCGCGATGTCTCGATCCGCTACCGCCAGACGCTGGTGGGGACGATCTGGGCGATCCTCCAGCCGCTGATCCTGGCCGGCGTCTTCACGCTGTTCCTCGGCTACCTCAACAAGGTCCACTCGACCGCCCAGGTCCCCTACGCGGTCTTCGCGGTCACTGGGATGGCGATGTGGCTCTACTTCAGCCAGGCGATGGCGCTGGCGTCGGAGTCCACGGTGCAGAGCCGCGAGCTGATCGCGAAGGTCTGGTTCCCGCGCCTGCTGATCCCGATCGCCGCGGTCATCCCGCCGGCGCTGGACTTCATCCCGGCGTTCGGCGTCGCGCTGATCGTGATGTTCGCCTACGGGATCTTCCCGCCGCTCCAGATCATGCTCGTGCCGTTCCTGGTGCTGCTGACGCTCGCCACGGCGCTGGGCCTCGGCCTGTGGCTGAGCGCGCTGAACGTGCGCTACCGCGACGTGCGCATCGTCGTGCCGTTCGTCATCCAGATCGGGCTGTTCATCACGCCGATCGTCTATCCGCTGCAGTCGGTGCCGAAGTCGGCGCAGCCGTTCTACGCGATCAACCCGATGGTCGGCGTGCTCGAGACCTATCGCTGGATGCTCTTCCCCCACGCGCAGGCCCCGGGGCTGCTCGTGCTGATCCCGATCGCCAGCGCGCTGATCCTGCTGGTCACCGGCGCGATCTACTTCAACCACGCCGAGCGTGACTTCGCGGATGTCATCTGACGTCGTCATCCGCACGCAGGGCGTCGGCAAGCGCTACCAGCTCGGCGCGACGCGCTCGGACCTGCTGTCCGAGCGGCTCGGGCGCCGCGGCGGCAAGCAGGCCAGGGAGGACTTCTGGGCGCTGCGCGACGTCGACGTCGAGATCCGCGCGGGCGAGGTCGTGGGACTCGTCGGGCGCAACGGCGCGGGCAAGTCGACCCTGCTGAAGCTGCTCTCGCGCATCACGCCGCCGACCGAGGGGCGCATCGAGTTGCGCGGCCGCATCGGGACGCTGCTGGAGGTCGGGACCGGCTTCCACCCCGAGCTGACCGGCCGGGAGAACATCTACCTGTCGGGCACGATCCTCGGCATGCGCCGCAAGGAAGTGGATTTGCGCTTCGACGAGATCGTCGAGTTCTCCGGCGTCGAGCAGTTCCTCGAGACGCCGGTCAAGCGCTACTCCAGCGGCATGTACGTGCGCCTGGCGTTCGCCGTCGCCGCGCACCTGGACACCGACATCCTGCTCGTCGACGAGGTGCTCGCGGTCGGCGACGCCGAGTTCCAGCGCAAATGCTTCGGCAAGATGGACGACGTGTCGCAGGGCGGGCGCACGGTCGTCTTCGTCAGCCACCAGCTGGCCGCGATCCAGCGGCTGTGCTCGCGCTGCTACTGGATCGACGGCGGCCGGCTGCGCCACCAGGGGCCGACCCGCGAGGTCGTGGCCGACTACCTGCACCATGCCGGATCGCAGCAGCACGGCGGCGAGGCGATCATCGGCCCCGAGGTCCCCCGCATGACCACCGGCGACGTGACGCTCAAGCGCGTGGCTCTCCTCGACGACGCCGACAACCTGATCGAGCAGGTCACCCTCGGCCAGCCGTTCACCGTGGCCTTCACGATCGAGGTTGCCACGCCGGTCACCGACGGCGTGGTGGAGCTGGGCATCGGGACCGCGGACGGCAACCGCGTGATCACCGTGCAGACCTACGACGGCGACACGAACCTGCTCCAGCTCGACACGGGCACGCACGAGATCCGCGCGCGGCTGGACACCGCGCTGCTGCCCGGGGAGTTCCAGATCGACTTCGGGCTGCACCGCATCAACGGCCTGACGCTGGACATGGTCGAGCGCACGCTCGCCTTCACCGCGCTGAACTACGCGTCCGACAGCGAGGACCGCTGGCCGTGGAACATCGTGCGCGGCGCGGTGCGGCCGCCGGCGGACTGGACCGTCAGCCCCGTCGGATCGAAGCCAGCCCCAGCTCGCTGAGCGCGAACGCCTCGGCGGCACCCATCGGGTCGCCGCCCGTCAGCCGCGCGGTGCGCGCTTCCCAGTCCCATTCGTGAAGCACGGCCTCCTCCCCGTCGTCGAGCTCGAGGACCATCGGCTCGTGGACGCTCGCGTTGGGGCGCGGGCGCAGCCCCCAGCCGGGGTCGGCGCGCGCCTGCTTGAGCGCCGCGACCTCGGCGAGCGTCAGGTAGGCGTCGAGGACGCCCTCGTCGTCGAACGCTCCCGGCAGCGGGGCGACCAGCGCGCGGATCAGGTTGTAGACGTCGAGCACCCGTGCGCCCCAGTCGATGCGGCCGTCCTCGCGGGTGCGGCGCGGGAAGGTCGAGGCGGCGGCCTCGTCCTGGGGCGTCGCGGGCGCCGTGCCGTCCAGGATGGCGGGCAGCAGCGCCTCGAGCATCCGGCCCGCCGTCTCGTCGCAGCGCGCGAGCAGCTCGCGCCACGTGTCGTCGATCGCGATCGGGACGCGCTCCTGGCCGACGATCGCGCCCGCGTCGACCTCGGTGGCGAGCTCGTGCACCGTGACGCCGGTCTCGCGCTCACCGGCGATCAGCACCCACTGGACGGGGTTGGCGGCGCGGTAGCGAGGAAGCAGCGAGGCGTGGACGTTGACGCCGCCGCGCGGAGCGGCGTCGAGGACCGCCGGCGGCAGGCGCAGCGAGTACGAGTAGACGATCTCCAGATCGACTCCGAGCTCGCGCAGCTCCGCGGCGAGCGCCTGCGGATCCGCCGGATCGTGCGCCAGCAACGGCACGCCGGCGGCAGCGGCGAGCGGCTCGAGCGGGGTCCGATCGCCGGTGCGCGGGGCGGCGTGGACGACCGCCGCGACGCTCGCCGCGGGCACGTGCGCCAGCAGGGTTGGGACGCCGAGGGGGTCGCCGAAGAGCGCCACGCGGGTCATCTACGCTGGACTGTATGTCGCCGATCGGCCCGTCATGAGCCGCCGGCCGGGCGTGCTCTTCGTCGGCCAGAACTTCTACCACCCGTACTACCTCTCGCTGGGCCTGCGCGAGCTCGGGTGGCGGGCCGACGTCCTCAACTGGGACCCCAACCCGGCGGCCCAGCACCACTACCACGGCCAGGACTTCCGCTTCGAGTACCGCGGGCGCAGCGACGTCCTGCGCCACGGCGCGTTCTACGCGCGGGCGCTGCGCCGCTACGACGTCTTCCACTTCTCCAACGCCCACGGGCTGCGCTTCGGCGAGTCGCTGCACGCGTTCGCCAGTCGCTTCGGCGGCCCCGGCGCGGAGATCCGCCTGCTGCGGCGCCTGGGCAAGAAGATCGTGTACTCCAACAACGGCTGCCTGGACGCGGTGCGCCAGTCGTCGTTCGCGCGCTGGGGCCCGCACGTGGTGTGCGAGGACTGCCGCTGGCGCAATGAGCCGTCGGTCTGCTCGGACGAGCGCAACGCCGGCTGGGGCGAGTACCGCAACTCGCTCGCGGACTACCAGTGCCTGATGGGCGGCAACCGCGCGGACTTCAACCGCGACCCGCGCGTCCACGAGGTGCCGCAGTTCTACTGCATGGATCCCGACGTCTGGTCGCCGGACCTCGAGGTCCCCGAGCGCCACCGCATCGACCTGCCGGCGTCGACGGTGCGCATCTACCACGCGGTCGGCGACGCGGCCACGCGATCGTGGGGCCCCGAGAGCCGCAACATCAAGTCGACGCACCTCTACGTGCCGGTCGTCGAGCAGCTCAAGCGCGAGGGCCACGACTGCGAGCTGCTGTTCTTCACCGACATGCCGAACCTGGAGCTGCGCTACGTCCAGGTGCAGGCCGACATCGTCGTCGACATGCTCACCTTCGGCTTCTACGGCGCGACGACGCGCGAGTCGCTGATGCTCGGCAAGCCCGTCGTCTGCTACCTGCGGCCCGCCTGGCTGGAGCAGATGCGCCGCGAGCTGCCGGGCTACGTCGACGAGCTGCCGGTCGTCAGCGCGACGCCCGAGACGGTCCACGACGTGCTCGCGGACCTGATCTCCAATCCGGCCAAGCGCGCGGAGATCGGCCGGCGCTCGCGCGAGTTCGCGCTGAAGTGGCACAGCGTCGACGTCGGAGCGCGGCGCATGGACGAGATCTACCGCTCGCTGCTGGACGGGACCACCGAGCCCGCACCGCGTGAGAACACCGAGCCGGCGCCCGAGCTGGCGGCGGCCGCGCCGGGCTCGATCACGTGAGCCGCGTCGTCGCCTGCCACCAGCCGAACTTCCTGCCCTGGCTGGGCTTCTTCGACAAGCTGGCGCGCGCGGACGTGCTCGTGCTGCTCGACGACGTGCAGTTCCCGCGCTCCTCGCGCGGGACTCCGATGAACCGCGTGAAGGTGATGGTGAGCGGCGAGCCGCGCTGGGTGACGGTGCCCGTCGTCCGCTCGGGCACGCAGGCGATCCGCGAGGTCGCCGTCGACGACGCCCAGCCGTGGCGGCGCAAGGTGCTGGGGACGATCGAGTCCAACTACGCGCGCGAGCCCCACTTCGACGAGGTCATGCCGGTCGTGCGAGAGGTCGTCGAGACGGTCGCGCCGAACCTCGCCGCCTACAACGAGCACGGCGTGCGCCGGCTGGCCGGGCTGATCGGCCTCGACCCGGGCCGCCTCGTGCTCCAGAGCGAGCTCGGCGGCGAGGGCGCCGCGACCGACCTGCTCATCTCGCTGGTCCGCGCGGCCGGGGGCGACACGTACCTGTCGGGCGACGGCGCGGACGAGTACCAGGAGGTGGACAAGTACGCGGCGGCCGGGCTCGAGCTGCGCTTCCAGGAGTTCACGGCGCCGGACTACGGCGTTCCGCCGGGGCTGTCGGTCGTCGACGCGCTCATGCGTGTCGGGCCCGAGCGGACGCGCGAGCTGCTGGTTTCGCGCGACTAGGCTCTCCGCGAATGGCCGCGGAGGACTTCACCCACGACCGCTACCGCGAGCTGCTGCGCGTCGCGCTGGGCGAGGGCTATGGCTTCCACCCGTTCACCGACGTCGGGGCCGTGGACGGCCGCGGGATCTTCCTGCGCCACGACGTCGACTTCGACCCGTGCTGGATCGTCCCGATGTCGGCCATCGAGCGCGAAGAGGGCGTGCTCGCGACGTACTGCGTGCAGCCCGACTCGATCAACTATGAGGCCGACTCGGATGAGCTGCGCACGGCGGTGGCGGCCCTGCTGGCCGACGGCCACCGCCTCGGCCTGCATCTGGACGCGACCGTGATCGCCGATGACGCCGAGGTCGCGCACCGCGCGGAGGAGGAGGCCGACCGGATGGCCGAGCGCTTCGGCGCGCAGGTCGACGTGGTGTCGTGGCACATGCAGGGCCGCCGCGGCGCGGGGCACGTGGAGCTGCGCGACGGCCTCGTCAACGCCTACGCCCCGCAGTTCTTCACCAAGATCGGCTACGTGTCGGACTCCAACCAGCACTGGCGCGGCAAGGACCTCGAGGCCATCCTGCGCGCGGGCGAGCACCGGCTGCTGCAGGTCCTGGTCCACCCGATGTGGTGGCGGCCGCAGCGCCGCACGCTGCTGGAGTGCATGACGGAGCTGGCCACCAAGCGCGGCGTGGCCATCGACGACCTGCTGACGCCCGAGCAGCGGGAGCTGATCGAGGCATGAGGTTCACGGCGCTGGGGCGCACCGGGTGGCTGTTCGACGCGGTGGAGGCGTGCGTCGGGGCCGGCCACGAGTGCGTGCTCGTCGCCACGCGGCCGGCGTCGCCGGAGTACACGCGCACCGAGGACGACTTCGCAGCGCTCGCGGAGCGCCTGGGCGTGCCGTTCCTCGAGCATCTCCCCGGCCCCGAGCACCCGCAGGCCGAGGTGGCGATCTCGATGAACTGGCCCACGCTGATCGGAGGTCTCGTTCGCGAGCGCTTCGCCCACGGCGTGATCAACGCGCACCCGGGCGACGTCCCGCGCTTCCGCGGCAACGCCTGCCCCAACTGGGCGATCATCGCCGGCGAGACGCAGGTCGTGCTGACCCTGCACGAGATGGTCGACGAGCTCGACGCCGGTCCCGTGCTGGACAAGCGCGCGTTCCCGCTCGACGACGACACCTACATCGCCGACGTGTACCGCTGGCTGGCGACCGCGGTGCCCGAGGCGTTCGTCGCCGTGCTCGACGGCCTGGAGCGCGGCGACCTGCGCGCCACGCCGCAGGAGGGCGAGGCGGTGCGTTGCTACCCGCGGCGGCCCGAGGACGGTCTGCTCGACTTCGCGCGCCCGGCGGCCGAGCTCGCGCGCATCGTCCGCGCGAGCGGCGAGCCGTTCGCCGGCGCCTTCACGCACCTCGACGGCGAGCGCCTGACCGTCTGGCGAGCGCGGGCCGAGGCGCTGGGACACGCGGCGCTCGGCGTGCCCGGACAGGTGACGCAGCGGCGCGAGAACGGCGACGTGGCAGTGCTGTGTGGCGACGGCGCCGTGCTCGTGCTCGAGGAGGTGGAGGCCGGCGGCCAGCGTGGCGCGCCGGCGGAGGCGGTGCGCTCCCCGCGGGCGCGCCTGGGCTAGACCAGGAACGTCTTCGCCCACTGCTCCAGCGAGAGCAGCGACCAGATGAGCAGGCGGCGGTTCTCGCGCCCCGCGAGGTGCTCTCCGACGAGCTCGTGCACCGTGTCGCGGTCGAGCCACTCGTACACGCGGGCGTCGCCCTCGAGCAGCGTGCGGCGCACGTAGTCGATCGACTCGCCGCGAAACCAGCTTGCGTCGGGGGCCGCGAATCCCTGCTTCTCCTGCCCAGTGATGTCGGGCGGGACGTGGCGCTCCATCGCCTTGCGCAGGATGAGCTTTCCGTCGCGGGCGTTGGCGAAGAAGCGGCGGGTCTTCGGTCCCGGCTCGTTCTCGTCGAGGCGAACGACCTCGGCGAGGTTGCCGAGCTTGAGGCCAACCGGAACGGTCTGCGCGAAGTCGACGAGGTCGTTGTCGAGGAACGGCAGCCGCGTCTCCAGCGAGTGGGCCATCGAGAGCTTGTCCTCGACCACCAGCAGCCCGTGCAGGAACGTGCGGGCCTCGAGGTACAGCGACAGGTTCACGTAGTCCTCGGGGCGCTGGACCTGGTCGGCGTGCTCGCCGAAGACGCCCGCGAACAGGGCGCGCGTGTCGACGTGGCGCACGTCGGCCCAGATCGGCGAGAACATTCGGGGCACCGCGTCCTCGGGCAGGAGGCGCTGCCAGAACGCGTAGTACTTGGCGACGTAGTCGTCGAACGACGCGTTCACGGCGGCGCGGTAGTAGCGCCACGGGTAGCCGCCGAAGAGCTCGTCGCCCCCTGCGCCGGACAGCACCACGGTGACGAACCGGCTCGCGAGCCGCGCGGCGTAGAAGTTCGGGTAGCTCTGGCCGACGCGCGGATCCTCGAGATGCCACGTCAGCGCGGGCATCACGCGCTCGAGGTCGCCGGCCTTGAGCACCATCTCGTAGTGCTCGGTGCCGAACAGGTACGACATGCGCTCGGCCTTCGCCCGCTCGTCGAAGCCCAGCTCCATGCCCGATGCGGACGACAGGTCGAAGCCCACCGTGAAGGTCGACATGTCCTCGAACTCCGGCGCTGCCACCGCGGTGATCGACCCGGAGTCCATGCCGCCGCTGAGGTATGAGCCGACGGGGCGGTCGGAGACCAGCTGGCGGTGGACGGCCTGGCGAAACAGGCGGTCCAGCTCTTCTAGGTACTCGCGCTCATCGGCACGCTCGTCCGCGGCGGGCTCGCGGAAGGCGAAGTCCCAGAAGCGCCGCGGCGTGCCGGGTCCTTCGGCCTCGGTCACCCGCAGCAGCGAGCCCGGCGGGAGCATGCTGACGCCGTGGAACAGCGTGCGGTCACTGAACAGGTTCTGGAACGTCAGGTACTCGAGCAGCGCCTCGCGGTCGACCGTCGCCCGCACGCCCGGGTGGACGAGCAGTGCCTTGACCTCGGAGCCGAAGAGCACCGCGTCGCCGGCGCGCATCCAGTACAGCGGCTTGATGCCGTAGCGGTCGCGGGCCAGCAGCAGCTCGCGGCGCTCGCGATCCCACAGCGCGAGGGCGAACATGCCGTTGAAGCGCTCCAGCGCGGCCTCGCCCCACCGTGCGAGGGCGTACAGGACGACCTCCGTGTCGCAACGCGAGCGGAAGACGACGCCCTCGGCCTCGAGCTCGGGGCGCAGCTCGGCGAAGTTGTAGACCTCGCCGTTGTAGGAGATGACGAAGCGACCGTCGACCGTGGCCATCGGCTGCTCGCCCGCCTCGGACAAATCGATGACCGCCAGGCGACGATGCCCGAAGCCGAACGGGCCCTCGGCGAGGATGCCCTCGCCGTCCGGGCCGCGGTGGCGGATCGTCTCGGCCATGGCGTGCAGGACCTCGGGCGCTGCGGGCGCGCCGTCGAGGTTGAGGATGCCGCTGATTCCGCACATCGAGGGGTGGAACGGTCGCAGGCCCGCGTGGTTGCGGGTCGCTAGCCTGCTCGCGATGCGCGTCCTCATCACCGGGGCCAGTGGCCTGATCGGCAGCGAGGTCCTACGCCAGGCGCCGACGGACTGGGAGGTCGTGGCCCCCGGGCGAGACGACGCCGACCTGACGGCGCCCGGCTTCTCGGCGAGCCTGCCCGAGCGCGTCGACGCCGTGATGCACCTGGCCCAGGCGCGGCGCTACCGCGACTTCCCCGCGTGTGCGCCCGACGTGCTGGCGATCAACGTCCACGCCACCGCCGAGCTGCTCGACTACGCCTGGCGCGCGGGCGCGCAGCGGTTCGTCCTCTCCTCCACCTCCACCATCTACCGGACGTCGACGCAGCCGATCGCCGAGGACGCGCCGCTGCGCGCCCGCTCGGTCTACGCCGCCTCCAAGCGCGCCGGGGAGCTGATGGTCGAGCCCTACCGCGAGACCTTCGGCTGCCGCGTCCTGCGGATCTTCACGGCGTTCGGGGCGGTGCGCGACGACCGCATGGTGGCCGACCTCGTGGACCGCATCGAGGCGGGGCACCCGGTCGTGGTCCAGGGCGAGCACGGCCTGATCACGAGCCCGCTGCACGCCACGGACGTCGCGGCCGCGGTCATCCGCTCGCTCGAGGTGGACGTCGCGCCCGGCGAGGTCGATGTCGTCAACGCCGGCGGGCCGCCCGTGGGCATCCGCGAGATGGCGGAGGCGATCGGGCGCGCGATCGGCCGCGAGCCGGTGTTCGAGCGCCGCGAGGGCCCCGAGCCGGGCGGCTACCCGGCCGACCGCACGAAGGCGCAGCGCGTCCTCGGCCTGGGCGAGCCCGCGCCGTTCGAGGAAGCGGTCGCGCGCTCGTTCGCTCGAAGCGATGCCTGACGACAGCCTCGTCATCACGCTCGACGTCGACTGGGCGCCGGACTTCATGATCGACGCGGCGGCCGAGGCGCTCGCCGCCGGCGGCGCGCGCGCGACGTGGTTCGTCACGCACGCCAGCCCGGCGATCGATCGCCTGCGCGAGCGACCGGACCTCTTCGAGCTGGGCATCCACCCCAACTTCCTGCCCGGCACGACGCACGGCGACGACCCGGTCGCGCACCTGCTGGAGATCGTCCCGGGCGCCCGCTGCGCCCGCACGCACTCGCTGATGCAGTCGACGCCGCTGCTCGAGCGGCTGATGGCAGGCGGCATCGAGGTGGACTGCTCGCTGCTGCTGCCCCGCCACCCGGGCCTGCGACCGGTGCGCCACGTGTCCCAGGGCGGCTCGCTGACCCGCGTGCCGTTCATCTGGGAGGACGACCTGGAGATGGAGCGCGACGACCCGATCTGGTCGGTGAACGGGCTGCTGGCGCTCGGCGAGGGCCTGAAGGTCCTGGACTTCCACCCCGTGCACGCCTGGCTGAACTCGGCGAGCTTCGCGGCGTACGCGGCGCTGCGAGGACGGCTGGGTCAGGTGACCGAGGACGAGGTGGCCGCGCTGCGCCACGACGGCCCGGGCGCCGCCACGCTGTTCGCGGAGGTCGTCGCGCACCTCGCCTCGCACGGCGGCGGGCGGCGGGTCGCTGACGTCATCGGAACCTGAGGACGGCGGGGCCGTCTCTACGATGGTGCGCCGGATGACGGAGCTCGACGTGCCACCGCGCCAGCCCGACGCCAGCTGGGCCGGCGACTTCTCCTTCGCGTACCTGCGACGGCTCCTGTCGGCCGCACAGACGACCTGCGAGCTGCGCCTGCTCGGCGACGCCCCGGCGCCCACGGGGGAGCGCCCGACGCTCCACGTCCGCCACGACATCGACCTCTCGCTGGAGCGCGCGCTCGCCATGGCCGACGTCGAGGCCGAGCTCGGCGTCGCCGCGACGTTCCTCGTGATGGTGGACTCGCCTCTGTACGACCTCGAGGAGGCGACGTCGCGCGATGTGCTGCACCGCCTGCGCTCGCTGGGCCACGAGGTCGGACTGCACATGGACCTTGCCGACCGGGCCGGCGATCCGGCGCTGCGCCTCGACGACATCGAGGAGCTGCTGCGCCACGACCGACGGCGCCTGGAGGAGGTGCTCGGCGCCGAGGTCCGGTCGCTGTCGTTCCACCGCCCGCCAGAGCCGCTGGTGGCGTTGCTCGCCGGCCATGAGCGCCTGGGCGGGCTGGTCAACGCCTACGCGGCGGCGCTGATGGGCTGCTACCTCGCCGACTCCGCGGGGGCGTGGCGCTTCGGCGACCCGCTGCCGGCGATCACGAAGCCGCCGTGCGACACGATCCAGCTGCTCATCCACCCGTTCTGGTGGGACGATCGCCACGTGACCCCCGCCGATCGCCTCGAGGCGTTCTTCCAGGCGCGCACCGCCGGGCGGTCGCCCGCCGCGACCGAGGCGTTCGAGGGGGCGCTGGCGAGCGTCGTGCGCCGCGCGCGGCGCAGCGGCCTCGAGGCGCCGCGATGAGCCGGATCGGGCGCTTCGACACGGATTCCGAGGCGCTGCGGGCCCGGATCACGGCCCACGAGCGCGCCGGCAGCGCCGACTTCGACGGCTGGGTCGCCTCGCAGCTCGACGTGCACACCGGCCAGCGCGTGCTCGACCTCGGCGCGGGCACCGGGAAGCAGTCGGTGCCCGCCGCGCACGCCGTGGGCCCCGAGGGGCACGTGGTGGCGGTCGACGCGTCTGCCGAGTCCCTCGCGGCGCTAGCGGACCGAGCCCGCGAGGAAGGTGTGGACGGCCGCGTCGACACCGAGCAGACCACGTTCGATGCGCTGCGCGTCACCGGTCCGTTCGACCGCGTGGTCAGCTGCTACGCGCTCTACTACGCCGAGGATCCGAAGGCGGTGCTTGAGCGCATCCATGCGGTCCTGGCCCCGGGGGCGGTCGTGTTCGTCTGCGGGCCGAGCCGACACAACAACGAGGAGCTCCGCGAGCTTCATCGCACGCTGGGCGGCGCGGCCGCGGCCGCGATGACCCCCGCCGCGCGCTTCATGGAAGAGCTGGCGCCCGCCACCATGGCCAAGCTGTTCGCCGCGTGTGAACGCGTCGAGTTCGAGAACCCGCTCGAGTTCGGATCGCGGGACGAGCTGCTGACCTACTGGCGCAACTACAACCTGTACGACCCGGCGCTCGACTCCGCCTTCGAGCGCAGCGCCCCCGACCGCTTCCGGACGGTCAAGCGCGCGATCGGGCTGCGCGCGACCCGCTGACCCAGTCAGCCGGCGAGGCGCCGGCGGATCGCCGACAGCGTGAGGAACCGGCGCAGAACGATGCCCGCCGCGCGAGCGCCCAGCGCAACACGTCGCGGCAGCGCGACGCCGGTGAGGACGCCCGCCGGCCGCACGATGTCGACGAACGCGAACCACGCGATGAACAACGGGGACAGCTGCACCTGCAGCCTCGGGATGCCGACCTGCGCGCTCATCGTCTCTCGCGAGACGCTCGTCCCGCCCACCGAGCGGTGGATCGTGGTGTCACGCACCGTGCGCACCCGACCCAGCGCCGCGGCCCGGGCGCAGAACAGCCAGTCGAACGCGATCACCGGCTCGAGCGGTAACAGGCGCCGCAGCGTCTGCGCCGGGATCAGGCCGTAGAAGCATGCCGCGTCGTCGACGGTCCGCCAGAACTCCAACACGCGGCGACCCGGCGCATCCGAGGCGTGGTCATGGTCGGTGCTGTCGCGGACGTGCCGCGCACCGTCCCAGTACCGCGCGCGGCCCGCGACCAGCGCATGGCCCCCCTCGGCCTGGTGGACGGCGAGGCAACGCTGGACGTAGTCCGGTTCCAGCCAGTCGTCGTCGGCGAGCGCCATCACATAAGCGCCCCCGGCAGCCGTCAGCACCGCGTTGAAGTTGCGAACCGGGCCTTCGTTGACCGGCAACCGCAGATAGCGGATCCGATCGTCCGCCGCCGCGCGTTCGCGGCACAGGTCGGCGGTGCCGTCGGTCGAATGGTTGTCCGAGATCACCACCTCGATCGGCGCGTGAGTCTGGGCGAGGGCGGAGTCGAGCGCGCGCTCGAGCAGGTCCCGGCGGTTGTGGGTCGGGATCGCGATCGAGACCAGGGTCATGCGCGCAGAGCGGCGACGCTGCGGGCGACCGCCTCGTCGATCGGGACCTGCGGGATCCATCCCGTGGCCCGCAGGCGGCGAGCGTCGGCGACGATCCGGGGCGGCTCGCCGTCGCGATCGGGGAGCGCCCCGACCCGCAGCAGGTCGGTCCGCCCGACCTCGCGAGCCACCGACTCCACCACGTCGCGAACGGCCAGTCCCTCACCGGTTCCCACGTTGACCGCTCCGATCACGGGCGCGGCCGCGAGCGTCGCCAGGGCCGACGCGACGTCCGCGACGTAGACGAAGTCGCGGACCTGCTCGCCACCCGTCGTGGGCGCCTCGCACCCGTCGAGCAGGGCGCGAGCGACCGAAGGGATCAGACGGCCGTCGGGCTCGCCGGGGCCGAATGGGAAGAAGATGCGCGCCCACGCCAGCTCGACGCCCTCCTGCGCCGCGAACGGCTCGGCCACGCGCCGCACCGCGTCCTTTGCCGCCCCGTACAGCGACGCGGGCGCCAGTGGCGCCGTGTCCTCCGACAGCGGCTGGCGCGCCGCCGACCAGTCGTACTCGGCGCAGGTGCCCGCCAGCACCGCACGGCGACCGCCGGCGACGACGAACGCGCGCAGCAGGCCCATCGTCGCCGCCACCCAGTCGAGGTTCTCCGGCGCCGTCCAGAACCGGCCGTGCTCGGCGTGCCAGGCAAGGTGCACCAGGACCTCGGGCCGGTGCTCGCCGAGCCACCGCGACGGGTCGCCGGCGAGCAGGTCCAGCTCGGAGCGCGGCGGCGCAAGCACCTCGTGGCCGCGATCGCGCAGGGCCGGCACCAGGTGACGGCCGACGAAGCCCGAGCCGCCGGTGACCAGGACCCGCGTCACGCGACGTCGGGATAGGCGGCGTCGCGCGCCGAGATCACCCGGGCGGTCGCCGCGGGCCAGTCGATCGCGAACGCCGGGTCGTCCCAGCGCACCCCGGCCGCCGCGTCTGGCACGTAGGGCTCGCCGATCATGTAGAGCACGTCGCTGCCGTCGACCAGCGTCTGGAAGCCATGGGCCACGCCCGGCGGGACGTACAGACCACGCTCCCCGTCCTCCGAGAGCTCGACGGCATGCCACCGGCGGTGCGTCGGCGAGGCCGGGCGCAGGTCGAGCGCCACGTCCCAGATCGCGCCCCGGACGCAGCGAATCAGCTTGTGCTCTGCGTGCGGGTCGCGCTGGTAGTGCATCCCGCGCAGCGTCCCCGCGCGATCGTTGTGCGACAGGCTGGCCTGGAGCACGGGCGCCACCTGGCCCGCGGCCTCGAATGCCGCGGCGTCGAGAACGCGCCGGAACCAGCCGCGCTCGTCGGCGTGGCGCGGGGACTCCACCTCGAGCACGCCAGGCAGCGGCGTCTCGACGAACCTCACGGGAGCATGCGCATTTCGGGCGTACACGCGGCGAACCGGCCGCCCCACTCCCGAACGTATGCGTGCTGCTCCGTGATCTCGTCGCGCAGGTTCCACGGCAGGATGACCACGACGTCTGGACGCTCCTCGCGCAGCGCCTCGGGCGGGCGGATCGGGATGTGCGATCCGGGGAGGTAGTGGCCCTGCTTGTGCGGGCTGACGTCGACCGTGAACTCCAGGAAGTCCGTCCCGATGCCGCAGTAGTTGAGCAGCGTGTTGCCCTTCGCCGGTGCGCCGTAGCCGACGACCCGAAGGCCCTGGTCCTTGAGGTCGATGAGGAAGCGCAGGATGTCGCGCTTGACGTCGCGCACGCGTTCGGCGAAGTGCACGTACGGTTCGAGCGTGCCGTAGCCGGCGGCGTCCTCGCGCTGCGCGAGCTCCACGACGGCAGCCGACTCGCCGCGCTCGTCGTCGTCGTGGCAGCCGAAGATCCGCAGCGACCCGCCGTGCGTGGGCAGCTCCTCGACGTCCCACACGCGCAGGCCGTGAGCGGCGAAGACGCGACGCACGGCCGAGAACGAGAAGTAGGAGAAATGCTCGTGGTAGATCGTGTCGAACCGCTCGTCGGAGATCAGGTGCATGAGGTGCGGGAACTCCATGGTGATCGTCCCGCCGGGCTTGAGCAGACGCTTCATGCCGTCCACGAAGTCGTTGAGGTCAGGCACGTGGGCGAGCACGTTGTTGCCGATCAGCAGGTCAGCGCGGGACTCCGGCGCCAGCTCGTCGGCCACGCCCACGCCGAAGAACTCCACCAACGTCGGGATGCCGGCCTGGATCGCCACGAGTGCCACGTTCGCGGCAGGCTCGATGCCCATGACCGGGATGCGGCGCTCGGCGAACCAGCGCAGGAGGTAGCCGTCATTGGAGGCCAGCTCCACGACGTGGCTGCTCTCGTCCAGGCCGAAGCGCTCCACCGCCATCTCGGCGTAGCGGCGGGCGTGATCCACCCACGTCGATGAGTACGACGAGAAGTACGCGTATTCGGAGAAGATCCGCTCGGGCGTCTCGTAGTCCTCGAGCTGCACGAGGAAGCACTGCTCGCAGACGAAGGCGCGCAGCGGGAAGAACGGCTCCATCGCCCCAACCTCGTCCGGCGTCAGGTAGCTGTTGGCCAGCGGCGACATCCCGAGGTCGGCGAACACGACGTTGAGGGGCGCTGCGCAGAAACGGCAGGTCGTTTCGGTCATCGGTCAGAAGTCTGAACGGTCACGGGCGCCGGATGATGCGCGGCTGGCCCCGGGCGATCGTCGGGCCGGCGGCCGACCGCGTGCAGGATGTCGCCTCCGCCGGTGGCCTTGTCGAGCAGCGCCCCCACCGGCGCGAGCAGCATCGCCGCCAGCGCCGCGACGCGAAAGGCCATGCCCGCGGGAAACAGGCAGCGACCGGCGAGCGCGTACTGGATGCTCGCCGCGAGTCCGACGCTGCTGGACGTCGTCGCGGTGGACTCTGGCACGAAGCCGGCGCGCTCCAGGCTGCGCACCAGCGCGGCCCGCGTGAAGTGCACGCGGTGGCGGGGCAGGTCGAGGTGGAACCAGGCGCCGCGAAACCAGCGCGCCTGCGCGCTGCCGAAGTTGGGCACGGAGACGAGCACGAGGCCTCCGGGCCGCAGCGCGGTCCGAGCGTGGCGGAGCTCGGCGACCGGCTCGTTCGCGTGCTCGAGGGACTGCTGGAAGATGGCGATCTCGTAGGCGTCCTGTTCGAGCGTGACCGTCGCCAGCGTGCCGGTGCGCGCGTCGAGTCCGAGGTCGCGGCCGATGTGCGTCGCGTCGGCAGACGGCTCGATCGCGGTCATCCGCCAGCCACGCCGCTGCAGCGCATCGCTGAGGTCGCCGCGGCCCGCCCCGACATCCAGGCCCCGGCCGGGCCGCAGCCCGCGCAGCGCGGCGTAGGGCACCGAGCGCAGCGCGCGGGCCGTCTGGGAGCGCCGGATCAGCAGCGACACGATCGCGAGCAGGCCGCGGACACGCGTGTACGGCGCGTACTCGTCGCCGTACAGGCGGCCGAGATCGGTGTCGTCCATCCGCGGGTACGTGCGTCCGGCGCCACAGAGCTCGCACCGCGCGACCCCGAACGTTCCCGGCGTGCCCTGCCAGCGGTCGATCGCCCGGATCGCCGGAGCCGGGAGCAGTGCGCCGCACGCGAAGCAGACCCTGCTGTCCGCCGCCGGCACGGTCACGGCGCCGCGGTCACGGCGACGAGCTCGACGTTGGTCGCAATCGAGCGAATGCCGGGAACCGGGGACAGCAGGCGGTTGAGGGCCCAGAGAGCCGGGCCGATCCGATCCCCGACGCGGCCAGGCACCGACAGTGGAAGGACGTTCGCATGGCGCAGCTCCGTGATGCGAAAGCCGTGCGCCTCGACGAGCTCGCGTGCGGATCGGCGCGTGTACAGGCGGTCGTGGTCGTAGGCACCGTGGTAGTAGAGCCCGGCATGCTTGGCGATCCACTCGAGATACGACCAGCGGTTGGGCAGCTTGTAGCAGTAGAACGTGCCGCCCGGGCGAAGGATGCGGCGCACCTCGTCGAGGCTGCGCTCGGGGAACTGGACGTGCTCGAGGACGCCGAGGCTGAGCACCGCGTCGAAGGTGGAGTCCGGCCACGGGAGGGATACCGGGTCGTCGGCCAGCGTGATCTCGACGTCTGCGTAGCGCTCTTCCGGCGGGACGCTGGTCGGGCCGTAGTCCGCGGCAGACGCCTGCACGCCGCGTTCGCGCAGCATGTGCACGATCTGCCCGTAGCCCGCGCCCCAGTCCAGCACGTGCCCGGGCGCGTCACGGGCGATGCGGTCGACGATCCGCTCGTACTCGCGCAACTGCGCCACCGAGCGGATGTGCACGTCCTGGCCCCGGGGGCGCGCAACGTCTGGGGTCACCGGCACGGGCGCTGAGGCTAGCGACGCCCTACCGTGCGCACCCGCATGCCCGACCGTCCGCTCGTCGACCGCGACCCCGCGCAGGGCCGCGACTCCGCGCTCATCGCGCTGTCGTACCTGGTGTCCAGCCTGTCGGGAGCGGGCGTGGCGCTCCTGCTCGGCTTCGTGCACGGCTCGAGCGCGACGACCGACGCCGTCCTGGCCGCGTACTCGATCTACACCGTGGTCGTCCTGCTCGCCCCGGTGGCGCGGACCGCGCTCGTCCCGCTCTACGGGACGACGGGCGACGAGGCGCGGTTCCGGGCCGCCGGCGCCGAGGTCGGCGGGCGTGCGGCCGCCCTCGGCATCGCGGCGGGCGTCGCCGTCGTGGTGCTCTCGCCCGCGCTGGGGATCGCGCTCACCGCGTCGCGTGGCGCGCACGCCCACGTGCTCGCGATTGTCACGCTGGTCATCCTCGCGCCGGCCATAGCGCTGCAGTTCTTCGCCGCCGCCGAGTCCGCGCTGCTGGGCGCCGCGCGGCGCTTCGGGCCGACGGCGCGCGCGTACACCCTGGGCGCCGTCCTGACCTTCGTCGCGGCCGTGCCGCTCGTCCTGACGATCGGGGCCCTCGGCGCGCCCGTCGCGATCCTCGTCGGGGCGGCGTCGATCGCGGCGCTGCACGATCGCGCGCTGGCGCCGTACGCGGCCCGCGTGCGGCCCCGCGTCACGGACCTGCTCCGGCGCGACGGCTGGGGCCTGGCGGGCGCGCTGCTGAGCGCCGCCGCGCTGGCGGGCGCGCTCCAGGCCCAGCTCGCCATCGCCGTGGCCGACGTGTCGAGCGCCGCCGGCGACGTGACCCGTTACACGTACGCGTTCTTCGCGGTGATGACCGTGGTGAGCGTGACCTCCGGCACCGCGTCGCTGGTGGCCCTGCCCGACCTCGTGCAACGGCTCGGCGACCGCGACGAGCACGCCATCCGCGCCTATCTGGCCGCGTCGGGCCCGCCGGTCTTTGCGATCGTCGTCCCGGTGTGCGCGACGGTCGCGGCGTTCGGACGCCCGCTGCTGGGCCTCGTCTTCGGCTCGACGTTCACGGGCTCGCAGATCGACCAGCTGTTCGATCTCCTGCTGATCCTGTTGCCGCTCGCGCTCGCGTTCAGCGTGCTGCTGCTCGTCCAGGCGGTCGGGGTCGCCACCGGCCGGCAGCGCACGTTCGTCGCCGCGGCGCTGGCCACCGTGACGGTCACGATCGCGGGCGCGCTGGGCTGGCGCGGCGACACCGAGGCCGTCGCCGCGGTCCACGCGGTGGCGGGCGTGCTCATGACGGTTATCGCGGCGCGGCTGGTGCTCGGCGCGCACGCCGGCCGTCTCACCGGCGAGATGCTGCGCCGCTGCGCGCCCGCGCTCGCGCTCCCGTTCGTGGCGGGCGGGCTGCTCGTCGGCCGTCACGCGAGCGCCGCGGTCGCCGCAGTTGCGGCGCTCACCTGCGTTGCTCTGTACGGCCTTGCCGGAGCCCGCCTGTGGCCGCGGGTCGTCGGCGCCTTCCCCGGGCTGCGGCGCCTGGCGCCTCAGCCGCCGCCGGCGTAGCGGCCCGTCGCCGCGC
>DAINCW010000006.1:0-31443 GCA_036732205.1 Solirubrobacteraceae bacterium | reverse complement strand
CAGGCCCCACGTCTTGCCGACGATCGTGCACACCGGCGCGAAGCACTGCGCGATCACCCGCAATGCGGGATCCGCGGAAGCGTCGACGCCGCGCCGGCGCGTCATCCCGAAAGCGGCGATCGACGCGTGCACGAACGACTCCCCGGCCAGGAGCTCGAACAGCTCCAGCTCCTTCGGATTCGAGCTCGGGAACCCGGCCTCGATCAGATCGATGCCGAGGTCGTCCAGGCGATGGGCGACGCGCACCTTCTCCTGAGCGGAGAGCGACATCCCCTCGCCCTGCATCCCATCGCGGAGGGTCGTGTCGTAGAGCTGGATCTTGGGCACTAGGGCACGAGGCGGTCTATGCCGCCTTGGTCGGCACCTTGACCACGTCGAGCCAATCGGTGTACC
This sequence comes from Solirubrobacteraceae bacterium, assembly GCA_036732205.1. Taxonomy (GTDB): domain Bacteria; phylum Actinomycetota; class Thermoleophilia; order Solirubrobacterales; family Solirubrobacteraceae; genus VAWY01. Next base: position 31,050 of record DAINCW010000006.1, on the reverse strand, counting down.
GAGGATCGCGGCCGTGGAGCGCGTCGTCGAACACGCGCTGGAGCTCGCGCGTGATCGCGCCCGGCTCACCGCCGCCGATCAGGTGGTCATCGATTTCCCGCACCGGCACGAGCTCCGCGGCCGTCCCGGACAGGAACACCTCCTCCGCGAGGTACAGCTCGGCGCGCACGAGGTTGCGCTCGACGACCTCGATCCCGAGGTCACCGGCGATCTGGATGATCGACTTGCGGTTGATGCCGTCGAGAATCCCGGCCGTCTGCGGCGGGGTGAGCACCTGGCCGTCCTTGACCGCGTAGATGTTCTCCCCTGAGCCCTCACAAACGTAGCCCTGGGCATCGAGCAGGATCGCCTCCTGATACCCCGCCTTGGAAGCCTCGATCTTGGCCAGCACGCTGTTGAGGTACTGGCCGGAGGCCTTCGCGTGGGGAATCAGGGAGTCGTGCGAGATCCGCCGCCAACTCGACACCTTCGCGCGGATCCCCTGGTTCTTGCCCTCCTCGCCGAGATACGCGCCCCACGGCCACACCGCGATCGAGACCTCGACCGGCGCGTCCAGCGGATACAGGCCCATCTGGCCGTAACCGCGGTAGACGATCGGGCGGATGTAGCACTCGCGCAGCTCGTTGGCGGCGATCAGCTCGTGGGTCGCGGTGCGCAATTCCTCGAGCGTGTACGGAATCGGCATGTAGTACAGCTCAGCCGACTTGAACAGCCGCTGGAGATGATCCCGATGGCGGAAGATCGCCGTCCCCTGCGGGGTCTCGTACGCGCGCTCGCCTTCGAACACGCCGGTGCCGTAGTGCAGGCCGTGCGTGAGTACGTGGACCTTTGCGTCCTCCCAGGCAACCATTTCTCCGTTGTGCCAAATGAGGTCCACTTGTTCCACGACTGCTCCTTGGTGGTTCGCTCTAGAGGTGTTTGAGGATTGCCTGGGTGGCCTGCGCGGTGGTGGCGCTGCCCCCCAGGTCCGGCGTGCGCAGCCCTTCGGCAAGCGCCCGGTCGACGGCCGATTCTACCGCCGCTGCGCGCTCCTCCGAATCGAGTCCGTGCCGGAGCATCATCGCGGCGGACAGGAACATCGCCAGTGGATTCGCCGCGCCGGTGCCGGCGATATCAGGCGCCGAGCCGTGGACGGGCTCGAACACGCCCGGACCGCCGCTGCCAAGCGAGGCACTGGGCAGCATCCCGATCGAGCCGGTGAGCATCGCCGCCTCGTCGCTGAGGATGTCGCCGAACATGTTCTCGGTGACGATCACGTCGAAGTGGCGCGGGTTGGAGATCAGCTGCATCGCCGCGTTGTCGACCAGCACGTGCTCCAGGCGCACGTTGGGGAACTCCTCGGCGTGGACGCGCCGCACGACCTCGCGCCACAGGCGAGAGGTCTCCAGGACGTTGGCCTTGTCCACGCTGGACACGCGGGCCTTCGCGGCGCGGAAGGCCACCCGGGCAATGCGCTCGATCTCGGCGACGGAGTAGCGGCACTCGTCCAGTGCGCCGTCAGCGTCGCGCTCCTTGCGCCCGAAGTAGATGCCCCCGGTCAGCTCCCGCACGACGAGCAGGTTCGTGCCCTCGATGATCTCCCGGCGCAGCGGGCTGGCGTCCAGCAGCGCGGCCACCGGCCGGACCGGCCGCAGGTTCGCGTAGAGGCCCAGACCCTTGCGCAGGCCCAGCAGGCCCTGCTCGGGGCGCGGCGCGTCCGGATCCGTGGTGTCCCACTTCGGGCCGCCGACCGCGCCCAGCAGGACGGCGTCCGCCGAGCGGCACGCGTCGAGCACCTCGTCGGTCAGCGCGACGCCGTGGGCGTCGATCGACGCGCCGCCGAAGACGTGCTCGGCGTAGTCGAAGGACCCGAGGGCGTCCAGCACACGCCGCGCGGGCGCGACGACCTCGGGCCCGATCCCGTCACCCGGCAGGACGGCGATCTCGGTCACAGCGCGGTGGTCACGGGGCCGGAGCGCTCGCGGTCGGCCTCGTAGGCGTCGATCGCGTCGCCCTGGTGGAGCGTCAGGCCGATGTCGTCCAGGCCGTTGAGGAGCCGGTGCTTGGTGTCGGGGTCGATCTCGAAGCGCGCCGAGCCGCCGGGCCAGCGCACCTCCTGCTCGCGCAGGTCGACCTGGGCCTCCCCCGCCTCGGCGATGGCGCTGACCTCCGCCTCAGCCAGCTCGACGGGCAGCAGGCCGATCTTCGTGCAGTTGGACTTGAAGATGTCGGCGAAGCTGGACGCGATCACCGCGCGGAAGCCGTAGTCCTCCAGCGCCCACGGCGCGTGCTCGCGGCTCGAGCGGCAGCCGAAGTTCGCGCCCGTGACGAGGATCTGGCTGACCGGCAGATCCCAGCCGTCCTCCTTGGCCCAGTCGAAGAAGAGATATTCGCCGAAGCCCGAGCGCTCGACCCGCTTGAGGAACTGCTTGGGGATGATCTGGTCGGTGTCGATGTCGTCGCGCATCAGCACGGACACCGGGCCGGTGATGGTCTCGACCGCGCGCATCAGGCCGGCACCTCCGTCCGCGCCCAGTCGCGGATGTCGACGAAATGGCCCTCGATCGCGGCCGCCGCGGCCATCTCGGGCGAGACGAGGTGGCTGCGCGCGCCCCGGCCCTGGCGCCCCTCGAAGTTGCGGTTCGACGTGGAGGCGACGCGCTCGCCGGGGGCGGCGATGTCGGGGTTCATCCCCAGGCACATCGAGCAGCCCGCCGAGCGCCAGTCGAAGCCCGCGGCCCGGAAGACCTCGTCGAGGCCCTCGGCCTCGGCCTGCGCCTTCACCTGCTGCGAGCCCGGGACGACCATCGCGTTGACGTCGGGCGACACGGTCCGGCCCTCGACCACGCGCGCCGCGGCCCGGAGGTCGCCGATCCGGCTGTTCGTGCAGGAGCCGATGAACACCCGGTCGAGGCGGATGTCGGTGATCGGCGTGCCGGGCTCCAGCCCCATGTACTCCAGCGCGCGCTCGTCGCCCTGCGTACTCGGCGCCGGGACGGTCTCGGTGACGCCGACCACCATCTCGGGGTTCGTCCCCCAGGTGACCTGCGGGCTCAGCGCGGCGGCGTCGAAGGTGATCTCGGCGTCGAAGCCGGCGTCGTCGTCGGTGCGCAGGTCATTCCACGCCGCGGGGATCTCCACGTCGCGCTCCGCCAGCCAGGCGAAGGTCGTGGCGTCGGGCGCGATCATCCCCGCCCGGCCGCCGGCCTCGATCGTCATGTTGCAAACGGTCATCCGGCCCTCCATCGTGAGCGCCTCGATCGCCGGCCCGGCGTACTCGACGACGTGGCCCGTCGCGCCCGCGACCCCGATCTGGCCGATCGTGCCCAGGATCAGGTCCTTGGCCGTGACGCCGAAGCCCAGGTCGCCCTCGTAGCGGATGCGCATGGACCGCGGCTTGCGCTGGACGAGGCACTGCGTGGCGAGCACGTGCTCGACCTCGCTCGTGCCGATGCCGAAGGCCAGCGCCCCGAACGCGCCGTGCGTCGCGGTGTGGGAGTCCCCGCAGACGATCGTCATGCCGGGCTGGGTCACCCCGAGCTCGGGCCCGATCACGTGGACGATCCCCTGGTGCTGGGAGCCCAGCGAGTACACGGGGATCTCGAACTCCGCGCAGTTGCGCTCGAGCGTCTCGACCTGCACGCGCGACAGCTCGTCGCGGATGCGTGCGGCGACGGGCGTGCCGTCCGTGGGCACGTTGTGGTCGGCGGTGGCCAGCGTGCGGTCGGGCCGGCGCACGGAGCGCCCGGCCAGGCGCAGGCCGTCGAAGGCCTGCGGGCTCGTGACCTCGTGCACCAGGTGCAGGTCGATGTAGATCAGGTTCGGGGCGACCTCGTGGGCCGCCCAGATGCGGTCGAACAGGCTCTCGGGCATGGGATTCAGCTCCGTCGCAGGCCGGCGGAGACCACGGCGAGCAGCGCCGCGTCCTTCGGGCCGGGGTTGTGGAAGTGGTGCGGGAGGTCGGCGTCGAAGGTCACCGTGTCGCCCGTGTGGAGTGCGTAGGTCTCGCCGTCGATGACCAGCTCGACGGTGCCCATCTCGACGAGCGCGACCTCTCGGCTGCCGGGCTCGTGGATCGGCGGGTCGTCCGGGGTGCCGGTTGCGCCGCCGGGCCCGAGCGTGTGGCGCGACAGCTCGGCGCGCTGGCCGGGGACGGGCGAGCTGAGGACCTCGTAGCGGTGCTTGCCCACGCCGCCGCGGCGGCGCTCTCCGGCGCGCACGATCGTGACGCTGCCGGCCTCGTCGATGCGCAGCAGCTGGCTGAGGGATAGATCCAGGCCGCCAGCTATGCGGGCGGCCACAGTCAAGGTCGGGCTCGTCTCGCCGCGCTCCACCTGGCTCAGCATCGGCGCGGACACGCCCGAGCGCTCGGCGAGGTCGCGCAGCGACAGGTCCATGTGCTCGCGCAGCGCGCGCACGCGAGGTCCGACGTTCAGCTCGGCGGTCGCCATACGCAGCGTACGTTATCACGTACGCTTGTATCCGCCGCGCTTCTCAGGGGTCTGTCCCCTCAGAAGCGCTCACCGCTTCGGGCGGATCCGCTCGTAGTAGCGGTTTCCGGCGCCGACCCACTCCCCCACGTCGCGCAGCCAGACCTCGCCCATCGGGTCGATGCCGCGCATCGGCAGCGACCCCCGGCGGATGGTCCAGTCGTGGGGCGCGATCTCGACCGCCCGGACGAAGTGCGGCTCGGCGGCCTCGCGGTCGCCGCGCTCCTGCGCGAGGAAGCGCCCGAGCGCGAACTCGGCGCGGGCCTCTGAGTGCTCGGGCGACGGCGGCTCGTGGCCGGCGTCATCGACGTCCACCACTCCCTCGCGGGCCCACCGACGGATCGCATCCTTGAGCGGCTCGGGGTCGATCCGGTGCACGTCCTTGAAGGTGTCGGTCACGTAGATGGTGTCGTGCGGCCGCGCGATCCGACCTTCCTCGTCGACCCAGATCGACGTCGGCACGTTGACGACGTCGTAGGCCGCGGCGAACGAGAACGTCGTATCGATCAGGCTCGGGTGCGTGGGGTTCGCGACCTCGATGAACGGCCGCACCGACTCGACGTCGCGGTCCAGCGCGATCGTCACGACCGTGAGCCCTTCGGGCTCCAGCTCGGCGTGCAGCTCCTGCCAGACCGGCAGGTCGTCGCGGCATCCTCACCAGGAGGCGTAGGCGGCGAGCAGGACCTTGCGGCCCCGCAGGTCCGACAGGCGGTGGATCCGCCCTTCGAGGTCGGGCAGCGCGAACTCGGGAGCGCGCGTGTTGCGCAGGTCCTCGTGCGCGTCGGCCGCGGCGCCCAGCGCGGCCACGCCGTGATCGGAGTCGAGCACGAGCGGACGGCGCAGCGCCGCAGCGAACGCCGCGAGGTCCACACAGCCGCCGGGCGCGTCGAGCGAGTCGTCGCGGGGCGGAACGCAGATGTCGCCGCGGCACAGGCCCTCGGGCTTGCGCTCCCAACCGGTCGCCGCGAGCAGGGCGTCGCGGTGGAGCAGCACCCGCTCGCCGTCGCGCTCGGCCTCGACCTCGGTGGTGCGCTCGCCGTCGAGGACGGTGAGCGGCGTGGGACTCACGCCGAGCGGCGCACGAGGTCGGTGAGCTTCCTGGCGGAGCGGGCGATGGCCGGGTCCACGACGATCAGGTTACGCACGGCGCCGTCGCGCACTCCGGTGAAGCAGCGCGTCGGGCGGGGACGTCGCCGCGAGCGCCGGCGGGGCGATGAGCCGCGCGACCGGCTCGGCCTGGGCCACGAGCGCGGCCAGCCCGAGGCCCCCGGCGCGCGCAAGCAGCCCGCGCCGGGTCAGTTCGGCCAGCAATGCGTCGTGGTCCCTCATTCCACCGGGGCCTCCACTGAACGGTGACGTCCGAGCCTACCGCCTGCGCAGACCGCCTACGCTCAGCGGGTGGCTCGCGACCGCTTCGTCAAGCCGGACGTGCTCGTGCTCGCCGCGGGAGGGGTCCTGGGCGAGGCGTGGATGACCGGGCTGCTGGCCGGCATCGAGGCCGCGGCCGGCGTCGACTTCCGCGAGACCGAGCACGTCGTCGGGACGTCCGCGGGGTCGATCGTGGCCGCTTCGCTCGCGGCCGGACGCCCGCCGCGCCGCCCGCGCGGCCAGGCCGCAGCGGATGCGGCGGCGACCGCCGACGGGGCTCGCGGAGGACTCCTCGGCGGGCTGCTGCGCGGGACGGCCCGGGTGGCGTGGGCGAGCACCGCGCCGTTCGCCGCCCCCACGCTGGCCATCGGGGCGCCCGCCGGAGCCGCGGCCCGCGCCCAGGTGCTGTCGCGCCTGCCGGGCGGGCGCTTCCGTCTGGACCAGCTGCGCGAGGAGGTCGGTCGCCAGGGCGTGCGCTTCGACGGACGGCTGCGCATCGTCGCCGTGGACCGCGGCACCGGCCGGCGGGTCGTGTTCGGGGCACCGGGCGCGCCGAAGGCGAGCGTCGCCGACGCGGTCACGGCCTCGTGCTCGATCCCGTGGGTCTTCGCGCCCGTGGAGATCGGCGGCCGCGAGTACGTCGACGGCGGCGTGTGGTCGATCACGAACCTCGACGCGGCGCCCGCGGCCGGCCGGGGGACCGAGGTGCTGTGCCTGAGCGTCGCCGCGAGCCTTCCGCTCGCGCTCACCTCGCCGATGTCCGCCGTGCGGGCGTTCAGCCAGATCACCGCGGCAGTGGAGACTCAGCGGCTGCGGGCAAAGGGGGCGCGCGTGCGCACCATCGGCCCCGACGCCGACGCCGTCAACGCGATCGGCGCCAACCTCATGGACCCGGCCCCGCGCCACCGCGTCCTGGCGGCGGGCTTCCGCCAGGGACGCACACTCGCGACGCCGTGACCGAGCGCGCCGCCGGCGGACTCGCCACGGGCGCCGGCGTGATGCTCGTCGTCTGCCTGTGGCTGCCGTGGTACCGCGGCAGCAGCGGCACCGCACTCGCTTCGTTCGAGTACTCGGCCTGGACCACGTACGGGACGGCAGACATCGTGCTCGCCATCGTCGGCGTCGCCGCGGCGCTGACCGGGCTGACCGGTCTCCTCGTTGCGTTGCCGCGGCTCGCGTGGGCGTCGCTCGTCATCGACGGGGTCGCCGGATTTGCCGGTCTCATCGCCGAGGAGCCCCGGTTCGACTTCGTCCATCCCGCCTTCGGCCGCTCGATCGGCTTCTCGGCGCTGCTGGGCGTCATCGCGGCGGCGCTGCTCGGCGCCCTGTCGCGGCGCGAGCGGACGCCTGATCGATTGACCGCGGAGCCACCGCGGGACTAGTTTCGAGTCGAATGGTGCGCCCACTCGCCGTGCTGATCGCGACGCCCCACTTCGACCCGACCTCTCCCCTGCCGCTCTCGCCGTTCGGGCTTCCGCCCTGCACCGATGGCTCCGAGTTCGGCGATGCCCCCGGCTTTAGCGGCTGCGCGCCGCAGTGCTACGTCGCCCACACCGAGATCGGCCAGCTCGAGACGCTCGGCGGCACGTGCGCCGCGGGCATCACGCCGCGCCTGACACCCTCGCAGGAGCTGCAACCGGAGTCGACGCCCGTCGTCGCGTCCGGCAACGGGGTGAACGGGTCGCCCGGTGGCACGAGCGAACCCAGCGGCGAACGGCCCGTGCCTCCGGGCGAACGCGAAGGGTCCGGCGGCGATCCCGGCGAGCACGCCGCGTCGAACGCCGAGCTCACCGCGGCGGTCACGCGGGCTTACGCGCGCCGGTGCGCCGGCATGCACACCGCAGCCGGGCGGCGCGCCTGCACGCAGGCGCTCGCGCGCATCGCTGGCGGCGAGCTGACGTCGGTCGGCGGCGCCTGTCGTCGCGCGTCGAAGCGCCGCACCGGCCGCGCGCACAGCGAGTTCCATCGCTGCGCGGTCGCCGCGCGTCGCTTCCGCCGCTCGCTGCCTACGGCGTCGGGCTGAGCTCCGCGTCGGCGGCCGTCGGGTCCTGCGCGGCCTCGGCGAGACTGATGCGCCGCACGCCGTTGCTGAGCGCGCGCACGTAGGCACGGCCGGCGGCTTCGAGGATGTCCGTGGCCACGCCCTGGCCGGCGGCCGAGAGGCCCCCGATCTCGAGCACGACCGAGACCTCGCCGAGCGCGTCCTGCCCGCCGGTCACCGCGTCCACGCGGAACTCACGCAGCTTGGCGTCGAGTGACGTCGCCGAGTTGATCGCGCGGAAGATCGCGTCGACGGGGCCGTCGCCGGTGAACGACCCCTCGGAGACCGTGCCGTCGGGCATCTTCACGGCGACCGTCGCGTGCGGCGGACGGCTGGAGCGCGTGCCGGCCTCGACCTCGAACCACTCGAGCACGTAGGAGGCCATCTCCTCGCGCAGCTCGTCGGTGACCAGCGCCTCGAGGTCCATCGCGGTGACTTGCTTCTTCTTGTCCGCGAGCTCCTTGAAGCGCACGAACGCCGTGTTGAGCGCCGCGCCGGACACGTCGAAGCCCAGCTCCTCCAGCGCCTGCTTGAGAGCGTGGCGCCCCGAGTGCTTGCCGAGGACGATGTCGTTGCCCTCCAGGCCGACGGTCGTCGCGTCCATGATCTCGTAGGTGGTGCGCTCCTTGAGGACGCCGTCCTGGTGGATCCCGGACTCGTGCGCGAACGCGTTGCGCCCGACGATCGCCTTGTTGGGCTGCACGGCGTAGCCGGTCAGGCGCGACACCAGGCGCGACGTGCGCGCGATCTCCTTCGTGTTCACGTCCGTACGCAGGCCCACGGCGTCGCCGCGGGTGTGCAGGAGCATCACGATCTCCTCCAGCGAGGCGTTGCCCGCCCGCTCGCCGATGCCGTTGATCGCGCACTCCACCTGCCGCGCGCCCGCCAGCACGCCGGCGAACGAGTTCGCGACCGCGAGGCCCAGGTCGTCGTGACAGTGGACCGAGAGGACGATGTCTTTCAGCCCCGGCACGAGGCGGAACAGCCCCTCGAGGTACGCGGTGAACTCCGCCGGCATCGCGTACCCGACGGTGTCCGGGATGTTGATCGTGGTCGCGCCCTCCTCGATGGCGATCGCGCAGACCTCGGCCGTGTAGTCGAGGTCCGCGCGCGTCGCGTCCATCGGCGAGAACTCGACGTCGTCCACGTAGGACTTCGCCTGCGCGACCGCGGCCCGCGCCTGGCCCTTGATGTCCTCGCGAGTCGACTGGAACTGGTGGACGATGTGGATGTCCGAAGTCGAGATGAACGTGTGGATGCGCGGGCGGGGGGCGTCGCGCACCGCGCCCCACGCAGCGTCGATGTCCGCAGACTGCGCGCGGGCCAGGCCCGCGATGATCGGGCCCTCGACCTGCCGGGCGATCGCCTGGACCGCCTCGAAGTCGCCGGGGGACGCGATCGGGAAGCCGGCCTCGATGATGTCCACGCCCAGGCGCGCGAGCTGGTTGGCGATCTCCAGCTTCTCGTGAGCGTTCAGCGAGATGCCGGGCGATTGCTCGCCGTCTCGCAAAGTCGTGTCGAAGATCTGTACGCGGTCCATCGGGTGTTCCTTTCTCGGTCTCTGGCTTCTCCGTCGGTTCGCGGCTTCAGGCGGCCGCCACGCGCAGGTAGTTCCCCCTAGCGGGGGAGGAGGAGAAGCAGTGAGAGGCCGAGGGGCGACCGCATTCGAGCGCGGACGTTAGCAGCGGCGCTCAGAGGCGTCGAATGGAGGCGTGCATGCGCCCGTCGAGCGCCTCCCAGGCGAGCAGCGCGAAGCGCCCGCCCGTCGCCAGGGCGCGGTTGGTGTTCGCGTCGTGTGTCGGGTCCGGCCCGCCTAGTGGCGAGGAGAGGCGCTGGAAGCGGCCATCGCGCTCGAGCGCGGCGCCCCAGCGGCCGGCGGAGTCCCACGCGACGAGGACGCCGTCGCCGATCGGCGCGGCCTGAGGCTCCTGCGCTTCGCGAGAATCGAGCGTGACGCGAGGGCGGCCGAGTGGCCCCGCCGCCGGACCCACCTGCCCGTACAGGGGCGCATGGCGCTGGAAATCACTGGGGGCCCGCTTCTCCTGGAAGACGAGCACGCTGTTGCCGGCCGCGTCGACAGCGGCGAGCGGGCCGAAGGCCCTCCCCGGTTGGACGACCTGGCCGAGGGCGACGTCCCCGAAACCGCCGGTGAGAGCGCCGCGCACGACTCCCGGCGTCCCCAGGGTGCCGGCGTCGCCGCTGTTGGCTACGGCCACGGTGCCAACGGCAACCTGATCGCCACGCAACCCCACGCTCTCGATCGCGTCGCGCTCACGAAGCCGCACGCCGACGGTGCCCCAAGCGTCCTGACCGCCGCGAAGCACCGCGAGCTGAGTCGGCAACGCGGGCCTGCTCGGGTCGAACGGCGGCTGCACGCAGCAGGCCACCGCGCCACCGTCGGCGGAGGTCGCAAAGGCGACGGGAAACCCGCTGCCGAGCGTGACCGGGGCGGACGGGTGGCCGGCGCGCGAGATCACGAGGGCCCGCAGGCGCTCGACGTACTCGTTCGACGGGCTGCGGAACGGGCTGTCGTAGAAGACGACGACCGAGCCGTCCGGCCGCAGCGCGAGCTGCGGCTCGTCGTCGCCCTCCTTGCTGGCGGGCGGGGTCAGCACCCGCGGTGCACCGAAGCGTCCGCGTGACGAGCCACGCAGAGCGAACATCAGGCCGTGGTTGCCTCGCCAGACGGCGACGGCCGAGCCGTCATCGCGCAGGGCAAGGACGAGGCGCAGGGCAGGTGCGAAGCGCTGCTCGCGTCCAAACCGGCCTCGAGAGTCGCCGCTGACGATATGGGCGCTGTAGTCCTGCAGGTAGGTCCACGCGACGAGCGACTTGCCGTGTGCGTTGACCGCGGCCGACGTCTCGGGCGACCCGAAGCAGTCGGCGAGCACCGAGGGAGACGTGATGCAGCGGCCGGGGATCGTGCGCCCCAGTCGTGCCGGCGACGACCACGAGGCGGCCGCCCCGGCGGGCAGGGCGACGAAGGCGACGAGCGCGATGAGGGCCGCGAGGCGTCTCATGGCACCAGGTGCGTCGCGTATTCGCGCCGGTAGCCGTGGCCCTGTGGATCGGCCTCGGCGGGCTCGAAGACCTCGAACACCGCCAGCGCGATCGGCCCCGGCGCGACGACCAGGTGGCCCGGCGTCGAGTCGAGCGCGACGCCGCCGATGCGCGTCACCGGGCCGAAGGCTCCACCCGCCGGGCGCAGGGCGAGGGCGAGCCGCGCACGGGCGGTCGGGTCGTGCGGGCGGGTGGGCTCGGTGGCCTCCCACGCGATGACGGCGTCACCAGCCGAGTCGATTGCGAGCTTCGTGTCGCCGCCCACCCGTGTGACCGTGCCCACGCGATGCAGCCCGGCGACGGCCGATCCGAGGTACACCCGGGTGGTCAGCGGGCCGTTGCCTCGGCGCCGACCGACCGTCCATGCCGCTCCGAGGCGCCCGTTTCCGGCGGCCACGACGTGGGTGTCGTAGCTCTGGGCCGCGTGGTCGATCGTGCGCAGCTGCGGCATCGACGGTGCTCCCGCCGGCCTGATCGCGAGACGCATGGTGTGGTTGGCGGCGCCGCCGGCCACGATGGCGTCGCCCTCGGGTCCCACGGCGACGCTCGCGCCGGACACCGTGCGACTCAGGATCCGCGGCGGCGATAGGCCGGTCGCCGGCAGCCGGACGGCCGCCGCGAGCACCGAGGGGAACCCGTTGTTCTGCCAGATCACCACGGCCTGGCCGTCGTCGCCGACTCCGACGTCGACGAGGGTCTGCTTGCTCAATGCGTAGCCGGCTCGCTGCGGCGGTCCGAACTGCCCGTCGCCCGCCGCCCGAAACGCGGCACGCACCTCCACGCCCTGGTCGGTGGACTCGGTCCATGCGATCGCGACGGCTCCCGCCGGCGAGACGTCGACGGCCGCGTCCTCGTTGCGTGCCGCCGCCTGGCCGAGCACGTACGGCGCCGCCGGCGAGCCGGCCCCGTCGAAGGCGACGGCCTCGAGCCCGTCGGCCGGGTCGGTCCGAAGCGCCACGCCGCTCCCGTCGCCGGCAAGGTCGACTGAGAAGACGTGCGACCCCACCGCCAGCGGTACCGGTTGTCCGAACGGGCCTCCCGAGGCAGCGTCGCGCAGCGAGAGGGCCAGCTGCGGGCCACCGAAGGCCACGATGCGTGCGCCGCCGCCGGGCAGCAGCCCGGCCGCGAAGACGCCCGCATCGTCGCCGTTGGTCAGTTGCTCGGGCCCGGTCCAATGGGCGGCGCTCGCCGCGGACGCCGCGAGGAGCAGCGCGAGCGACGCAACGATCGCCCCAAACCGGAATGTGCACATGTCGCTGCAACGGACGGCGGTGGCCGGGGTTCCGGTCGAGCCACAGCCGTCGAGCGGACGGCCGGCGCCGCGTACGATGGCCCCATGGCGGTCGCCCTCGAGCGCAGTGCGGCGCAGCGTCTGGCCCGCTTCGCGGCCGGCCTGTCGCTTGCCGACGTGCCCGCCGACGTGATCGATGCGGCGAAGCTGCATCTCCTCGACGCGCTGGCGTGCGCGCTGGCCGCCGACGCGCTCGGCGAGCAGCGTGCCCCCGTGGAGCTCGTGGTCGCCGCGGGCGGCGCCGAGGAGGCGACGCTCGTCGGCCGCGCGGAACGCGTGCCCGCCCAGGCGGCAGCGCTCGCCAACGGCGCGCTCGCGCACGCATTGGACTTCGACGACACCCACGCCGAGTCGGTCGCGCACATCTCGGCCGTGGTCGGTCCGGTGGCGCTCGCGTGCGCGGAGGCGTGCGGGCGCGATGGCGAGACCATGCTCGCGGCGTTCGTCGCCGGGGCCGAGACGACGATCCGGCTGGGCGCCGCGGCCTCTGGGGAGTTCCACAAGCGTGGCCTCCACCCCACCTCGGTGTGCGGGGTGTTCGGCGCCACGGCCACCGCGGCCTCGCTCATCGGGCTCGACGCCGAGGCGACGGCCGACGCGCTCGGCCTCGCGGGGTCCCGTGCGGCCGGCGTGCTGGCCTCGCTTGCCGAAGGCGTGCCAGTCAAGCCGCTGCACGCCGGATGGGCCGCGCGCGACGGCGTGGAGTGCGCACGGCTTGCCGCGCTTGGCGCTCGCGGTCCGCGCGGCGTCCTCGAGGGCCACCTCGGCCTGTTCGAGGCGCTGCTCGGCGACGGGCACACCGAGGCGCTCGACGCGCAGCTCTCCGACCTCGGGGCTCGCTGGGAGACGCCGCGGATCGGCTTCAAGCCGATGCCCGTCTGCCATTTCATGCATGGGGTGCTGGAGGGGGCCGCGTCGCTGGACGTGGGTGCTCCTTCGGGCATCGAGGAGATCGAGGTCGCCATCGACGGCGCCGGGGTCGGGCTGGTGTTGGAGCCCGCGGCGGAGAAGGGCCGGCCGGTGGGGAGCTACGACGCGCGGTTCGACCTGCCCTGGTGCGTCGGGGCGGTGCTGGCCGATGGGGCGCTCACGCTCGCTGCGCTGCGCTCGCCCTCCGATCACGCGGTGGCTTTGGAACTGGCTTCGAAGGTGACATATTCGGTGCTTGCGGATGGTGATCGGTCCCAGTTCGGCGGGTCCATCGCCGTGGCGCTGCGCGATGGGCGACGAATGGAGGCGGTGGTGAGCCATCCGCTTGGCACGACCGGGGCGCCGATGGGGGCTGACGAGGTGCGCGCGAAGGCCCGGGCCAACGCGGGGGGGCGCGCGAAGGCGCTGATCGCCGCGGTCGATTCGCTCGATCTGCACGCGCTGCGCGGCGCGATTGTCGGATAAGTCGAGCCTGACTCGACCAATCCGACAAACTACGGGACGAGGACGACCTTGCCGACGTTGCGGCGCTCGGCCAGGATCCGGTGGGCCTCGCCCGCGTTGTCGAACGGCACGACGTCGGAGACCACGGGCTGGATCGTCCCGTCATCGAGCAGCTCGCGCAGCGGGGTCAGCCACGGCTCGAGGGTGCCGCGGTCGTCCCACAGCGACAGCAGGTTGAGCCCGATGACCGCCTTGGAGGCCGACATCTGGTCGATCAGGTTGAAGCCACGCACCATCCGCAGTGCCTGCGGTGCCGCCTTGAGCAGATTCCGCTTGTCGCCCGACGCCACCGACGAGGCGCCGAACGCGACGAGCCGGCCGCCCGCGCGCAGGAGCCCGTACGAGCGCCGAAACGACGCGCCCCCCACCGCGTCGAGCACGAGGTCGACCGGCTCCACGTCCCGCTCCCACCCCTCACGGGTGTAGTCCAGGGGCTCGTCCACGCCGAACTCGCGGATGCGGTCGTGCTTGCCCGGCGACGCCGTGCCCAGGATGTACGCGCCCTCGCGCCTGGCGATCTGCGTCGCCGCGATGCCCACCCCGCCGGCCGCGGCATGGATCAGCACGCGCTCGCCCCGCCGCAGGCTCCCGTAGCCGAGCAGCGCGGTCCACGCCGTCGAGTAGTTCACCGGGATCGCCGCGCCCTGCTCGAAGGTCAGCCGCTCCGGCAGCGCGGCGACGTTGCCCGCGTTGACAACCACTTTCTCCGCGTACCCGTTGAACCGGGTGCCCGCCATCACGCGGTCGCCCTCCGCCACGCCCTCCACGCCGGGGCCGACCGCGTCGACGGTCCCGGACACCTCGTAGCCGACGACGCACGGCGGCTTGGGCGCGTCGGGATACAGGCCCATGCGCGCCATGTGGTCGGCGAAGTTCACGCCGGCCGCGCGCACGTCGACGCGCACCTCGCCCTGGCCGGGCTGTGGATCCGGACGCTCCTCGACCTTGAGGGCGTCGAAGGACCCGTGCCCGGTCAGGACGACAGCGCGCATCGCGATCAGCCCTTCGCGCAGTCGTTGAGGCCGATGCGCTTGGCGATCGCGTTGGACGTCTTGTTGTTCGCGCTTCCCTGCGCGGAGATCGACTGCACCGTCGTGGTGTCACCGGACGTCGCCGCGGCCACCAGCTGGTCGAACAGCGCGAGCTGCGCCTTGCCCGACGTGAGCAGCGCCTGGTAGTCGGCGGCCTTGCTCTTGGGCGGCTTGAGCGCCTCCAGCTTCGTCAGCGAGGCCTGGAACGCGTTCTTGACCTTCGGGGCGAAGCTCTTGAGCTGGGCCACGCTTTTCGGCGTGCCCAACGCCTTCTGCTGCTTGTTGAAGTCCTTGCAGATGCCGTTCGCCTGGCTTTCGAATGACTTCGAGCCGCAGCCCGTCAGGGCCAGGGCGGCGATGGCGGGCACGACGGCCAGCTTGCGCACTCGTTTCCTCCTCAGGAAGTGGGGGTGCGCACGCTATCCGTCGGCGAGCGTGACTGCCCGGCCGTCGTTGAAGCCGTCGGTCGCGACAAGCGCGTCCATGACCGACTGCGGCACCGGAGCGTCGGTCGTGATGACCATCACCGCCTCGTCGGCGGACTGGTCGGAGTCGGTGTACCCAACCGCGGCGGACGAGATGTTGATCCCGTTCTCGCCGAACGCACTGCCGACTCGCCCGATCATCCCGGGCACGTCCTCGTAGCGGAACAGGGCGATGTGGTCGTCGAGCTGGAGGTTGAAGCGCTGACCCCAGGCCTCGAGCAGATGCGGGCGGTTGCGGCGGCCGAGCGACGTGCCGACAACGCGGGTGCCGTCCACGGTCACGCGCACGAGGTCCGCGAAGTCACGGGCGCTGCTGCGCTTGGTCTCGGTCACCACGATGCCGCGCTCCTCGGCGAGCATGGGCGCGCTGACCTCGTTGACCTGCTCCTCGGTGTGCCCGCGCAGCACGCCGAGCAGGACCGCCACGCCGAGGGGGCGGGTGTCGCGCTCCGCGATGCGCCCCAGATACTCGACGTCGATGCGCTCCGCGCCCGAGCCCAGCGCGACGGCGAGCCGGCCGAGCTTGCGGCACAGCGGCAGGAACGGGCCCATGACCTCCATGTCCTCCGCCGCGACCGCTGGGACGTTGACGGCGGTCATGACGATGCCGCCTGTCAGCGCCGCGACGACCTGCTCGGCGGCCTGGTAGCCGGCGCGGTCGGTCGCCTCCGTCGTGGAGGCGCCCAGGTGCGGCGTGACGATGACGTTGGGATAGGCGAACAGCGGGTGCTCGGTGATGGGCTCGGAGCGAAAGACGTCGAGGGCGGCGCCACCGACCTTGCCCGAGTCCAGCGCCTCCTGGAGCGCCGCGTCGTCCAAGAGCGGGCCACGGGCGACGTTGAGGATGCGCACGCCGTCGCGCATCTTCGAGAACGCCTCGGCGTCGAGCCAGTTCTCGGTCTCGGGCGTCTTGGGCAGATGGACGGTGATGAAGTCCGCCTCGGCGTAGACGTCGTCGGAGGACTCGGCCTTGTCGACGCCCAGCTCGCGGTAGCGCTCGGCCGCGACGAACGGGTCGTAGGCCAGCACGCGCATGCCGAAGCCCATGGCGCGTTGCGCGACGAGCTGGCCGATGCGCCCGAAGCCGATGATCCCCAGCGTCTTGTCCATCACCTCCGTGCCGGAGAAGCTCGACCGCTCCCACTTGCCGGCGGTCAGGCTGGCGTGGGCCTGCGGGATGTTGCGCGCGAGCGCGAGCAGCAGCGCCATCGTGTGCTCGGCCGCCGTCACCACGTTCGACTCCGGCGCGTTGGCCACGACGATGCCGCGCTTGGTCGCGGCGGGCACGTCGACGTTGTCGACGCCCACGCCCGCCCGGCCGATGACCTTGAGGTTGTCGGCGCGCTCGATGATGTCCGCGGTGACCTGCGTCGCGCTGCGGATCACGATCCCGTCGTAGTCGGCGATGCGATCCGCGAGCTCGCCGTCGACCTCGGTGTCCACGTCGAAGTGCTCGCGCAGCAGGTCCATGCCCGACGCCCCGATCTTCTCGGCCACGAGGACGCGCATCAGATCCGCTCCACGACCCAGTCGATGCACGCTGTCAGCGCGCGCACGTCATCGGGTTCGATCGCACAGAACATGCCGATCCGCAGCTGGTTGCGCCCGAGCTTGCGGTACGGCTCGGTGTCGACGATGCCGTTGGCGCGCAGCGTCCTGGCCACCGCGGCGGCGTCCACGTCGTCGTTGAAGTCGATCGTGCCCACCACGAGCGAGCGCTTCGCCGGATCGGCGACGAAGGGCGTGGCGAACTCCGACGCCTCGGCCCACCCGTACAGGTGCGACGAGGACTCCGTCGTGCGCCCGACGCACCAGTCCAGCCCGCCGTTGCCCAGCATCCAGTCGACCTGCTCGGCGAGCAGGACCAGCGTGGCCAGCGCCGGCGTGTTGTACGTCTGGTCCTTGCGCGAGTGCTCCAGCGCCGTGGCCAGCGAGAGGAACTCGGGGATCCACCGGTCGCCGGCGTCCAGCTCGCCGATGCGCTCGATGGCGGCGGGGCTGAGCAGCGCGAGCCACAGCCCGCCATCCGCGGCGAACGACTTCTGCGGGGCGAAGTAGTAGGCGTCGGCCTGCGCCGCATCGAGCGGGAGGCCACCGGCCCCGGACGTGGCGTCGACGAGGACGAGTGCGTCACCGGCGTCGGCCGGACGCTGCACGCCGACCATCACTCCGGTCGAGGTCTCGTTGTGCGCCCAGGCGATGGCGTCGACGCCGGCGTCCCCGCGCGGCGCGGGAGCGTCTCCCGGGTCGGCGGTGACGATGATCGGGTCCTCGAGGAACGGGGCGCCGGCGGTGGCGCCGGCGAACTTCGCCGAGAACTCCCCGAAGGTCAGGTGCAGCGCGCGGTCGCGCACGAGGCCGAACGTCGCGGCGTCCCAGAACGCCGTCGTGCCGCCGTTGCCCAGCGCGATCTCATAGCCGTCGGGCGCGCCGAAGAGCTCGAGCAGGCCGCCGCGGATGCGGGCCACGACGTCCTTGACGGGCGCCTGGCGGTGCGACGTGCCCATGATCGCCCCGGCCGCGCCCGCCAGCGACTCGAGCTGCTCGGGGCGCACCTTCGACGGCCCGCAGCCGAACCGGCCGTCGGCGGGCCTGAGGTCCGGCGGAATCTCGAGGGCGG
This sequence comes from Solirubrobacteraceae bacterium, assembly GCA_036732205.1. Classification (GTDB taxonomy): domain Bacteria; phylum Actinomycetota; class Thermoleophilia; order Solirubrobacterales; family Solirubrobacteraceae; genus VAWY01. The sequence goes on along the minus strand of DAINCW010000006.1, from coordinate 13,251 downwards.
TGGCGTTCGGCGTCGTCGGCATGGCAGGCGTCCCGAGTCGGAGTGGATCGACATGCCCAGGCGCGCGGCGATGAAACGCCTTGCCGCTCCCCGGTGGTGAACTCCACCCGAACGCCAGTCGCGGCAGGTCGGCCGAGTGTAGCGGGCGGTGCCGGTCGCTACCCGTCGTCCTGGCTGAATGCCCAGCGGGCCTCCTCTATCTCCAGGCCGGAGGCGACGCACGCCAGCAGCTTCATCCGCGCTGCCTGGGGCGACAGGAAGCCCACGGGGATGATCCCGGTGCCGCGCAGGTCGCGTTCGGAGCCCGCGTAGCCGTAGGTGCCGGTGAGGACGACGCCGCGCTCGGGGCGGCAGTAGGCGACCACCGGCATCCGGGTGGCGGCGTCGGCCCAGATCTCGAGCAGGTGCGGGGCGAGGTGACCGGCGCCAAGCGTGCCGATCACGACGCCATCGGGCTCGGTGGCCAGCGCGGCCCGGGCCAGGCTGCCGTCGTCGCCGGAGACCGTGGGCACGATCAGGACGCGATGCCCGTCCAGCTTGGGCGGGTCCAGCGGCGGGTTGCGCGGCATGCGCGACCAGATGGTCGGGTGCCCTTCGGTGACGCGGCCCAGCGGCCCGGTCTGGGGCGAGGAGAACGCGGTCAGCGACGTCGTGTCGGTCTTGCGCGCGCAGCGCGCGTGGTGGATCTCGCCGCCGAAGACGACGAGCACGCCCATCCCGGCCGCCTCCTCGGACTCGGCCACCGACACGGCGTCGACGAGGTTCGCCGGCCCGTCGGCGCCCGGCGCCGTGGCGGTCCGGATCGCGCCGGTGAAGACGATCGGCGCATCGGCGTCGTGGATGACGTCGCAGAGCATCGCCGTCTCCTCGAGCGTGTCCGTGCCGTGCGTGACGACCACGCCGATGCCCCGCCGGGCGGCGTCGCGCGCCTCGCGGCAGATCGTCAGCTGGTCGGCGAGCGTGAGGTGGGCGCTGGGGACGTTGACGACCGTGCGCGCCTCCAGGCCACGGTCGGCGAGCCCGTCGATCGACGCGATCAGCGCCTCGGTGTCCAGATGGGGGGTCGCCCCGTCGGGACCGGCCATCGCGATCGTGCCGCCGGCGCCGAGGATCCGCACGCGGCGGGCCTGCTCGTGGACGGACGGATGCATCCGCGGACGGTAGCGGCTGCTGCTCAGAAGTCGGTCTTGATCCAGTCCATGTGAGAGCGCAGCTCCTGGCCGGTGCTCTCGACCTGCGTGTTGGACTGCTCCTCGCGCATGCGCAGGAAGTTCTCCTGGCCCGCGCGGTTCTCCGCGATCCACTCCCTGGCGAAGTCGCCGGACTGGATCTCGGTCAGGATCCGCTTCATCTCCGCGCGCACGTGCTCGTCGATGATGCGCGTGCCGCGCGTGTAGTCGCCGTACTCGGCGGTGTTCGAGATCGAGAAGCGCATCCCCGCGAGGCCCTTCTCGTACATGAGGTCGACGATCAGCTTGAGCTCGTGGAGGCACTCGAAGTAGGCCATCTGCGGGTCGTAGCCCGCCTCGACGAGGGTCTCGAACCCCGCCTGCACAAGCGCGCTCGCGCCGCCGCACAGCACGGCCTGCTCGCCGAACAGGTCGGTCTCGGTCTCGTCCTTGAAGGTGGTCTCGATGACGCCGGCGCGCGTGCCGCCGATGCCCTTGGCGTAGGCCAGCGCGAGCGCCTTGGCGTTTCCGGTCGCGTCCTGCTCGATGGCGACGAGGGCGGGCACGCCGCTGCCCTCGGTGAACTGGCGGCGCACGAGGTGGCCCGGGCCCTTGGGGGCGACCAGCGCGACGTCGACGCCGGGCGGGGCCTGGACCTCGTCGTAGTGGATCGAGAAGCCGTGGCCGAAGAGCAGCATGTTGCCCTCGGCGATCCCGTCGCTCACCAAGGTCTCGTAGACGTCCCGGTGCTTCTCGTCGGGCACGAGCATCATCACGAGGTCGCCCTGGCTGGCCGCCTCGGGAACGGACTCGACCTTGAGCCCGCCCTCGCGGGCCTTCTCCGCCGAGCCCGAGCCCTCGCGCAGGCCGACGACCACGTCGACCCCGGAGTCCTTGAGGTTGAGAGCGTGGGCGTGGCCCTGGGAGCCGAACCCGATGATGGCGACGGTCTTGCCGTCGAGGAGCGAGAGGTCCGCGTCGTCGTCATAGAACACGGGCCCGGACCCTAGCGATCAGGCGTCGGCGGCCGCGACGTGGGTCGCCGCACCGAACGTGACGCTGCCGTCGGGCGCGACGAGGTCCGCGATGCGGCCCTCGATCCCCTCCCGCAGGTCGTCGCGCTCGGCCGGTGTCAGGGCCAGCAGCGCCTCCCGCAGGAACACCGCCAGGTCGATCTGCATGTCCCACCACGCGTCGAGGTCGGAGAAGCGGAACTCGAAGTCGACGGTGTCGAGCTCGACGCCGGTGAAGCCCGCGGCGTGCAGCTCCTCGCCGATCTGCGCCCGGTCGGCCCAAGCGAACTGCCCCGGCGCGCCCGGCGGCGGGCGTTCGGCCAGCCCGCGCGCGACCAGCTCGGCGCCGATCGCGGAGGACCAGCGGTTGCGATCGGGCGCGTCCCACGCGGCCAGGGCCACGCGCCCCCCCGGACGCAGCACGCGGCGCGTCTCGCGCAGGGCGGCACCCGGGTCGGCGAGCAACATGTAGCCCCAGCGCACCACCACGCCATCGACGCTGGCCGCCGGCAGGTCGATCCACTCCGCCTCCATCGGGCGTGCATCGACGACGTCCGCGAGGCCCAGCTCCTCCGCCCGGGCACGCGCCAGCTCGACCATCGCCTCCGCCCCGTCGGTGGAGATCAGCTTGCCGGCCGGTCCCAGGAGCTTCGCAGCGAGAAAGCCGGTGTCCCCGGTGCCCGCGGCGAGCTCGAGCACGGTCTGGCCCGGCTGGATGCGCAGCGCATCGACGAGCCACGCGGACACCGGGCGCGAGGCCTGCTCGAGCTGCGCGCGCCGGGCGCCCCACCCCTCGGCGGAGCGCTCCCAGCGCGCGCGGGCCTGCTCGCGGTACTCCTCGGGGTCGCCGCCCATGCTCAGGCGGCCCGGCGCCCCTCGGCGGCGCCGCTGAACAGCAGCAGGCGCTCGTCGTGGATCTCGGACAGCCGCCGCCCCGGCACGAACCGCAGCGCGTAGGCCTCCACGGCGTCCCCGACGCGGTCGGCATCCTCGATCGGCAGCGGCCGGTCCAGCAGCACCTCCACGTCCTCGTCGCGCTCGCCGTCGGTCACCAGGACGAGAAAGCGCCGCGCCGCGGCGTCGTCCCCGTCGAGGGTCTGCCACGGGGTCGCCCCCACGCCGGCAGCGCTGCGCGCGCGGCGAGCCAGCGCCAGCGTCCGTGCGTCCTGCAGTGACATGAGTTGCATGGGCGCCAGGCTCTCACCGGGCCCGGCCGGAATCGCGCCTGCCCGTGGCGGGGTCGGGACCCAGACGCTCAGGCCAGCTCGGCGCGGCGCAGCTTGCCGCTGGGCGTCCGGGGCAGCGCGTCGGCGAACGCGATCGCCTTGGGCACCTTGTAGGCGGCAAGCCGCCTAGCGACGTGCTCGCGCAGCGCTGCCTCGGTCGCCTCGTCACGGAGCACCACGATCGCTACCACCGCCTCCCCCCACTCGGCGTCGGGCCGGGCGTGGACGGCGGCCTCGGCGACGGCGGGGTGCTCCTCGAGCACCGCCTCAACCTCCGCGGGCGCGACGTTCTCGCCGCCGGTGACGATGGTGTCGGCGCCGCGGCCGGTGACGTGCAGGCGGCCATCGGCGTCGCGCCGGCCCAGGTCGCCGGTGTGCAGCTCGCCGTCGCCGGCGACGGTCGGACCCGAGACGACGATCTCGCCGTCCGGCGCCACCCGCACGCTCGTGCAGAAGAGCGGGAAGCCGCCGGTGGTCACCTGCGAGCACGCCTCGGTGAGGCCGTAGGTCTCGATCACCTCGACGGGCGCCTCGCGCAGCGCCGGCGGAATGGGAGCGCCGCCGAGCAGCACGCGCGGACCGTGCTCCAGGCCGGCGTCGAGCAGCCGCTGCAGCGTGGTCGGTACGAGTGAGACGATCGTCGCCTCGCGCAGCTCGTCGAGCACGCGATCGGTGTCCCAGCGCTCCAGGATCCGCGCGGTCGTCGCGTAGATCGCGCTGCGGACCGGGATCGACAGGCCGCCCACGTGGCTGAGCGGCATCGGGCAGAGCCAGCGCTCCTCGGGGTTCACGCCCAGCGCCACGCCCGAGCCCAGCGCGCTCCATAGCCAGTTGGAGAACGTCAGGGCCACCGGCTTCGGGGTGCCGGTCGACCCGCTCGTGTGCATCACCGCGGCGACCGCGTCGAGGTCGTGCTCGCCGAGCAGCGCTGCGTGCGGCCCGTCCTCCAGCGGCTCGTCGACGAACGCCATCCCGGCGACCAGGCGGTCGCGCTCGGCGTCGGCCCAGCGCAGGTCGACGGGCACCGCGACAGCGCCGAGACGCCACGCCGCGTGCAGGGCGACGACGAAGTCCGTTCCCGGCGGCAGGGCTATCGCCAGCCGGTCTCCGGCGCCCACGCCACGCGCGTGCAGGTCGCGCGCGCCGGCGTCCACGGCCTCGGCCAGCGCGACGTATGAGACGCCGTTGACGGCCTCCGTGTCGGGGCGCCGCCGGGCGGCGCGAGTCAGCCACGCTTCCACCCGCATAGCCTTAAGAGAATGCCAGTCACGTGGACCGCCGCCGGCAAGTACGAAGACATCCGCTACGAGACCTCGACGGGCACCGCCGGCGAAGTCGGCGGTCGGTGCATCGCGAAGATCACGATCGACCGCCCAGATGTGCGCAACGCGTTCCGCCCGCAGACGGTCATCGAGATGTCCGACGCGTTCGAGCGCGCGCGCGAAGACGACTCGGTCGGCGTGGTCGTCCTCACCGGTGAGGGCGAGCTCGCCTTCTGCTCGGGCGGCGACCAGCGCGTCCGCGGCGACAAGGGCTACGAGGAGCAGCCCGGCTCAGGCGTCGGGCGCTTCCACGTCACCGACCTGCAGGTCCAGATCCGGCGGCTGCCCAAGCCCGTCGTGGCGATGGTCGCGGGCTACGCCATCGGTGGCGGGCACGTGCTGCACATCTGCTGCGACCTGACGATCGCCGCCGACAACGCCCGCTTCGGCCAGACCGGGCCGCGCGTCGGCTCGTTCGACGGTGGCTACGGCGCGAGCCTGCTCGCCGCCCAGATCGGCCAGAAGCGCGCCAAGGAGGTGTGGTTCCTCTGCCGCCAGTACGACGCGCAGACCGCGCTCGACTGGGGCCTCGTAAACGCGGTGGTGCCCCTTCACCGCCTCGAGGAGGAGACCGTCCAGTGGTGCCGCGAGATGCTCGCGCTCTCCCCCTTTGCGCTGCGCCTGCTCAAGGCGAGCTTCAACGCCAACGAGGACGGCATGGCCGGGCTCCAGCAGCTCGCGCACGACGCGAACCTCCTCTTCTACGGCTCCGAGGAGGCGCGCGAGGGCCGCGAGGCCTACAAGGACAAGCGCCCGCCCGACTTCTCGCAGTTCCCGCGGAGGCCATAGGCCGTGCGCATCTGGCTCATGGCCGCGCGGCTGCGCACGCTGCCCGCGGCGGTCGCGCCGGTCCTGGTCGGCACGGCGCTGGCGATCCACGACGGCGACTTCGACGGCTTCGCGCTCGCCGCGGCGCTGCTCGGCGCCGTCTTCATCCAGGTGGGGACCAACTTGAGCAACGACTACTCCGACGCGCGCCGCGGCGCGGACACCGACGACCGACTGGGGCCCGTGCGCGTGACGGCGGGCGGGCTCGTTCCGCCCAGGCGGGTGCTGGTGGCGACCTACGTCACGTTCGGTCTTGCCGTCCTCTGCGGCGTCTACCTGGTGATCAAGGCCGGCCCGGTCCTGCTGCTGATCGGGGCCGCGTCGATCCTGGCCGGCGTGCTCTACACCGGCGGGCCGAGGCCGTACGGCTACGAGGGGCTGGGCGAGGTCTTCGTCTTCCTGTTCTTCGGCATCGTCGCCGTGAGCGGCTCCTACTACGTGCAGACCGAGGACCTGCGCGGGCTGGCGTTCGCGCTTGCCGTGCCGGTCGGGCTGCTCGCCTCGGCGATCCTCGTGGTCAACAACGTCCGCGACGTGGAGACCGACCGCCGCGCGGGCAAGCGCACGTTGGCCGTGCGGCTCGGGCGAGAACGGGCGCGCACGCTGTACGCCGGGATGCTCGCCCTGGGGTTCGCCTCGCTCGTGCCCCTCGCCGCGTGGCTGAGCCCGTGGGTGCTGCTGGCGCTGGCGCCCCTCCCGCTCGCCGTCCGCCTCGTCACGACCGTTCGCACGCGCACCGACGGGCCGTCGCTCAACGGCGCGCTCGCGGGCACCGGCATGCTCCAGCTCGCGTACTGCGTGCTGCTGAGCGCCGGCGTGTTGGCGAGCTAGGTGCGCCTGACCGTCTCGGAACGGGTCCTCGCGCTGCGCGAGCCCCTGGGCTTCGCCTGGGGCGAGCTGCGCGAGCGCCGGATCCTCGAGGTGGACATCGAGGCCGGCGACGGGACGGTCGGCCACGGCGAGGCCGCCCCGCTCGAGCCGTACGACGGCGTCTCCCTGGAGCGAGCCGCGGCCGCCCTCGCCGCCTACGCCCCGATCATCGCCGGGCGCGGGGACGACCTGCGCGGCGACCTCCTCGTCGACGCCTGTCGCGATGTCGACCCGCTCCCCCAGGCGCTGGCCGCGCTCGATCTCGCGCTATGGGACATCGCCGGGAAGCGATCCGGCAAGTCGCTCTGCGACCTCGTGGCCGATGGCCCGCTGGCCGCGGTGCCGGTCAACGCGACCATCGACGCCGCCGATCGCGCCGGCGCGGCCAACGCCGCCGCCGCCGCGGCGCGCGAGGGCTACCGGTGCGTGAAGGTGAAGGTCGGCTCGGGGGACGACGCGGGCCGCGTCGCCGCCGTGCGCGCCGCGGTCGGGCCCGAGATCGCGCTGCGCCTGGACGCGAACGGCGCGTGGGACGTCGACGAGGCGGTGCGCGCGATCGAGGCGCTGGCGCCCGCCGGGCTCGAGCTCGTCGAGGAGCCGGTGCACGGCATCGCGGCGATGCGAGCCGTGCGCGAGCGCGTTGCCGTGCGCATCGCCCTCGACGAGACCGCAGCGGAGCCTGGGGCGCTCGCGGCGGGGGTCGCGGACGCGGTCTGTCTGAAGATCGCGGGCTCCGGCGGCATCGCGTCGCTGCTCGTCCGCGCCGCGCTCGTGCGGGCTCACGGCGGCGAGGCGTACCTCGCGTCGACCTACGACGGGCCGCGCGGCGTCGCCGCGGCGCTGCACGCCGCTGCCGCCCTGCGGGTCGACCTGCCCTGTGGGCTGGCGACCCTGGAGGCGTTCGCCGAGCCCTCGCCGTTCGCCGTGGTCGACGGCGCCATCGCCGTGCCGACCGCGCCCGGCCTCGGCGTCTGACGGCGCGCTTCCGCGGTCTGCCGTGGAAGGTGGGTGAGCGCCCCTTCGGGCGCGACGAACGGCATCTTCGAGGGAGGGAGCTGCGTGCTGGGGCGCGTTTTCGGGGTCATGGCACCGAAAAGGCGCCCCAGGCAGGGTGATCTTCACGCGATTGGTATCTGAGGGTTGGTATGCGACCCCCAGATACCAATTGCGCCGAAAGCAGCTGCGCGCCCCACCGCCTCGCGGCGCGCGTGCCCCGCTATCCGCGGGGCACGTGTGTCGTCGGCGCCGCGGTCTGCTGGAACGTCGGGCGGTTCTGGAACGGGAACGGCGGCAGGGACACGCCACTGGCGATCACCGACCGGTTCTGGTCGAAGCACGCCGGATCCGGCGTGCTCTTGCAGTCGCCCTTGGCGTACAGGTCCTGCGCGGTGACGCTCAGCGCGTCCTTCAGCGACGTCTGGAGCACGGCGCGGCACTTCGCCTTCGACCCGCCGCCGCAGTAGCCGCGCGACCAGCGGCCCCTGACCTTCTTGGGCGAGTAGATGTCGCGCAGGTCCTTGGAGACGAAGCCAAACCACCCGTCGTCGTAGTCGGGCGCGGACGGCCCGTCGCCGGCCAGGACGCTTGCCGGGCGCAGGATCGTCTTCAGCGACGCCAGCGCGTCCGGGCCCAGCGCAGGGGCGAACATGGCGTCGGTCAGTCGCGGCCACCACGCGTCCATCAGCGTGATCGCGGGCGTGTCCTCGTCCTTGCCGTCCTTGTTGAGGTCGCGCCGGTGCGCGCCCGCGGCGGCCCACGAGGACAGCAGCTGGAGCGCGTCGCGCGTCGCTCCGTCCTTCGGCGTGCCCATCGCCCGCTTGAGGATCGGCAGCAGCGACCACGCCTCGAGGTCCTGGCTCGCCGGCTCCTCCGTGGTCTGGACGAGTTGGGCGAGCGTCGCCTTCTTGCCTCCGGCGATCGCGGCCTTCACCCGCGCCTCGATCATCTGCGAGCGGAAGATCGGGCCGTAGGAGTACTTGTCGTCGGCCGCGGCCCATCCCGGCGCCTGCTTGTTGTTCCATGAGACGAGGTAGTCCGGGTCGACCGCGTGCGGGCGCTGGTCGAGCCCCACCGTGCTCTCCGTGTGGAGCACCGGGTCGTAGCCCTGCCAGTCGTACTGCCCGGTCCCGAGGATCGGGAAGTCCGGCGATGTCCCCTTCGCCCGCTGCGGCATCGCCCCTGAGAGCTGGTAGGCGATGTGGTCCGCGTCGATGTAGGCCCAGTTGAACAGGAAGTTGATCCCGCCCACGGCCTGGCGGAACGACTGCGGGTCGTGCACCTGCGCCGGGTCGTTGAGCGCGAAGAAGCCGATCGACGAGTCGGCCTCGTGGAAGTAGGTCGTGCGGGCCGTGACGAATGCGACCTTCTTGCCGCCGACGGTCCCGCGCGCGTAGACGATCCCGTGAACCGTGCGGTACGCCGTCAGGGTCTCCGAGCCGGGCGCCGTCATGTCGGACGCGTTCGGCGTCCACGAGTTCGTGCGGTCCAGCTTGTCCATCGCCAGGCACTGGCCCTTGTAGGTGTAGTGGAAGTCGTCCTGGCAGAGGACCTCCGCGAACGTGTCGACGTTGTCCGAGGTCGCCGTCGTGGCGCTCCACGCGTAGTCGCGACCGTGGCCGAGCTGGACCATGAGGTTCACGCCCGGGAACGTCGCGCCGCGGGCGTCGAAGCCCGGGCCGTGCAGGTCCTCCTCCATGAGGATCTGCGGGACGTAGTAGCCCACCTGCGGGCCGAGCACGCCAATCGGGTGACCGGTCGCGGAGTGGCGTGCGGCGATGAGCTCCCAGTTCGACGCGTGCGGGTGCTTGTTGAACTGGCTCATCAGCTGGCCCCCGATCGAGGCGTTGCGCGCGGACCGGCTCGCGGCCACGGGCGGAGCGACGGGCGCGAACTGCACCGACCCCGGGTCGGGGATCGCAAGTCCGCTCTTGGAGAACGCGCTCGTGGTCTCGTACGGGAAGCGCTGCCGCAGGACGGTCGTCGGGGCCTCGGGGTCGTTCTTGGACCGGAAGTCGGCCCAGGCCTTCATGCCCTTCTTCGTGCCGAAACGCTTCTCCATCGACTGGAGGAACAGCGCGGAGCGCACCTCGTTGCCGCCGCCCTTGCCGAAGATGCCGCCGATCAGGGACGCCTCGGCGATGACGTCGGTCATCGTCCAGTGCTGCGGGAGCTTGCCGAAGGCGGCGTACTCGCCGGGCATCATGGTCGGGTTGAGCATCGCCGCGTCGATGTACGCGTTGATCCCGTCGACGAACGCCTGGGCGCGGGAAACGACCTGCGCGCCCAGGGCGCCATAGACCTTCGGCGCGTTGTCGAGCTGGCTCTGGAGATCGGCCTCGGTGTAGGGGGCGATGGCCCACTGCGTGCGGTCCATGGCCCGGTTGCCGGCCGATCCGCCCACGAACGACGAGAGCTGGGCGCGGCCGGTGTGGCGCAGGACGTCCATGAGGAAGAGACGGTCCTGGGCGCCGGCGTACCCCGCGCCGAACTCGACGTCCTCGGACGTGTCGCCGTAGATGTGCGGGATGCCGTACTGCTTGTCGCGCACGATGGTCACGCCGGGCCGCGGCGTGGTCACGGACTCGATGTCTTCGGGCTTGACCCCGAACGTCGCATCCTTGTAGAAGTTCGGGATCTGGTCGTTGGTCAGCGTCGGCGAGGCGTAGAGCAGGTTCGCGTAGAGCGCCTGCTGGTCGTTGTAGTGCGCGGGCAGCGCGGTGCTGTCGGCCTGGTTCTGGGCGAGCTGGAACGCGTTGTCGGTGCCGTTCTCGCCGGGCGGCAGCACGTTGCGAAACCCGCCCGCGTCGTTGGTCCCGTACGGCTGGGGATCGGCGGCCATGGCCGCCGTCGAGCCCGCCATCGCGCACCCGATCGTGACCGCCATCGTCCAGCAGAGACACCTGCGCATCCGTTCCTCCCACGTTGACCCCGGCGCGGGAGGCTAGACCGCAAGGCGGTTGATTGCGCCGCCGACCGCGTCCGGCGCCTCGACGGGCAGCGTGTGTCCGGCCTCCGGGACGACCTCCAAGCGCGCGTCAGGGAGGGCGGCGGCCATGCGACGCGCGATGGCCGTGAACTTCGGGTCGCGCTCGCCGGCGATGACGACGGTCGGCACGCGCAGCTCGCCGAGGCGGTCCCAGAGCGGCGGCATGCGGCCCGTACTCAGGCCGCGCAGCGCGGCGGCGAGGGCACGCGGGTCGTTGCGCAGGCGATCCTCCCGCGCCCGCGCCGCGACGTCGGGCGGGTCGTCGGCGAACAGCGACTGGCCGGCCCACCGGTCGGCGAACGTGGTGATGTCCATGTCCTCGAGCTCGTCAGCGAGGGCGTCGTCGGCCGCGCGGCGCGCCGCGCGCTCGGCGTCGTTCTCGATCCCGGGCGACGTGGAGATGAGCACCAGCGCGCTCACGCGCTCGGGCGCGGCGAGCGCCACGTGGAGGGCGATCCGGCCGCCCATCGAGTAGCCCGCGAGCGCAAATCGCCCGGGCGCGGCCTCGAGCACGTCGGCCACCACCTCCTCAAAGCCGATCGGCGTGCGGTCGCGGGCGGCGCCGTGGCCGCGCAGGTCGAGGGCGAGCGGGCGATAGCGTCCCGAGTCCAGCGCGGCGATCACGCCGTCCCACGCCCGGGCCGTGGACGTGAAGCCGTGCAGCAGGATGACCGTCTCCGCCATCGGCCCCGCATCTTGACCGCCCCCACCGATCAGTACCTCCTGCTGCGCGCGCTCGTCGACGAGCTCGTGCGCTGCGGCGTGCGCGACGCCGTCACCTCCCCGGGCTCCCGCTCGGCCCCGATCGTGCTCAGCCTCGTGCGCGACGGGCGGCTGCGCTGCCACTCACAGATCGACGAGCGGACGGCCGGGTTCTTCGCGCTTGGCATTGCGAAGGCAAGCGGCCGGCCGGCCGTCCTGGCGTGCACCTCGGGGACGGCGGCGGCGCAGTACCTGCCCGCCGTGGTCGAGGCCCACGAGGCCGGCGTGCCGCTCGTCGTCCTCACCGCCGACCGCCCGCCCGAGCTGCGCGAGGTCGGCGCCGGGCAGGCGATCGACCAGATTGGACTCTACGGGCGCAACGCGAAGTGGTTCTTCGAGCTGGGCTCGCATGAGGCGACGCCGGAGCGGCTGCGGTGGGTGCGCTCGCTGGCGTGCCGGCTGGTGTGGACCGCGGAGGCGCACCGCGCGGGGCCCGTCCACCTCAACGTGCCGGTGCGCGAGCCGCTCGTGCTCGACGAGGAGTTGCCGGAGGACCCGCTGCCGGGGCGGGCGGACGGTGCGCCGTGGCTGGCGCGGCAGGGCGCGCGCCAGATGGTCTCGTGGCACGGGAAGAGCGAACCCCGCCCGATCGTGGTCGCCGGGCGGACCGAGCGATGCCTCCCACCGAACCTCGCCAAGGTCCCCGTGCTCGCGGACCCTCTGTCAGGCGCGCGACGAGGGCCCTTTGCGATCGCCCACTACGACGCCCTTCTGCGCCACAAGCCGTTCGCGACGGGGCACGCGCCGGACGTCGTCGTTCGCGTCGGCGACCTCCCGACCTCGAAGCCGCTTCGTCAATGGCTTGCGAGCCTCGACATCCCGCAGATCGCGTTTCGTAGCGACGCGGTGTGGTCCGATCCGACCGGAGCGCTGAGCGAGATCATTGACGCCGAGCCGGAGACCCTCGCTTTCGAGAGCGAGAAGGGCTGGGTCGCCGCCTGGCGGGACGCCGACGCCGCCGCTTCGCGGGCCATCGACGAGACGCTCGGCGATGCGCTCTCCGAGCCGCGCGTGGCGCGCGAGCTCGTCGCCGCGCTGCCCGCGGATCACACGCTCGTCGTCGCCTCCTCGATGCCCGTTCGCGACGTCGAGACGTTCGCGCCTGTGCGCGACCACCCGCCGCGGGTGCTCGCCAACCGCGGGGCCAACGGCATCGACGGGACGATCGCCACGGCGCTGGGCGTCGCGGCGACCGGCATGCCCACGACGGTCCTCCTCGGCGACGTCGCGCTCGCGCACGACGCCGGCTCGCTGCTGTCGATGCGCCGCGGCGGACCCGACTTCACGATCGTCCTGCTCAACAACGGTGGCGGCGGGATCTTCGACTTCCTGCCGGTCTCGACGCAGACGGACGCCTACGAGGAGCACGTCGCCACGGCGCCGCAGCTCGACGTGCCCGCACTCTGCGCCGCCGCGGGGATCGAATACGTCCTCGCGCAGTCGCTCGCCGACGTCCGCGCCGCACTCGGCCGGCACGTCCTCGTCGAGGTCGTCACCAACCGCGCGGAGAACGTCGCGCTGCACCGCCGCGTATGGGACGCGGTCGCCGCCGCGCTCTGAGCGCCGTATCGCGTCAGCTCGCCAGGACCGGCAGCAGCGCCTGCAGCTTGATCTCCGTCTCGGCCAGCTCGGCTGCCGGGTCCGAGTCGGCGACCACTCCGACGCCCGCGTAGCAGCGCGCGTCGGGGCCGCGCACGAGCGCCGAGCGCAGCGCGACGCAGAACTCGCCGTCCTCGTTCGCGTCGGTCCAGCCGACCGGCCCGGCGTACCAGCCGCGGTCCAGGCCCTCGAGCGCCGGGATCAGCGACGCGGCGACGCTCAGCGGCTCGCCGCCGACCGCGGGCGTCGGGTGCAGGTGACCGGCCAGCTCGACCGCGCCGACCGGCTGCGCGAGCTGCGCGCGGATCGGCGTGGCGAGATGCTGGATGTTCGCGATCCTCGCGATGACGGGCTCGGGCGCCGCGGCGACCCACACCGCGTGGCCGCGCAGCGTGCGCTCGATCCGCCGTACGACGATCGCGTGCTCCGAGCGGTCCTTGTCGGAGCGCAGCAGCTGCTCGCCCAGATGGTCGTCGA
>DAINCW010000005.1:5420-34365 GCA_036732205.1 Solirubrobacteraceae bacterium | reverse complement strand
GCTCGCAGCACATGCTCGAGACGGGCGAGTACTGCCAGGTCATCGCCGACGGCGGAATGCGCAACGGCGGCGACGTCGCCAAGGCGATCGCCTGCGGCGCGGACGCGGTGATGATCGGCTCCCCGCTCGCCCGCGCCCACGAGGCGCCGGGTCGCGGCTACCACTGGGGCATGGCAACGTTCCACCCGACGCTCCCGCGTGGTGCGCGCGTGCAGACGGTCCAGAACGGCACGATCGAGGAGATCCTCGTCGGCCCCGCCCGCGAGAACGACGGCACGTTCAACCTGATGGGCGGCCTGCGGACCTCGATGGCGACCTGCGGCTACCGCGACATCGCCGAGTTCAACCGGGCCGAGCTGATGGTCGCCCCGGCGCTCCAGACCGAGGGCAAGCAGCTCCAAGTGGCGCAGGGGATCGGCATGGGCGCGAGGGGCGCGACCGCTGCGGCGCCGGGCACCGCGGAAGCGGGCGGAAACGGAAATGGCGCGCATGACCATGAGCTCGCAGAGGCGTAGCTGACCGAGAATCTGGTCACCGCTGGGAACGCCGCGACGGAGCTGGTCGACGAGTCGGCGCTCGATTCGACCCAGGGCCTTCGGCCCCGTGTGCCCGAGGCGCCCCGAGGGGTCGACGAGGTGGTGGTCCTCGACTTCGGCGGGCAGTACTCGCAGCTCATCGCGCGCCGCGTGCGCGACTGCGGCGTGTACTCCGAGCTGCTGCCCCACCACGTGGGCGCCGAGGAGGTCGCGCGCCGCAAGCCGAAGGGGCTGATCCTCAGTGGCGGGCCGGCGAGCGTCTACGCGGACGGCGCCCCGCGCCTGGAGCGCGAGCTGTTGGACCTCGGCATCCCCGTGCTGGGCATCTGTTACGGGATGCAGCTGCTCGCCACCGAGCTCGGTGGCCGCGTCGAGGGCGCGGAGGTGGGGGAGTTCGGTCGGAGCGACCTCACGGTGGCGGACGCCGGGCGCCTGCTGGCCGGCACGCCGGCCGAGCAGACGTGCTGGATGTCGCACCGCGACACCGTCTTCGCGCCGCCGCCCGGCTTCACGGCCCTCGCGTCGTCGACCGCGTCGCCGGTCGCGGCGTTCGAGAGCGTCGAGAAGGGCATCTACGGGATCCAGTTCCACCCCGAGGTCGTCCACACGCCGTTCGGGCAACACATCCTCACGACGTTCCTCGACGACGTGTGCGGCTGCGAGCGGACGTGGAGCGCGGCGTCGATCGTCGAGGAGCAGATCGCCAGGGTCCGCGAGCAGGTCGGGAAGGGGCGCGTGATCTGCGGGCTGTCGGGCGGCGTGGACTCCAGCGTCGCCGCGCTGCTCGTGCACCGAGCCGTCGGCGACCAGCTCACCTGTGTGTTCGTCGACCACGGGCTGATGCGCAAGAACGAGGGCGAGCAGGTCATCTCGGCGTTCCGCGACCAGTTCGGCATCCCACTCGTCGCGGTCGACGCCGAGGAGCGCTTCCTGGCCAAGCTGAAGGGCGTCAGCGACCCCGAGGCCAAGCGCAAGGCCATCGGCGCCGAGTTCATCCGCGTCTTCGAGGAGGAGGCGGCCGCGCTCGATGGCGCCAACTACCTCGTCCAGGGCACGCTCTACTCCGACGTCATCGAGTCGGGCGGCGGCACCGGTGCGGCGACGATCAAGTCGCACCACAACGTCGGCGGCCTGCCCGACGATCTTCAGTTCGAGCTCGTCGAGCCGCTGCGCATGCTCTTCAAGGACGAGGTGCGCGCCGTCGGCGCGGAGCTGGGCCTCCCCGAGCGCCTCGTGTGGCGCCAGCCGTTCCCCGGTCCGGGCCTGGCGATCCGCGTCGTCGGCGGTGAGGCCACCAAGGAGCGCCTGGACATCCTGCGCGACGCCGACTTCATCCTCCAGGACGAGATCCGCAAGGCGGGCCTCTATCGCGAGCTGTGGCAGAGCTTCTGCGTGCTGCCCGACGTGCGGACGGTCGGCGTGCAGGGCGACGAGCGCACCTACGGCTACGTCGTCGTCATCCGCGCGGTGACCTCCGACGACGCGATGACCGCGGACTGGGCGCGCCTCCCGTACGACCTGCTCGAGCAGATCGCGTCGCGGATGATCAACGAGCTGCGCGAGGTCAACCGCGTCGTGCTCGACATCACGTCGAAGCCCCCGGGAACGATCGAGTGGGAGTGATCTCAGACGTGGCTGACATCCCTCCCACTTCGTGGGAGTGAGCAGCGTCAGCGCGTGGCCGCCAGCCGTCGCTCCAGGTTCTCCCTGACCTCCGGCCATTCCTCCGCGACGACGCTGTAGTACGCCGAGTCGCGCACGCCGTAGGCCACCACCATGTGGCTGCGGAAGATCCCCTCGAAGTGGGCCGGAAGCGCGGCCAGCGCCGCGCGCGAGCGCTCGTTGCGCGCGTCGGTCTTGAACTCCACGCGTAGGCAGTCCAGGCGCTCGAACGCGTGCTCGAGCATCAGCAGCTTGGCCTCGACGTTCGCGCCGGTTCGCCACGCGCTGCGCTCGAGCCATGTGTAGCCGATCTCCAGCCCGCGGTGCTCGGGGCGCAGCGCGCAGTAGCGGCTGCTGCCGATCGCGCGGCCGGTGGAGCGGTCGATCGTGGCGAAGGGCCCCTGCCGGCCGGCCTCCTGCTCGGCGCGCGCGAACGCGAACCAGGCGGCGAACTGCTCGTCGCTCAGCGCCTGGCCGGCCACCCACTCCCATATCGCCGGATCGCGCGACGCGACCAGCAGCTCGGGCTCGTGACGGGCCTCGAGCGGCTCGAGCACCACGCCTGCGCCCTCCAGCCGCGTCGTCAGGCCCTCCCTCACGGCGGTCAGGCGCGCTGTACCGGCAGGCCGGCGGCCACCCACGCCTCGAAGCCGCCGTCGAGGTCGGTCGCGTGCTCGAAGCCCATGTCGTGGAGTTGCGCGGCCGCGAGCGACGACTGGAAGCCGTGATCGCAGAAGAGGATCACCTCTGCGTCGAGGCCCGGCGCGCCCTCTCCCCGCCAGGGCGAGTCGGGGTCCAGTCGCCACTCGAGGACGTTGCGCGGGAAGCGCAACGCGCCGGGGATGGCGCCGTCGCGCTCAACGTGGCCCTCCGCGCGCAGGTCGACCAGCGTCGCGCCGGCGCGCTGGGCGTCGGCGGCCTCCGGCGGCGTGAGACGGTGAAGCCGGGCGCGGGCGCCGGCGAGCAGGTCGTGGATGGACGTGCGGCTCATCGTCCGCACATGATGGCGATCAGCCGCCGTGGTCTGTGGCCTGCAAGGAGGGCAGCGGGTCGATTCCCTATCATCGACCGCCGGCCGCGCCGTACGCGCGGCCTCTCGCCTGCCATGAACACGAAGACCTACGTCGCCAAGCCTTCCACCGCCGAGCGCAACTGGCTCGTCGTCGACGCGACTGGGCAGACGCTCGGGCGCCTCGCGACCCAGATCGCCGACGTCCTGCGCGGCAAGCGCAAGCCCGAGTACACGCCCCACATCGACACGGGCGACTTCGTGGTCGTGATCAACGCCGAGAAGATCACGGTGACCGGCAACAAGCTGGCCGCCAAGCGGTACTACCGCCACAGTGGGTACCCGGGCGGGCTGCGCTCGCGCACGCTCGAGGAGATGCTCGCGCGGCGTCCCGAGGAGGTCATCCGCCTCGCGGTCAAGGGCATGATGCCCCGCAACCGGCTGGCGCGGAAGCAGCTGACCAAGCTCAAGATCTATGCCGGCCCCGACCACCCGCATGTCGCCCAGAAGCCGCAACCGATGGAGATCGCATCCTGATGGCCGACGACGCCACTCCGCCCGAGGATCAGAACGAGAAGGCGCCCGAGGGCGAGGCCCCGGAGGCCGTCGAGCCCCAGGCGGAGGAGACGCCCGAGGCCGCCGCTCCCGCCGCTGAGGAGCCCGCCGCTGAGGAGCCAGCTGCTGAGGAGCCAGCTGCTGAGGAGCCCGCCGCTGAGGAGCCCGCCGCTGAGGCGCCCGCCGGCGAGGAGGAGCCCGCCGAGGACCGCCGCCCCGCTCCCAAGGCCGAGGGCGAGAAGCCGGCCGTCATCCCGGGTGCCGACCTCGAGGTCGACATCGTGCTCGAGGGCAGCGACCCCCTGGCCGGCGAGGACGCCGGCCGGGACGCCGGCGGCGACGACGCCGAGGCCGTGGAGCAGCCGATCGCGCAGGCGACGATCGACCTGGCCGCCGAGGCCCGCTACAAGGCGACCGGCAAGCGCAAGACCGCGATCGCCCGCGTCACGCTGCGGCCCGGCAACGGCGCCTACACGATCAACGGCAAGCCGCTGAACGACTACTTCCCGCGCCCCACGCTCCAGCGCAACATCCGCCAGCCGCTCGAGGCGGTCGGCTACGAAGCGCGGATGGACGTCGTCGCTCGCATGGGCGGGGGCGGCGTGTCCTCGCAGGCCGGCGCTCTGCGCCACGGCATCTCGCGCGCCCTCCTTGAGGCCGACCCGAACCTTCGCGGCGAGCTCAAGCGCCGCGGCTTCCTCACGCGCGACGCCCGCGCGAAGGAGCGCAAGAAGGCCGGTCTCAAGAAGGCCCGCAAGCGGCCGCAGTTCTCCAAGCGCTAGAGGGGGTTTCGCCCCGCATGGCGCGCAAGCTCTTCGGCACGGACGGGGTCCGTGGCCTGGCCGGCGAGTTCCTGACCGCCGACCTGGCGCTCGCGCTCGCGCGCGCGGCCACGGCCGGCTCTCCGGTCGAGCGCCCGCGGGTGCTGATCATCCGCGACACCCGCGAGTCCGGCGAGATGCTCGAGTCCGCGATGGCGGCCGGCGTGACGGCCGCGGGCGGCGACGCCTACCTCGGCGGCATCCTCCCGACCCCCGCCGCCCCGCTGCTGCTCGCGCGCTACGGCTTCGACCTCGCCGCCGTGATCAGCGCCTCACACAACCCCTACGAGGACAACGGCATCAAGTTCTTCGGCCCCGACGCCTTCAAGCTGTCGGACGCCGCGGAGCTGGCCATCGAGGCGGCGCTGGAGGGCGTCCCTCGCACCCGCGACGTGGGGCGCATCCGCGCGCTCCACGGCACCCAGGAGGACTACCTGCGCGAGATCGGCACGCGCTTCGCCGGCCTCGACCTCGCCGGCGTCGACGTCGTGCTCGACTGCGCGAACGGCGCGACGTTCCGCGTGGCGCCCGAGGCCTTCCGCCGCCGCGGCGCGAAGGTCACGACGCTGGCGGTGGAGCCCGACGGGCGCAACATCAACGACGGCGTGGGCTCGACACACCTCGACGGCCTTGCGCGGGCGGTCGCCGAGGGCGGTCACGACCTCGGCTTCGCCTTCGACGGCGACGGCGACCGCGTGCTGGCCGTCGACCGCAACGGCACCGTCGTCGACGGGGACGAGCTGCTGGCCCTGGCCGCGCGCCACCTGCGCCAGAGCGGGCGCCTTCCGGGCGACGGCGTCGCGGTGACCGTGATGACCAACTACGGCTTCCACACCGCCATGGCGGACGCCGGCATCGAGGTGGCCACCACCCGGGTCGGCGACCGCTACGTGCTCGAGGAGCTGCGCGCCCGCGGCTGGGCGCTGGGCGGCGAGCAGTCCGGGCACGTCATCGAGATGGGCTTCAACGCGACGGGTGACGGGCTGGCCGCCGCGCTGCTGACGCTCGAGGCGCTGGCCGGGGACGACCTGGCCGGGCGCCACGCGATGGAGAAGCTGCCCCAGCGGCTGGTGAACGTCCGCGTGCCCGACCGGGACGCCGTCATGGCCTCCGACGACGTGGCGAGCGCCGCCGCGGCCGCCAACGCCGAGCTCGCCGGCCGGGGCCGCGTACTGATCCGCCCCAGCGGGACCGAGCCGCTGGTCCGCGTGATGGTCGAGGCGCCCAGCGAGGAGGAGGCGGACGCGGTGTGCGACCGCCTCGTCGGCATCGTCAGCGGCATCGCCTCCGCCTGACCTCGGCGAGCTGCGGCCCTAGGCCGTCACGATCGGCGCGAGGAGGCGGCGGGCGAAGTCGCGGGCGGCGGCCTCGTCGCGTACGTCGAAGACCGGCGTCGGCACGAGCACGTAGGTGACCGCGAGACGAACCAGGACGTCGGCGATCTCCTCGGCGCTGCCGTGGGTGGCTCCGGGCCGGGCCCCGCCGGCACGGTCGGCCTCGATGCGCGCCGCGACGTACGCCCGCCCGAGGTCGAGGGGCGACGGGCTGCCCTGCGCGAGGCGCTCCAGCGCGACCCCGGGCTCCAGGCGCGCGAGGCGGGAGACCAGCGGGTGCTCCACACCCGCGCGGACGCACGCGACGAAGGCCTCCGCGACGCGCTCTGCCGGGTCGCCCACGCCGTCGAGGGCGGCGTCCACCTCGCGCAGGAACCGGCGGACCTCGCGCGCGAACAGCCGCTCGAGCAGCTCGTCCTTGGTGCCCATGCGGCGAAACACGGTGACCCGGCCCACGCCTGCCCGGCGTGCCACGTCGTCCACGGTCGTGCGCCGCGCGCCCTGGGCGGCAACCTCCGCGAGGGCGCCGTCGAGGATGCGGCGGTCGGTCGCGTCGTCCTCCGCGCTCTCGCCCAGCAGGGCGCGTTCGATGATACTCTTGGGTCCCATCGGGTATCAATCGTATCGCTCGTGACAACCGCCCTCCTACCCACACCCGCCCAAGCCGTCGCCCTGGCCGTCGATCCCAGCTCGATCACCTGGCGGCGGGCCGGCGACGCGCGCACCATGCTCGGCGCCGGCGCCGCCCTGATGCTCCAGGTGGGGCACCCGACCGTCGCGGCCGGGGTGCGGGAGCACTCGAACTTCGAGCGCGACCCCTGGGGCCGCCTGCTGCGCACGCTGGACTTCGTGAACCTGCTCGTCTACGGCGGCCCCGAGCGCGCGCGGCTCACGGGTTGCGCCATCCGCCGGATGCACCAGCAGATCAAGGGCGTCGCGCCCGACGGGCGCCGCTACCACGCGCTGGAGCCCGAGGCCTACGCCTGGGTCCACGGCACGCTGGCCGAGGTGATCGTCGCCGCCCACGCGCGGTTCGGCCGGCCGATGCGCCCCGACCAGCTCGACCGCTTCTGGGTCGAGTGGAAGGGCCTGGGGCGCATGCTCGGCGTGCGCGACCGCGACCTGCCCGACGACTGGGACGCCTTCGGGCGCTGGGTCGACGAGATCATCGCCACACGCCTGGAGGACAGCGACGTGGTGCGCAGCGTCCTGCGCTCGCTGGGGGCGACCACGCCGCCCGCGGGCGTCGGCGAGCGTGCCTGGGGCGCCCTGCGGCTACCGACCGCGCGCGCGCTGCGGCTCGGGACCGTCGGCCTGCTGCGCCCCGCCGCGCGCGAGCGACTCAACCTGCCCTGGTCGCGCGCGCAGGAGATCGAGCTCGAGCTCGTGGGCCGCCTGGCCCGCTCCACCACGCCGGTCCTGCCGTCCTGGCTGCGCACCATGGGGCCGAGGTACCTGCGCTGGCGCGAGGATGACCTGCACCGGGGCCGGTACGCGCACGCCGCTGCCGCCTGAGCCCCGGGGAATCGGCCCCCCAGCCCGTAACCTGAGGCGCTCATGTGCGGAATCGTCGGATACGTCGGGACGCGCCCCGTCGAGGACATCCTGCTCGAGGGCCTGCGCAAGCTGGAGTACCGCGGCTACGACTCCGCGGGGATCTCGGTCATCGCGGGCGACGAGATCGAGTCCGTGCGCGCCGTGGGCAACCTGGCTGCGCTCGACGAGGCGCTGCACAGCGAGAACGGCTCGGGTGGCGGCGTGGCCACCGCGACGCGCGAGGCGACGACCGGCATCGGCCACACGCGGTGGGCGACCCACGGCCGCGTCTCCGAGGCGAACGCCCACCCGCACTTCGACACCTTCGACCGCGTCCACGTCGTCGTCAACGGCATCGTCGAGAACTACATGGCGCTCAAGAAGCGCCTGACCGCCGACGGCGCGGTGTTCACGAGCGAGACCGACGCCGAGGTCATCGCGCACCTGATCGCCCGGCACATGGACGACGACCTCGCGGAGGCCGTGCGCCTCGCGTATGCCGACCTGGAGGGCCACTTCGCCTTCGTCGCCATGTCGCTCGACGACCCCGAGACGCTGGCCGGCGCGCGCAAGGAGTGCCCGCTGATCATCGGCCGCGGCGATGGCGAGCAGTTCGTCGCCTCCGCAGTGCCCGCGTTCCTTGCCCACACCCGCCAGGTCCAGGTGCTGGAGAACGAGGAGATCGTCGTCCTGCGCCGCGGCGGCGTCGAGATCCTGCGCCCCGACGGGGGCGCGATCGAGCGCGAGGTCATCACCGTCGACTGGGACGAGGAGACGGCCGTCAAGGGCGGCTTTGAGACGTTCATGCTCAAGGAGATCCACGAGCAGGCTGATGCGCTCGCCGAGACCGTGGTGGACCGGACCGCGGAGGGCGACCGCGTGGACCTCGACGACGAGGGCGCGCTGGACGAGTCGATCCTCTCAGAGCTCAACAGCATCACCATCGTCGCGTGCGGAACCTCCTACCACGCCGGGCTGATCGGCTCCTACGCGCTGGAGGAGTGGGCCCGGATCCCGGCCGGCGTCGCCATCGCCTCGGAGTACCGCTACCGCCGCCAGCTCGTGGGGCCGGGCGACCTGGTGATCGGCATCACGCAGTCCGGCGAGACAGCGGACACCCTCGCGGCGATGCGCGTTGCCCGCGAGGCGGGCGCGACGGTGCTGGCGGTGACGAACGTCATGGGCTCGCAGGCCACGCGCGACGCGGACGGCACGCTGTTCACCCGCGCTGGGCTCGAGGTCGGGGTGGCCGCCACGAAGACCTTCGTCACGCAGGTCGCCGTGATGTACCTGCTGGCGCTCAAGCTGGCGGAGCTGCGCGGGACGATGAAGGCCGAGACCCTGACCCGCCTCGTCGGCGAGCTCCAGCACCTGCCGCGCTCGATCGCCGAGGTCGTCGCCGGGGCCACCGACCCGGAGACGGGCGAGCCCGCTGGCGCCGTGGCCGACGTGGCCGAGCGCCACTGGCAGGCGAACTTCTTCCTCTACCTCGGCCGCCTGATCGGCATGGCGGTCGCGCTCGAGGGCGCGCTCAAGCTCAAGGAGATCTCCTACATCGCCACGGATGCCTACGCGGCCGGCGAGATGAAGCACGGCCCGATCGCGCTGCTCGACGAGTCGACGCCGGTGGTGTGCATCGCCACGGACGGGCCGGTGCTGCCGCAGATGGTCTCCAACATGCAGGAGGTCGCCGCGCGCGGCGCTCACGTGATCGCGGTGGCCACCGAGGGCAACGAGGAGATCTCCGAGCACGCCGAGCAGGTCCTCCGGGTGCCCGCGGTGGACTGGATGCTCCAGCCGCTCCTCGCCGTCATCCCGCTCCAGCTGCTGGCCTACGCGATCGCGGGCAAGCGCGGGCTGAACGTGGACCAGCCGCGCAACCTCGCCAAGACCGTCACCGTCGAGTGAGCTGAACGACTCTCGGCGCCGCTGGCGTCGTCCTCGGTCGCTCGCGTGCGGAGCACGCCACGCTCCCTGCGTCCTCGCCAGCGACGGCGATAGCCGTCCATCTCAGTCGACCGAACTTGTTACCGGCGGACGCGATCGTAGGATCCGGCGATGGCCAGGTATCGGCACGATCCCGATCATCCGGCGCGACTCAACAAACAGGGGCGCCCCGAGCCGACTCGCCAACCTCGGTATGCCAACCGGCTCTACTGCCTGATCTGGCCGGACCACGACCTCTTCAAGCTCGGGCTCGGGTCGGGCAAGAATGCGCGCGACGCCTCGGCGCTCCAGAGCATCACCAAGTACTTCGGGCACGAGGCCGTCGTGCCAGGCGCGTTCGTCGAATGGCGTGCCGAGCTGCCGGAGCTCGAGGGCGCGGCGTGGGGGGACTGCCAACGATTCGAGATGGTGTTCGCCACCGCCGTCAAACGGCGGTTGGGGGCTTCCGCAGCCGACGCTGTTGCCCTGGAGTGGCTGACCCGCCCAGACCTCGACCACGTCGTATGGAAGGACGAGCTCGGTGCGGCTGCCGCCGAGGCGATGCGCTTCAGTGGCCTCGAAGGGACCGTGGAGTGGGCGGAGTACACGCCGCGACGCGCGACCCACCCACATGCGGCCCATCCGCGAATCCACGGTCCATCACAGCTCGACGCGCACCGGACGATGAGAAACAACCGCGGCGTATGCGCGATGAAGGGGTGCGGTGCGCCGCTACATGACGCCCCTGTGGGCGATGGGAGGTTCCGGTACTGCTCGGCCGATCACGCCTCGGTCGACTCGCAAGCTCGGGCCGCGGCCGGCGGCTGACGTAGTCCCAGGTTTCTCGGACGTGTCGGTCGGCTGTCGACTTCGTGTTCGCGCGGCTGACAGCTGCCGGGAAGAGAAACCGTCGCATCACGGTCGAGTAGGCGGCTCCTCGCCGTCGTGGTAGTCCACGGCGTCGGCTTCGCGGAACAGCAGGCGCATGCCGCTGCCGTCCGGCTCGCGGCCGTATGCGCCGATCTTGCCCGAGTCCGGGTACACGCAGACCTCCGCGTGCTGGTTCGAGAAGGACAGGAAGCGCACGGTCCGGTCCGTGTCGTTGAGGATCTGGTGCGCTCCCTCCTCGCCGACGACGAACGCGACGACCTCGCCTTTCTCCAGCGTCCGCCAGCCGTCGGGCGTGCGCAGCGCCGGCGTGCCCTCGAGGATGACGACGATCTCCTCCTCGACCATGTGCCAGTGGTAGGGGTAGGCCGCCTCTCCTGGTGCGACCTCCCACAGCGATACGCCGGTCTTCACGGTGCCGGCCTGGCGCCCCAGCCGGGATCGCTTGGCCACGAAGCCGGGATGGTCGCGGAGCTCGTCCCAGATCGGGTCGTGGATGTTTGCCATCCCGGTCTTCTAGCATCGCTGGCCGTGTCCGTCGGACTCGACCTGCTCGAGATCGACCGGCTCGAGCGGGTGCTCGAGCGCCGGCCGGCGCTGGCGGCACGGCTTTTCACCGACGGCGAGCGCGCGTACGCGGCCTCGCGGGCGCGCCCGGGGCAGCACCTGGCCGCGCGGTTCTGCGCGAAGGAGGCGGTCGCGAAGGCACTGCACCTGGAGGCGTGGAGCTGGCAGGACATCGAGGTCGTCGAGGGCCCGTCGGTGCGGTTGCACGGGCGTCTGGCCGAGCTCGGCGTCGAGGTGGACGTCTCGCTGACGCACTCGCGCGAGATGGCCGGCGCGGTGGCGGTGGTCAGATGAGACCCCGCCTGCCCGACTGGCTGGAGCCGCTGTACGTCGCCGAGGAGATGCGGGCCATCGATGCCTGGGCGATCGACGAGCGCGGCGTGCCGGGCATGGATCTCATGGAGCGCGCGGGGGAGGGGCTGGCTCGCCTGGTCGCCGAGGTGGGCTCAGACGGGCTCGTGGTGTGCGTGTGCGGCAAGGGGAACAACGGCGGCGACGGGTTCGTCGTCGCGCGGTTGCTGCGCGAGGCCGGGCGCGACGTGCGTGCGCTCATCGCGGGGGGGCCCGACGAGCTCGAGGGCGATGCCGCCGAGGCGCTGCGGCGCCTGCGCGAGGCGGGCGGCGACGCGGAGCGCTGGCCGGGCGCCGGGCTCGACGGCGCGGGCGTGATCGTCGACGCGCTGCTGGGCACCGGCTTCGCCGGCGAGCCGCGCGGCGACGTGGCCGATGCGATCGGGGCGATCGCGAGCGCCGGCGCGCCCGTGGTCGCGGCCGACGTGCCGAGCGGAGTGGACGCGTCCACCGGCGAGGTCGCCGGGGTGGCGGTGCGGGCCCAGGCGACGGCGACGTTCCACGCCGCCAAGCCGGGGCTGTGGATCAGCCCGGGCAAGGACCACGCCGGCCGCGTCGAGATCATCGCGATCGGCATCCCCGAGGGGGCGCCGGGCGAGCCGTCGATCGGGCTGATCGGCGACGGCGTGCTCGCCGAGGTCCCGCGCCGCGCGTCCGGGTCGACGAAGTTCAGCTCCGGCCACGTGCTCGTGTGCGGCGGGTCGAAGGGCCTGACCGGCGCGCCGTGCCTCGCCGCGGACGCCGCGATGCGCGCCGGCGCGGGCTACGTGACGGCGTTCGTGCCCGAGTCGCTGAACGCGATCTTCGAGGTCAAGCTCACCGAGGTGATGACGCGGCCACTGCCCGACGCCGAGGGCGCGCTGGCGGCCGAGGGGGCGGAGACGGTGCTCGAGGAGGCGTCGAAGCGCGGGGGCTCGCTCGTCATCGGCCCGGGGCTCGGCAAGGGCGACGCGACGTTCGCTCTGGCGCGCGACCTGGCCCGGCGCGCCGGCGTCCCGATCGTGCTCGACGCGGATGGGCTGAACGCGCACGCCGGCCGCCTGGAGGACCTCGCGGGCCGTGGCGCCCCGGCGGTCCTCACCCCGCACGGCGGCGAGCTCGCGCGCCTGCTCGAGGTCGATTCCGGCGAGGTGAGCGCACACCGCCTCGAGCACGCCCGCGATGCCGCGCGGCGTGCGGGAGCCATCGTCGTGCTCAAGGGCGATGACACCCTGGTCGCGGAGCCCGCGGGCGCCGTGGCCGTCAGCCGCGGCGGAGCGGGCGCGCTGGCCACGGCCGGAACCGGCGACGTCCTGTCGGGCGTGATCGCGGCGATGCTCGCCAAGGGCCTCGACGCGTTCGTCGCCGCGTGCGCCGGTGTCGAGTTGCACCGCCGCGCCGGTCGCCTGGCGGCGCGCGACGTGGGCTCGGCGGAGGGCGTGATCGCCACGGACGTCGTGGCCGCCCTGCCGCGGGCGACGAGCGACGCGAGTCCGTAGGCTGCGCCGCCATGGCCGCCACGGTCCGCGACATCATGGAGACCGACGTTCCCACCGTCTCGCCCGACGACGACGTCGAGAAGGCGATCAAGCTGCTGCGCGCGCACGACCTGCCCGGCGTGCCGGTGGTCAACGAGGGCGGGCGCTGCGTGGGGATCGTGACCGAGGCCGACCTCGTCATCTCCGACGAGAGCGGCGACCTGCACCTGCCGCACTACATCCAGCTGTTCGGCGGCGTGGTCTACCTCGAGTCGCTGCGCCACTTCGAGGACCGCCTGCGCAAGGCGTTCGCGTCCAAGGTGTCGGACATGATGACCCCCGACCCGGTGACCATCGAGCCGGACGTCTCAGTCGAGGAGGCGGCCAGGGTGATCGCCAAGAAGGGCCACAACCGCCTGCCGGTGATCGACCACGGGCGCTTCGTCGGCGTCGTCACCCGGCTGGACGTCCTCGAGGCGCTGCACGGCGGAGGCTGACCCGTGCGCCGAGCCGTCGCCCGGGTCGACCTGGGGGCGATCGAGCGCAACTGCGCGCGCCTGCGGCGCGACCTGCGCGACGGCGCTGCGCTGTGCGCGGTCGTCAAGGCAGACGGGTACGGACACGGCGCGACCGAGTCCGCGCGCGCGGCGCATGCGGGCGGCGCGACCTGGCTGGCGGTCGCCGCGGCGCAGGAGGCCGCCGAGCTGCGCGCGGCCGGCGTGCCCGGCCCGATCCTCGTCATGGGCGCGCTCAGCGTCTCCGAGCTCGACATCGCCCTCGATGCCGACGCCGACGTGGTCGCGTGGCGCCTGGGCTTCCTCGAGCGCATCGGCCACCGCGCCGCGCGCGTCCACGTCAAGCTCGACTCGGGGATGGGGCGCCTGGGCACGCGCGACCCGGCCGAGGCGAACGCCGTTCTGGCCGGCGTGCGAGGGGCCGACTCCCTCGTGCTCGCCGGCGCGATGACGCACTTCGCCACGGCCGACGAGCTCGGCGACGACTTCTTCGGCGAGCAGCTCGAGCGCTTCCGGGCGTGGGCGCCCGACGACGTCCAGCGCCACGCCGCCAACAGCGCGGGCACCCTGCGCGACCCCGAGGCGCACTTCGAGATGGTCCGCTGCGGCATCGCGGTCTACGGCATGGATCCCTTCCAGGAGGACCCGGCCGCGCGGACGCTGGAGCCCGCGCTGTCGCTGCGCTCCTACGTCGCCGACGTCAAGCCGATCGCGGCGGGGGAGAGCGCCGGCTACGGGCGGCGGTTCGTGGCGAGGCAGCCGACGAACCTGGCCGTGCTGCCCATCGGGTACGGCGACGGCGTGCGGCGCGGGCTGACGAACAACGCCGAGGTCGTCATCGGCGGGCGGCGCTACCCGCTCGTGGGCACGGTGAGCATGGACAACGTCACGATCGACGTCGGCGCCGAGCCGGAGGTGGCGCCGGGCGACGAGGCGACGCTCATCGGGGAAGGCATCACCGCCGAGGAGGTCGCGCGACGGCTGGACACCATCAACTACGAGGTCACCTGCGGCATCACGGCGCGGGTGCCGCGCGACCACGTTCGGTGAGCGTGAGCGACGGCCTCGACGTCGCCCGCCGGGCGCTGGCGGGAGGCGATGCCTGGCTCGTCGGGGGGGCCGTGCGCGACCGGCTGCTCGGGGCGCCCCCGAGCACGGACCTCGACGTGGTCGTCGACGGCGATCCGCGCGCCGCGGCCGAGGCGGTCGCTCGCGAGGCGGGGCGTGGCGCGGCGCGCTTCGCCCTCAGCGAGGCGTTCGGGGCGTGGCG
The DNA here is from genome assembly GCA_036732205.1 of Solirubrobacteraceae bacterium. Classification (GTDB taxonomy): domain Bacteria; phylum Actinomycetota; class Thermoleophilia; order Solirubrobacterales; family Solirubrobacteraceae; genus VAWY01. The sequence goes on along the minus strand of DAINCW010000005.1, from coordinate 19,938 downwards.
CGTTGTGGGCCCCGGCCACGCGTGGCAGGTCGATCTGACGCAGCTGCACGGCGGCGGCCTCGACGAGGACCTGCGCCGCCGCGACCTGACGATCAACGCGATCGCGCAGCCGCTGGCCGGCGGCGAGCTCGTCGACCCGACCGGCGGCCAGGACGACCTGCGAGCGGGAGTCGTGCGAGCGGTATCGGACCAGGTCTTCGCGGACGACCCGCTGCGCTGCCTGCGCGTCGTGCGCTTCGCCGTCTGGTTCGACATGGCGATCGACCCCGCGACCGCTGAGCTCGCCCGCAGGGACGCGGGCGGCCTCGACGCCGTCGCGGGCGAGCGCGCCTTCGCCGAGCTCCGCGGCCTGCTCGCGTCGCAACGGCCGCGCTCAGGCATCGAGCTCGCCCACGACCTCGGGGTGCTCGCGATGGTCCTGCCCGAGCTCGTGGCGACCCGGGGCGTCGAGCAGAACCGCTTCCACAACACCGACGTGTGGACGCATACGCTCGACGTGCTCGACGCCGTCGTCGAGATCGGCGCGGCGCCCGGCGAAAGCGTGGGCCAGGCCCATGCAAACGCGGTGCGCGACCTGCTGGCCGAGCCGCTGGCCGATGAGGTCGACCGCGGCATGGCCCTGCGCTGGGGCGCGCTGCTGCACGACATCGCCAAGCCGCAGACCCGCACCCCCGCGCCGGGCGGCGGCACGCTGGGCTTCCCCGGTCACGACGTCGAGGGCGAGCGCGCGGCCCGAGAGATCCTCAGGCGGCTGCGGGCCAGCGAGCGCCTCCAAGGTCACGTCGCCGCGCTCGCGCGACATCACCTGAAGCTGGGCTTCCTGGTCCACCACCAGCCCGTCGCGCGTCGGACGCTGCATCGCTATCTCGTCGCCACCGAGCCCGTGGAGGCCGACGTCACGCTGCTCTCGGTCGCCGACCGTCTCGCCACGCGCGGGGACAACGCGGAGGAGGCGACCGCGCGCCACCTCGAGCTGGCCACGACGATCCTGGACGAGGCGCTGCGCTGGCGGGCGGGCGAGACCCGGCCGGCGCCGCTCGTCCGCGGCGACGAGCTCGCCGTCGAGCTGGGGATCGAGCGAGGGCCGGAGATCGGGCGGTTGCTGGCCGAGCTGGCCGAGGCGCAGTTCGCCGGCGAGATCGCGACGCGCGCGGACGCGATCGCCGCCGCCCGCACCGCCCTGCACGCCTGATCAGCGCGCATGGCCGCGACTCTATGCCTAGCCTCCATTCCGATGCGACCGGACGAGTCGAGGCTGCGGGAGATCATCGCGGCGCTCGCCCCCATCGAGCGCCCGCCGGGCTCCGAGGGCGAGCGCGAGGCGGCCGAGTGGATCGCTGCCCGTCTGCATGAGCTCGGGGCCGACGCCCGGGTCGAGACCGAGCGCGCCCACCCGACGTTCCACTGGCCGATCGGCCTCCTGAGCGCGGTCGGCGCGGCGGCCGGCGTCGCCGCCCTGCGCTGGCGTCGCGCGGTGGGGGCGATCGGCGGCCTGCTCGCCGGCGCCGGCATCGCCGATGACGTCCAGGGCGGCCCGCACGTCCTGCGCCGCGCGTTGCGCCAATCGCCCATTCACAACGTCGTCGCCGAGCTGGGCGACCCGGACGCAGAGCGCACCGTCGTCCTCATGGCGCACCACGACGTGGCCCGGTGCAGCCCGATCTTCGACCAGACCCTCCAGCGCAAGGCCTGGGAGCGCTGGCCCGAGCGCGTCCAGGCGATCGACCGCAGCGTCCCGATCTGGTGGTCGGTGGCGGGTGCGCCGCTGCTCGTCGGCGCCGGCGCGCTGCTGGGCCGCCGCGGGCTCACGGCGTTCGGCTCGCTCTTCTGTGCCGGAACGGCCGCGGTCATGGCCGACATGGCGCGCCGGCCGCCGTCCCCGGGCGCCAACGACAACCTCAGCGGCGTCGCGGCCCTGATCACCGTCATGGAGGCCTTCGTCGCCGACCCTGTCCCCGGCGTCCGGCTGCTCGCGGTCTCCGCCGGGGCCGAGGAGTCGCTCCAGGAGGGCATCCGCGGCTTCGCCCGGCGCCACTTCGCCGGCCTGCCCCGCGAGCGCACTTGGTTCGTGAACTTCGAGAGCATCGGCTCGCCCGAGCTTTGCCTGCTCGAGGGCGAGGGCCCGCTCTGGATGGAGGACTACGAGCCGGGCTTCCGCGAGTTCGCCGCGCGCCAGGCGGCCGAGCACGGCATTGCCGTGCGCCGCAACCAGCGCTCGAGCTACAGCACGGACAGCGTGGTGCCCGCGCGCGCCGGCTTCCCGATCGCCACGCTCGTCTCGCTCAACGAGTGGAAGAACATCTCGAACTACCACTCGCTCCAGGACACACCCGACCGCATCGACTACGGCACCGTGGCCGACGCCGCGGAGCTCGGCACGCACATCGTGCGCGCTCTCGCGGCCGATCGCGCGGCCGAGCCGGTCGCTGGGTAGCCTGCCCCGCTGATGCCGGCCGATCCGGACTGCCTGTTCTGCAAGATCGTCGCGGGCGAGCTGCCCTCGACGCGGGTCGACTCCGACGACCGCACCGTGGCGGTCATGGACATCAACCCGGCGACGCGGGGTCATGCGCTGGTCGTGCCCCGCGAGCACGCGACCGACCTGACGGACATCTCCGAGCAGGACCTCGCAGCGTGCGCCGTCGCCGCGCAGCGCCTGGCGCGCCGCGCCTTGCAGCGCCTCGGGGCCGACGGGGTCAACCTGCTCAACTCCTGCCGGCCGGCCGCGTGGCAGACCGTCTTCCACTTCCACGTCCACGTCATCCCGCGCTACGACGACGACCCCCTGCGGCTGCCGTGGGTGCCGGGTCCGGGCGACCCCGACGAGATCGCCGCGGCCGGGGAGGCGCTGCGCTGATGGGACCATGCGGGATGGGTGGACGCATGCGCAGGGCGCTCGCGGGCTGTGGCCTGATCGTCCTCGCCGCCGCCGGGGTGGCGGCCGGCGCGTCGCAGCCCGTGTCGGTCGGCGATGCGCGCGGCGACCTGGGCTCGGGCACGCTCGACCTGGTCCGGGTCTCCTTCGGGCTGGCGCCCGACGGCAAGCTGCGGGCCTCGATCACGATGGCCAGGTCGTTCCGCGTTCGAGACCTCGTGGCCGAGAGCGGGCCACCCGGGACCGTCTGCATGCGCCTGTGGCTGCCGGGCCACATGCCGAGCGCCACCATCCCCGACTACCTCGTCTGCGCTCACGCGGCGGCGAGTGGCGGCCACCTGCTGGCCAGCGTGCTCAAGGAGCGGCCCGGGGATCTCCCGATCCGCGTGGCGAACGCCAGCGTCGCCCATCCCACCGGCCGGACCGTCGTGATGCGCTTCGCGCAGTCCGCGCTCGGCACGCCGGCCAGCCTGCGCTTCGGCGCCGAGACCAACCGCGCGGGCTGCTCGCGGCTGTCGTGCACGGACACGGCGCCGGACGCGCCCAGCACCGGACTGCTCACACTCCGCGCCGCCGGGGGCCACTAGGCCTCAAGGCCTCGGGCGTGCGGGCCGATGCTCCCGTGTGCCTCGCGCTCCCGTCGCGCTGCTTGTCGTGCTCTGCCTCGCCGCGCCGGGCGCCGGCGGGTCGTCCGCCGCCGCCAGGGGCGTGGCGCCGAGCGCGCCCGTGCGGTCGGACTTCGCGGTGGGGATCGCCGACCAGAAGGCCGCGTTCTTCGACGACCCGCGCTTCACGGCCCTCGACATCCACTACGCGCGGCGCGCGGTCTCGTGGGACGCGCTGACCAGCGACTGGCAGCGCGCCGAGCTCGACCAGTGGATGGCCAAGGCCCAGGCGGCCGGCGTCGCGCCGCTGCTGACCATGGAGCACTCGCGACTGGCCGGCCAGACCAAGGTCCTGCCCACGCCCGACCAGCTCGTCGAGCAGTTCGGCGCCCTGCGCGCCCGGTATCCGTGGGTGACCGACTTCTCGGCCTGGAACGAGGCCAACTGCCGCTGCCAGGCGACCTGGAACAAGCCCGCACTCGTCGCGACGTACTGGAAGCGCATGCAGGCCGACTGCCCGGACTGCCGCGTCCTGGGCGCCGACCTCGTCGACGTGGACGGCATGATCGACTGGACGAAGAGGTTCCTGCGCGCCGCCGGTCGCCAGCCCGCCTACTGGGGCGTGCACAACTACGTGAGCGCGAACAACTTCTCGACGCAGAGCACCGTCGACCTGCTGAAGGCGACGACCGGCGAGATCTGGTTCACCGAGACGGGTGGCGTCGTCGCGCGCCGCTCGAAGTACTCCCACGCGAAGATCCCGCAGGGCGTCGGGCACGCGGCCGACACCATCCGCTTCATCCTCCAGACGCTGGCCGGCCTGAGCCCGCGAGTCACGCGCGCCTACTTCTACCAGTGGAACTCGTCGTCGGGTACGGACTCCTGGGACTCGAGCTTCGTCGCGGCCGACGGCGCCGTCCGTCCCGCGCTCGATGTCGTCAAGCAGTTCTTGGCGGGACACCCCGGCCCGCCTCCGCCGGTGATCCCGGCGCCCGTCCCGCCGGTGGCGCCGGCGCTAGACGCCGATGCGGCGCAGTCCGCGGACGGCCAGCAGTCCCAGTCCCACGAGGAGACCGGCCAACGCGAGTAGGGCCGGCCAGGTGTCCGTCCAGGTCACCCCGGTGACGAAGCCCTGGCGAACGCCCTCGAGCACGTGGGTGACGGGGTTGATGTCGGCGATCTGGCGCAACCACGGCTGGAGCAGCTGCTTTGGCGCGTATGACGTCGTGAAGAGCACCGCGATGAACGAGCCGATCTGCATCAGCGGTGCGGCCTGCTGCGTGCGAAAGCGCAGCGCGATCGTGATTGCCCAGAACGCTGCGGCCGCGGCCATCCCCATCACGAGGACGGCGGCGATGGCGAGGCCGGCGACGCCGGGCTGGTGGATGCCGATGATCGAGGCCGTGACGAACAGGAACGTCGCGGGCAGCAGCGCTCGCAGCGAGGCCGACGCCACGAGGCCGAGCAGCAGGGTCAGGCGCGGCGCGGGCGCGAGCATCAGCCGGTCGAACCAGCCCTGCTCGATGTCGCGGGCCAGGTTCACGCCCGTCGCCGCCCCGGTGAACCCGGCGCCCTGGAGGAAGCCGACCGGGACGATGAACGTGCGGAAGTTGTCGACGTGGCCGAACCCGCGCTGGTGCGCCGCGGCGCCGAAGACGCTCGACAGGCCGAGCATGAAGATCGTCGGCGCGAGCACGCCGGGGATTGCGCCGCCGGGCACGCGCAGGATCTCGTTGAACGCGCGGCGGCTGAGCGCCCGGACGATGCGCGCGCTCTCCCTCATGCCTCGCGCAACCGCGTCCGCAGGGCCAGGACGGACAGGGCGACGGCGACGAGCGTGACCCCGGCGGCCGCGGCGAGGCCCTCGAGCACCGGCGTCGCCGACACGGCCGAAACGATCGGGTTGCGCATGCCGTCGACGATGTAGCTGAGCGGGTTGTAGTCGGCCAGCACGTCGGCCGGGCTCGACAGCAGGCCGCGCGGGAAGAACGCGGACGAGATGAACAGGACCACGAAGACGATCGGGAAGATCCCCTGGACCGTCGAGGCGTTCTTCGCCCGCAGGGCGAGCATGACGCCGATCGCGCCAAAGCCGATCCCGGCGGTCACGCCGATCAGCCCCACCAGGAGCGCGCCGAGGACACCGCCCTCGACGTGCGCGCCGAAGATCAGGCCGAGCGCGAAGAAGTAGGCGACCTGGCCCGCGGCGAGCACCGCGGTCGCCATCAGGCGGCTCAGGACGATGGACACCCGCGGAATGGGGGAGGCCACGAGGCGGTCGAAGAAGCCGCCCTCGATCTCCAGCGCCGTGGCGATGCCGGACGAGACGCCGCCGAGCAGCAGCGACTGCGTCATCGCACCCGCGAGCTGGAAGTCGAGGAAGCCGTGGACGTGCGGGAAGCCAGGCAGCTGCGTCGTGTGCGAAAGCCCGCCGACGTTGACCGCGAGGAACAGGGACGGGAAGACCACCAGCGGGGCGACGAACTGCGGGCGTCGGGCCGTGTTGCGCAGCGCTCGCCCGGCGAGCGCCAGCATCGAGCGCGTCATGCCGGGGCCGGCTCGGGGTCGGGCTCGTCCCGCTCGGCACCCTCGAGGTGGTGGCCGGTCTTCTCGACGAACACGTCGTCGAGGCTGGGCTCCACGAGCTCGAGCGACGCCACCACGAGCCCCTCTGCGTCCAGCGCGCGAAGCACCGGCGCGATGTCCTGGGCGCCGTGCTCGAGCGCGAACGAGACGTGCTTGCCGTCGGTCGGGGGGCGGTGGTCGCCGAAGGGCTCGAGGAGCCGGCGCGCTCGGTCCAGGTCGGCCTGCTCCTCGGACAGGAACGTCAGGTCGAGGTGCGGTCGCCCGACCTGCGCCTTCAGCGCGGCCGGCGTGCCCTCGGCCACGATCACCCCCTCGTTGATGATGCCGACCCGGTCCGCGAGCTGGTCGGCCTCCTCGAGGTACTGCGTCGTGAGGAAGACCGTCGTGCCCTCGGCCTTGAGCCGCCGGACCTCATCCCACAGCGTGATGCGCGAGACCGGGTCCAGGCCGGTGGTCGGCTCGTCGAGAAACAGGACCTCGGGCTCATGGATCAGCGCCATCGCGAGGTCCAGGCGGCGGCGCATCCCGCCCGAGTACGTCCCCACGCGGCGCTCGGCGGCCTGGCCGAGCCCGACGCGCTCGAGCAGGTCGTTTCCCCGAGCGGCGACGTTTCGGGGCGCGATGCCGTGGAGCGTCGCCTGGAGCTCGATGAGCTCGCGGCCTGTCATGAGCATGTCGAGCGCCGCCTCCTGGAGGGCGACGCCGATGCGCCGCCGGACGGCGTCCGGCTCGCGCGCGACGTCGTGGCCGGCCACCCGCGCCACCCCGCCGGTCGGCAGCAGCAGCGTCACGAGCATGCGAACCGTGGTCGTCTTGCCGGCCCCGTTGGGGCCCAGGAAGCCGTAGACCTCGCCAGGCTCGACGCTGAGGTCGATGCCGTTGACGGCCTTCAGGCCGCCCTTGAACTCGCGTTCCAGCCCGTCGGTCTCGATTGCTGCCATGAGCAGGCCGGGAGTCTATGGACAGCGTTCGTCCGGCCTCCGACCGCGACCCTGGCCGCCGGTTCGTGTTGAATTACCCGGTGCCCTTCAAGCGCTTCACGCTGCTCACGGTCGTCACGGCGGCCCTCCTGCTGTTCGCCCCGCCGGCCCTGGGCCGGATCACCGAGCTCGGCCAGACGACCGCGGTCAACCCGCCGAGCTGCCCGAAGTTCCCGTGCCTGGCCGTCAGCCGCACGACCGGCTACCAGGCGAAGGTGGGTTCCAGCCGTGGCCTGTTCGTCGCGCCGCGCGACGGGCGGGTCGTGGCGTGGACGATCTCGCTCGGCAAGGTTGGGCCCAAGCAGCGCGCCTTCTTCGAGAAGAACTACGGCGGGCCGGCGTCCGCGGGCCTCGCGATCCTGCGGCCGGGAAAGAAGCTGTTCGCGCGGATCGTGGCCCAGAGCTCGATCTTCCACCTCACCAAGTGGTTCGGCCAGACGGTCCAGTTCGGCCTCTCGCGCTCGCTGATCATCCACAAGGGCGAGGTCGTGGGGGTGACGGTGCCGACGTGGGCACCGGCGCTCGCCGTCGGGCTGGGCAACGACACGTCGTGGCGAGCGAGCCGCAAGGCCAAGAGCTGCCGTGACACGCAGACCCAGACCGCGCAGCAGACCGTCGGGTCGCTGGCGCAGTACCTCTGCCTGTACCGGACCGCCCGGCTGACCTACTCGGCGACGATCGTCTCGACGCCCTGACTCGCCGCGGCCGCGCGGCGCGTCAGCAGGCGCCGGGGTTCTGCTGGCAGAAGTTCTGGAAGCCGCCGTTGCCGCCGCCGGTGCCGCCCGTGGCCGCGCCGCCGCCGGCGGACGCGCCGCCGGTGTTCTGCGAGGGAGTCTGCGTGCCGGCGGCCGCCGTGCCGCCCGCCGCCGTCCCGCCGCTGGTGCCGGAGGACGTCGAGGGCGTCGCCGCGGTCGCCGCGGTCGAGGCGGTCGTGTCCGTGCCCGTCGTCGATGTCGTGGACGGCGTGGCCGCCACCGGCGTCTGGTCGGTGGGCACGGTCAGGTCCGGGGTGCTGTGCGGCACTTTCTCGGAGACCTGCGTGCCGCCGCACGCCGCAACGCCCACTCCGAGGGCGAAGCAGGCCACGAGGGCGGCAGCTGCACGCACGCTCCGCTGTTCGGCCATGTCAGTTGTGTTCGCGCTCGACGGGCGCCATCCTGCGCCCGCACGTCGGACAGTCGTTGCAGTCCTTGGGCGCGAGCTGATCGCACCAGTTGCAGAAGCGCAGGTTGTTCACGGCCCAGGGGAGCGTGGACGGGCTCGGGGCGAGGGGGAGGACCGCGCCGACGACCTCGAGCTCCTCGCCCGTGTCGCGGTCGACGTAGATCTCGTCGGGCTCGGCCTCGATGATGATCTCGCGTCCCGTCGAGGGCGTCCGGAGGCGATATCGCTGCCGGGTCTGCATCGGCGGCACGATACCCGACGTGCGAATCGCGATCTTCCATGGCTTCCTGCTGCGCGGGACAGGCTCCAACGTCTACAACGCCAAGCTGGCGGAGGCCCTCCGCGCGGCCGGGCACGAGGTTCACCTGCTCTGCCAGGAGCGCTCACCGCAGGACCTTCCCTGGGTCGACGCCGTGGGAACGTGGCGCGACGGCGTGCTGGAGGTCGAGGTCATCCGCGAGCCCGTGCGGGCCACGGTCTACAGGCCCGACATCGGCTCGCTGCTCCCCGTCTACGTGGCCGACCGCTACGAGGGCTTCGAGGCCAGGCCGCTGCCGGACTGCACGGACGAGGAGATCGAGCACTACCTCGATGCCAACGTGGCGGCGCTGCGCGAGGTCGTGGCACGAGCGCGGCCGCAGGCCGCGCTCGCGAACCACCTGGTGATGGGCCCGGTGATCATGCGGCGGGCCGGCCTGGCGTACGCGGTGAAGGTGCACGGCAGCGCGCTGGAGTACGTGGTCAAGCCGCACCCGGACCGCTTCCTGCCCTACGCGCGCGAGGGGCTCGAGGGGGCCCGGACCGTGCTCGTCGGCTCGCTCCACACCGGCCAGTCCCTGTGGGACGCGGTGGGCGGCGACGTCCGGGAGCGCACGCGCCTGGGCCCGCCGGGGGTCGACATCGAGCAGTTCGGGCCCCGCACGCCGCAGGCCGCGGCCGACGGGCTGCGCGCGCTGGCACAGCGCCTGGCCGCCGAGGCGCCCGCCGACGACGCGGCCGGGGGCGACGCCTTTGCAATCGACCACGCCGCCGCCGGGCGCGCGCTCGGCCAGCTGGACGCGCTGCGCGACCGGCTCGTGGCCTTCACCGGGAAGCTGATCGTCTCGAAGGGCGTCGACCTGCTGGTCGCCGCATGGCCACTGGTTCTGAGCGCCGTCGGAGACGCGAAGCTCGTCGTGGTGGGCTTCGGCGCCTATCGCGAGGGCCTGGAGGCCCTCCAGGCCGCCCTCGCGGCGGGTGACGCCGACCGCGCGCGCGACATCGCGCGGCGGGGGCGCGAGCTCGAGGGTGGCCCCGTCACGCCGCTGCGACACCTGCTCGCCTTCCTGGACACGGTCGACGAGGGCTACTGGGCCGCCGCGGCGCGGCTGCCGGACCGCATCGTCTGGTGCGGGCGACTGGAGCACGCCGAGCTCGCGGACGTCCTGCCGGCGTGCGAGGCGCAGGTCGTGCCGAGCACGTTCCCCGAAGCGTTCGGCATGGTCGCGGCGGAGGCCGCGGCCTGCGGGACGCTCCCGGTCTCCGCGGCCCACTCCGGGCTCGCCGAGGTCTCCCGGGTGCTGGCGGCCGCCGTGCCCGCCGATGCGGCGCGGCTGCTGAGCTTCGGCCTCGACGACGACGCGGTGCGCGAGCTGGCCGACCGGCTCGTCGGGTGGCTCGGTGCGCCCGAGTCGCTGCGCGCGCCGACGCGCCAGGCGCTCGTCGCGACGGCGCGGGAGCACTTCTCGTGGGCCGGAGTCGCCGATGGCGTGATCGCCGCGGCCGAGGGTCGGCTCGACGCGCTGGCTCCGCCTCGATGAATAGGATTCCGCCGCCCATGGAGCGTCGCCGTGCAGTGAGGAGGGTCGGGGTTGCCGCGAGCGTGGCGACCGGCGCCGTCGTGCTCGCCGCGCTCGCGGGCTGCGGGTCCGGCGTCGTCCGTCGGAGCGACGATGTCGTTCGCGGCAAGCAGCTCTTCGTCGCCAAGTGCGGTTCCTGTCACACGCTGGCCCGCGCGGGCACGAAGGGCACGGTCGGGCCCAACTTCGACGACGCGTTCCGCGAGTCGCTGAAGGAGGGCTTTGGCCGCAGCGTCGTCCGCGCCGTCGTGATCCATCAGATCCTCTATCCGGCGCGCGGCCAGCAGATGCCGGCCCAGCTCGTGACCGGCCAGAAGGCCGACGACATCGGCGCCTACATCGCGTCGGTCGTCGATCGGACGGGCTCCGACCAGGGGCTGCTCGCGACCGCGGTCAAGCAGGCGGGCGCCGGCAAGCCGGCGGTCGCGACGGGGGGCACCCTCCAGATCGACGCCGACCCGAGCGGACAGCTCGCCTTCGTCACGAACACGGCGACCGCGTCGGCCGGCTCGGTGACGTTCAAGATGGCCAACCAGTCCTCCAGCCAGCACAACATCGCGATCAAGGGCCCGGTCACCGGCACCGGGCAGGTCGTGAGCAAGGGCGGCGTCTCCACCTTCACGGCGACCCTCAAGCCCGGCACCTACGAGTTCTACTGCCAGGTCCCCGGCCACGAGGCCGGCGGGATGAAGGGGACGCTGGTCGTCAAGTAGGGCGGCGGGCCCTAGAAGACCGCCTGCGCGATCACGACGATCGCGCCGAGCACGACCGCCACGGCGATCACCCAGAGCAGGAAGCGAAACGCCTCCGCCTCGCTGCGCAACGGGTTGAGCACGGCCCCGGCCCCGCTAGAGGATGTAGATCGTGAAGTAGACGACGATCCACATCACGTCGACGAAGTGCCAGTAGATCCCCGGCACCTCGACGCCGCGGTGCTGCTCCGGCGTGAAGTGGCCCTTGAAGGTGCGCACGAGCACCATCGCCAGCAGCGTGAGGCCGATGAAGACGTGCGCGCCGTGCAGGCCGGTCAGGCCGTAGAAGATCGTCCCCTGGGCGTGGTCGTGCGGCGCGAAGCCGACGTGGACGTACTCGTTGATCTGGACGAACAGAAACGTCGCGCCCAGCAGGAAGGTCGTGACGATCCCGGTCTTCATCGCCCAGCGGTTCGCCGCCTTGGCCGCCTGGAGCGTCCAGTGCATCGTGAGCGACGACGACACCAGGATGCAGGTGTTGACGCCCGCGACGACCTTCGGGAGCTCGGTGCCGTGCGCGGGCCAGGCGTCGCCCGACACGACCCGGATGAAGAAGTAGGCCGTGAAGAAGGCCCCGAAGACCATGATCTCCGAGATGATGAAAAGCAGCATTCCGAGCAGCTGGGGCTCGACCCGCGACGAGCGGTTCGCCGCCGGCGGGCCGTGGTGGTCGTGGTCGTCGTGCCCGTGAGCGCCGTGGTCGGCACCGGGCACACCGATCGCGCCGGCTTCCATCAGCTCACTCCAGCGGTGTTCGCGTCGGCCACGACGTGCTCGACCGGGGCGGCGGTGGACCGCTTGATGCGCTCGACGACATGGGCCCGCAGCCACCCGGAGCGCTCCTCGCCGAGCGTCGAGATCACGATCTCGTCGATGTGGAAGAACCCGATCGCGTTCATCGCGGCCGTGTAGGGGTCGGGATCGCCGATCATCCCCGCGACCACGAGGCCGGAGGTCCGGGCCCGGTCGAGGAACTGGCCGAGCCGCCCGCGCGCGGCGGCGGCGTGCGCGCCCTGCCCGCCCTCCTGGGGCACCACCACGATGAAGACGTGCTGCCCGTCGGCCGCCTTCTCGCGCAGGCGCCCGAGCAGCTTGTCCGTGCTCGCCGTCCTGTTGGCGATCACGAGCGTCACGGTGAACGCCATGCCCTCCTTCTCGATGTCGGTGACGACGTGCTCGACGGGCAGGCCCGTGGCGTCGCCGATGCGCTCCACGAGATCGCGGCGCAGCCAGCCCGAGGACGTCGCGGGCTTGGTCGACACGATGATCTCGTCGGGCCGGAACTCGCCGACCGCGTCCATGGTCGCGGCGTAGGGATCGGGATCGCCGACCTCGCCGACCGCCTCGATGCCCATCTGTGAGCGCAGGAACTGGCGCGCGAGGTCGATGCGCACCTGCGCCGCGTCGTAGACGGCCTCGTCGTAGATGATCGAGCCGTGGCTCGGCTGCATGCGAGGCACGCAGAGGAACCACTGGGCGTCGCCCTTCTCGACGTGCTTGCGCACGGCGTCGAGCAGCGCGCGGCCGCCGATGGTCTCGTTGGCGATGACGAGAATCCGGGCCATGGCCTAGTCGCCTCCGGCGGGCGCGGGGGTCGGCCCGGCCGGCGTCGTGGGCACGTCCGCGCCCTTGAACACGCCGTGCACCGCGCCGGGCACGCCGTACTCGTACGGCCCGCCGACGACGGTCGGCAGGGAGTCGAAGTTGAACACCGGCGGCGGGGAGGAGACCTGCCACTCCAGGGTCAGCGCCCGCCACGGGTTGGAGGGCGCGCGCGGCCCGCCCCGCCACGACGTGATCATGTTGTAGACGAAGATCAGCGTGCTCAGGCCGAGGATGAAGGACGAGATCGAGATCGCCAGGTTCCAGCCCGCGTACTTCTGGGCATAGTCGGCGACGCGGCGCGGCATCCCGTCGATGCCGATCAGGTGCATCGGCGCGAAGGTCGCGTTGAAGAAGATGAAGGTCAGCCAGAAGTGCAGGCGGCCGAGTCGCTCGTCGTACATCCGGCCCGTCATCTTCGGGAACCAGTAGTAGACGCCGGCGAAGATCGTGAGCAGCGACCCGCCGAACAGCACATAGTGGATGTGGGCGACGATGAAGTAGGTGTCGCTCACGTGGATCGTGAAGGGGATCATCGCGAGCATCACCCCCGAGATCCCGCCCAGGGTGAACATCGTGAGGAAGCCCAGGGCGAACAGCATGGGCGTGTCGAGGTGCAAGACCCCTCGCCAGAGCGTCGCCAGCCAGGAGAACACCTTGATCCCCGTGGGCACGGCGATGATCGCCGTGGTGATCATCATCGGCACGCGGATCCAGCCCTGCATGCCCGAGACGAACATGTGGTGGGCCCAGACGGTGAAGCCGAGCGCGACGATGGCCAGCAGCGAGAAGGCCATCATCCGGTAGCCGAAGATCGGCTTTCGGCTCTTGACCGCGAGGACCTCCGAGATGATCCCGAAGCCCGGCAACATCATGATGTAGACGGCCGGGTGCGAGTAGAACCAGAAGACGTGCTGGTACATCAGCACGTCGCCGCCCTTGCTCGGGTCGAAGAAGTGGAAGCTCAGCGCCCGGTCGAGCAGGATGAAGAACTGCGACGCGGCGACGAACGGCGTGGCGATCACGACGAGCAGCGACGTCGAGAAGTTCGCCCACACCAGCAGCGGCATCCGGAAGAACGACATGCCCGGGGCGCGCATGGTGATGATCGTCACCAGGAAGTTCAGCGCGGTGGCGATCGACGAGGCGCCGGCGAACTGCACGCCGACGGTGAAGAAGAGCTGCCCGATCGGCGCGGTCTCCGAGAGCGGCGCGTACGCCGTCCAGCCCGTGGCGAAGGAGCCGCCGGGGGCCAGGAACGAGGCCAGCATCATCACGCCCGCGATCGGCAGCAGCCAGAACGACAGCGCGTTGAGGCGCGGGAACGCCATGTCCGGCGCCCCGATCATCAGCGGCAGGACGTAGTTCGCCAGCCCCGCGAACACGGGGATGATGAACACGAAGATCAGCACCGAGGCGTGGACGGAGACGAGGCCGTTGAAGACGTTCGGGTTGACGAACTGCATCCCCGGCTGCGCCAGCTCAGCACGGAACAGCATCGCCATCAGGCCGCCGATCAGCAGGTACGCGAACGAGTGGACCACGTACTGGATGCCGATGACCTTGTGGTCGGTGTTGACCCGGAAGTAGTCCTTCCACGAGTACGCGCCGTGGCTCGAGTGGTCCTCCGGACGCGTCGGCCGGCCCGCGGCCCAGTAGAACCAGTAGTCGAAGGCGCCCAGCCCGACGAGGAAGAACATCGGCGCCGCGAGGAGCGAGACGGTGAGGATCGCGTTGTCGTCGGTCCACGCGTCGTGCCACCCGTAGGCGGTCCGGATCACGCCGACGAGGACCCACGCGAACGCGACGCCTCCGACCAGGAACCATCCGCCGCGCAGCAGGCCCGGGGCACGCAGTCTTGCGGTCATCGCTCTTCTTCCCTCATTACCTGCCCGCCGCCTGCCGGAGGTAGGCGACGAGTGCCTTGATGTCGGTGGGCGACAGAGTCTGCCCGAAGTTCTGCGGCATCACGCCCTGGGGGAACCCCTTCGCGATGAAGGCGTTCGGGGAGACGATCGACTGGTGGATGAAGTTCGCGTCGCGTCCCTTCAGGATGACGCCCAGGTTCGGCCCGATCGTCCCCGAGGTCCCGGCGTCGGCGAGCGTGTGGCAGCCG
>DAINCW010000005.1:233-5410 GCA_036732205.1 Solirubrobacteraceae bacterium | reverse complement strand
CGCCGGCGTGGAGGATCACGTCGGGCCTCCGTCCCGCCGCACCCGGCGCCGCCCGTGAAGATCTGCTTGCCGGCGGCGGCGAGCTGCGCGGGGCCTGCGCCCGCGGGCGCGACCGTCGGGCCGCCGAGCCGGCGGATCCAGGCGCCGAAGGCCTGCGGGGTCACGACCGTGACCGACGAGCGCATGACGGAGTGGCCCAGGCCGCAGAGCTCAGCGCACACCACGGGGTAGCTACCCAGGCGGATTGGCGTGACGCGGTAGTGCGTCGTGATCCCGGGGACGGCGTCCTGCTTCAGCCGGAACGCTGGCACGAAGAAGTCGTGGATGACGTCCTTGGCGTGCAGATGGAACTCGACCGAGCGCCCCTTGGGCAGCACGAGCGTGTCGGTCATGACCTCCTTGCCGCCGGTCATCTGCTTGGGGTAGGAGTACGACCACGCGAACTGCTGGGCGTAGACCTGCACCTTGAGCTCGGGTACGGCCGCGTTCGCGGGCTTGCGCTCGATGTCGCGCAGCACCACGTACGCGTAGGTGCACAGGCCGACCATCAGGATCGCCGGGATGGCGGTCCAGACGACCTCGAGCTTCGTGCTGCCGTGGATCGGCGGGCCGTCCATCTCCTCCTGGCCCGGGCGCATGCGGAAGTTGCGCACAGAGAACAGCACGACGGTCAGCACCAGCACGAACATCGGCACCGACGCGATGATCAGGACATCGTAGAGCGTGTCGATCTTCTTGGCCTGCGACGACGCCTGGACCGGGAACCAGTCGATGATCAGGCCCAGCGCAATGCCTGCCGCGGAAGCGATCGTCCCGAAGACGACCATCTGCACGGCGGGCCTACTGCGCACGGATCCTCGCTCCCCTCATGGGCGCGCGGATCCTATTGAGGCCCAGCGACGAACGTCGGGCCCGGCCGCGGGCCACGTCCGTTGCGTGACACGTCGGCGCGATAGTCGGACGGGGAGGCCCCATGGTGGCGGCGAAACGCCTTCGCGAACTGGGCCGGCTGGCGGTATCCGACCCGTCGCGCGACCTCCCGCACGGTCAGGTGATCGGCGTTGAGCAGCCCGGCCGCGCGGTCCATGCGGACGGCGGTGAGGTGGCGGCGAAAGGTGGTGTCGCCGATCTCCTGATACGCGCGCTGGAGCTGGCGGCGCGAGGACGCGACGCGGCGGGCGATGTCGTCGAGGGCCAGGTCCTGGCCGAACTCTCGCTCGACGATGGCGGTCGCGTCCGCAAACAGGCTCGTTCTCAGGTGGAGTGTCGATGGTCTCTGCGTTGGCATGTGTTGTCGCCGCTTGAAATCTGGCACGTGGGCGCTCGGAATGCCGCTGGTAGGGTTCTCGCCCGGACGAGGTTCGTGACAATCGAAACGAGGAGGGCAGGCGGCGTATGCAGGTGCGAGACGGGATGAGCACGGTGGTGCTCTCCGTCGGCCCGGGACACACTCTGCGCGGCGCGGCGAAGCTGATGGCCGAGCGCAAGGTGGGTGCCGCGGTCGTCATCGACCCTGAGGCCCATGGTCCCGGCATCCTCACCGAGCGCGACGTCGTCGAGTCCGTCGCGGCCGGCCAGGACCCCGACACCGAGCGCGTCGCGGACCACCTGACGGCGAACCTCGTCTCCGCCGCGCCCGACTGGTCGCTTGAGGAGGCCGCCTCCGCGATGATCCAGGGCGGCTTCCGCCACCTGATCGTGGTCGACTCCGGCGAGGTCTGCGGCCTGCTCTCCATGCGCGACATCGTGCGCTGCTGGACGGAGGACGGCTCGATCTGCGAGGTGCCCCCGAGCGCCTCGGCCAGCACGGCGTAGGCTCAGCGCGCGGCGATTTGCCGCGAGGCTAGTGGCACTTGGCGTTCACGCACGACCCTACTTTTGCCCGGAGGCCGTGTCCATCGGGCTCCGCTGCGTCCGGCCCACCGGATGTGACATCACGGCCAGCAACGGGGGAGATGCCGCGCCGACGAGGGCGAGCACCGCGGCGGCGCCGGCGGCGACGGGCGACGCCACGTTCCCCTCGGCGTCGATCCGCACGGCCATGGGCGTGCCGCCGGCGGCGAAGGCCGCGCCGGCCTCGAAGTCAGCGTCGAGCAGGACGCGGGAGGCAAAGCCCTCCTCCTTCGTCGCCTCGGTGTCGCCGGAAGAGACGATGACGAGCCCGGTCGCGCCGGCAGGCCGGTCGGCCTCCCAGGCGATCAGATCTGAGTGCATCGACCGGCAATGCCCGCAGCCCGGGTTCCAGAAGAGCAGGGCGACGTCGGAGCCGCGGAGCTCGGAGAGCTCCACGCGCCGCCCCTCGAGATCCGGGAGCGCGAGCGCCGGCGCCGGCTCGCCGATCGCCAGACCACCCTCGCCGTCCGCGCCGCCGTCCGCCGGCTCGGCCACGGCGTCGCGCACGAGCCGCTCGATCCATTCGGAGCCCGAGGCGACCCAGCTTGCGATCTCCCGATCCGGCGAGACGACGACGGCGCTCGGCGTCGCGTTCGCCTCGTACGCGGTGGACACGGCGCGCCCCTCGTCGATCAGCACGCGCGCCAGGTCGTGCTCCTGGGCCTCGGCGCGCACGGCCTCCGCGTCACTGCCGCTCACGACGGCGATCGTCAGCGCATCGGTGTGCTCGCTCTGCCAGGTGGTCACCGTCGGCATGAGTGCGGCGCAGGGCCCGCAGGCCGGGCTCGTGAAGAGCAGGAGCAGCGGCCGCCCGGGCTCGAGCAGATCGTCGAGCGTGACCGTGTCGCCGAGCGTGTCGACGAGCGAGAAGTCCGGCGCCTCGGTTCCGGGCGTGTGGCCGATCGGAGGCGGCCCCGGCTCGGCGTCGTCGAGCGAGAGGCCTGCGTTCGCGAGCACCTGCTCGACGCGCTCCAGGCGGATGAGCACCCGGCCGTACGCGCGCATGACCTGGAGCAGCATCCAGCCGCCGCCGGCGAGCGCCACCAGCGCCACCGAGCCGACGACGAGCGCGAGGAGCCCGGGGCCGTCGAGAACGCCGATCCAGGCGAACGCGTCGGGGCCGGGGTCGCTCCAGCCCGCGGCGGCGACAAAGACGGCGACCGCGCCGAGCAGACCGTTGCGGGCCAGCGCCTTGGGACCCGCCGGCTCGGAGTGGAGCTGTCCGAAGCAGTGGCAGTCGGGCGCACGGCCGCGCGCGAGCGCAAGCCCGATCGCAGCCGAGAAGACGGCGAGGAGCACGGCGGCGCCGACGGCACCCCAGCGGGCGGTGCCCTGCGGGAGCAGCAGCGCGGCGACGGCGAGCTCGGCGAGCGGGAGCGCGACCGCAAGCGGTCCGGCGAGGGCTTCCGGTGCGCCGAAGTCGACGGCTGCCTTCCGCGCACCCGCCCGGTCGGCCAGCTTCCCGGCGCCGGCGACCGCGAAGACGGCGGCGAGGCCGACGCGGCAGAGGAGGAGGGCGACAGCCATCACGCCGCCGACCGTAGTGGAGCGCGCGACCGTTTGCCAAGCGCGGCGCGGCGAGCGTTCAGACGACCTCTTCGCCCTCGGACGTGGCGCGCGGGTCGTCGCTCCAGTTCGGCTGCGTGCTCGTCGGATTCCAGTCCCCGACGCCGACGATCTGAAGATGGCTCGCCGTGTGTGCCGCCGAGGACTGCGCCTGGCCGAGCCGCGCCGCCGCCCGGACTGCGAGCACGAGCCCTTCGTCCGCCATGTCGAGCAGCTCGTGGCCCGTCCGCGCGTACCGGAGGAGGCGCTTCTCGAGCTCGAGAAGCGCGAGATCGAGGGCCGTCAGGAGCTCGGCGTTCGGAAGCGACGCGAGCGCCTTCTCGAAGTCGGGCAGCGGCGCCTCGGGGCCGTTCGTCTCGTCAGATGTCTCGGCCATCGGCTCCTCTCGGTCCATTTAACCACTCGCCGGCCGCCGGGCCGGGTCGGCGCCGCGCTGAGTCAGGCGTCCTGTGCGCCGTCGTCGAGGCGGTCGAGCATGCGCCAGATGGCTGCGGTCTGCGCGCGGATCTCGTCGCGCATGTCCTCGAGCGAGTCGCGGATCGCCCCGAGCGCCGCGACCGTATGTCCGAACGCGCGGCCGTTACGCTCGAACGCCTTCGTGTTGCGGTCGAACGCGTGCGTGTTGCGGTCGATCGTCGCATCGACGCGCTCCAGCAGGGCTGCGAATCGCTCGTCGTCCATGGCCATCGCAGGATGTCGCGCGAGCGCTCGCCTCGCAAGTAGCCGGCGAGATTCGTCACACCGACGCGACGAAGGCGGTGCTACGGACGCCCGTCGACGCGGGCCAGGAAGTCCACGACGGCCTGCGCGGCGCGCTGCGGCTCGTCGTCCCACAGGAAGTGCCCCGCGCCCTCGATGACGAGCAGCTCGCTGCCTCCGATCTCGCGGTGGAAGCGGTGTGCCCCCGCGACGGGGGCGAACGCGTCCGCCTCGCCCCACAGCACGAGCGTCGGCACATCGAGGGCCGCCAGGCAGCCGTCGTAGGCGCGCAGCACCTCGAAGTCGCCTGAGCGGTACAGGTCGAGCTGGCTGCGGCGGCGGTCCTCGTCGCCGAAGGCCTTCCAGTACTCGTCGATGGCTGCGTCGTCGAAGCCGGGGCCCGACTGGCGCAGGACCGCCGCGAAGCCGTCGCGCGTCATGGCCGCCACGAGCTCCTCGCCCTGGCCCTCGGTGCGCATGGCCTCGGCGAGCCCGTGCCACTTGCCGTCGGGAAAGAAGCCGGTGTCGGAGATCACGAGCGCGTCGACGGCGTCGGGGTGCTCGCAGGCCCAGCGCAGGCCGATGAGCCCGCCCCAGTCGTGCACGACGAGCGTCAGGCGGTCCAGGCCCAGGCCCTGGCGGAAGTCCTCCAGCGCGGCGACGTGGCGCTCCCACGTCCCCGGCGGGTCGGCGGGCGTGTCGCCGAAGCCGAGCAGGTCGGGCGCGATCGCCCGCCGGCCGGCCGCCGCGAGCGCGGTCATCGCGTGGCGCCACATGTACGACGACTCCGGGTAGCCGTGGACGAGCAGGACCGGTGGTCCCGATCCGTCCTCGCGATGTGCCAGCACCAGAGCCCGGGCCGGCTAGTGGGAGTTGTGCTCGAGCGGCAGCGAGTCGATGTTGCGGCGCGTATCGCCGACCCAGGCGACGATGATCGAGACGGCGGGCTGGGTCACGCGGCCGGCACCATCAGCGCGCCGCCTTCGGCGCCTCCGCGGGCCAACCGGACTCGGCCACGT
>DAINCW010000005.1:0-223 GCA_036732205.1 Solirubrobacteraceae bacterium | reverse complement strand
GTGAGGAGCCACGACAGCGTCACGCCCACGAGCGCGATCGTGATGGCGAACGCCAGCAGGATCGGCTTGACGGTCGGCCCGGGGAGGTGGATCTCCTCGCCGGTCGGCCGGACCTCGGGGTCGAGCGGGCTCACGACGTCAGCTCCCGCCGGCCCGCGGCGTGGTCGAGTGAGTGCCCGCAGGGCATCACGACGTGAGCATCACGAGACGTAGAGGGCCGCGG
>DAINCW010000004.1:40209-44990 GCA_036732205.1 Solirubrobacteraceae bacterium | reverse complement strand
CCGAGCGCCTGCACGAGCTCGGCGCGATCAACGCGCTCGCCGAGCCGGGCTCCGCGGTCGACGGCGCACTCGAGCTGGCCGCACGGATCGCGCCCAACGGCCCGCTCGCGCTCGACGCGACCAAGCAGGTGCTCCAGAGCGCGCGCGACTGGACCGAGGAGGAGTTCTGGGCCAAGCAGGGCGAGATCGCCGGCCCGGTGCTCGGCTCGGAGGACGCCGTCGAGGGCGCGACGGCGTTCGCGGAGAAGCGCGCGCCGGAGTGGAAGGGCCGCTGAGCGGTCAGAGGGCGGGGTCGTGATGGCAGCGCGTGCGCTCACCGGCGCCGAGAACCGCGGCCAGCACGTCGTCGAGCGGCTGGCGCTTCTCGACGTAGGCGACGGCGCCGAGCTCGGCCGCCTGGGGCAGCATGCGCGCGGAGGCGAAGCCGCTGAAGATCACGGCGCGCGTGTCGGGGGCGACCTCACGCAGGCTCACGAGCACCTCCAGCCCGTCCATCTGGGGCATCGCGAGGTCGAGCAGGATCACGTCGGGGCGCAGCTCCTGCGCCATGAGGATCGCCTCCATCCCGTCGCCGGCCTCGCCGACGACGTCGATCTCCGCGCCGCTCTCCTCGATCGCGTAGCGGACCAGCGAACGCATGGCGGGAACGTCGTCTGCGAGCAGCAGGCGCACCGGGGACACATGGATGTATCGGCACTGCGCCGGAACACCAATATCCCCATTTTGGGTTGCCCAGTTTTCGGACGGGCGTTCGCTACCGCTCGCCCGGCGTCTTGCGCGGGAATTGGGAGACCGGCTGGCCGAGGTCGAGAGCGATCTTGATGATCCGGCTCTGCTCCTCGACGTGCGCGGCTGGATAGCCCTCGCCCGGTGACGCGCGCTCCGGTCGCCCGATGTAGCCGAAGTGCACGTGCTCGGGGAGGATCTGCATGAGGCGCGGGGACATGTGCGCGCGGGCGCCCATGTTGCGCGGCTCCTCCTGCACCCACACGACCTCCTCGAGGTTGGGGTAGCTGTCGGCGAGCTCGAGGATCTGCGCCTCGGGGAAGGGGTAGAGCAGCTCGACGCGGCCGACCGCGACTCCCACGTTGTTCTCACGGTCGGGATGGCCGACGACGTCGTAGTAGATCTTGCCCGTGCAGAGGATCAGCCGCTTGACGGCGTTCGTGTCGACGCGCGGCTCGCCCAGCACCGCGAAGAACTGCGTGTCGGCGAGGTGCTCGATGCGGTTGGTCGCCTGCGGCAGGCGCAGCAGCGACTTCGGGGTCATGATCACCAGCGGTCGCTGCTTGGCGACGCGCGCCTGGCGGCGCAGCAGGTGGAAGTACTGCGCCGGGGTCGTGAGGTTCGCGACGCGCAGGTTGCCCTCGGCCGCGAGCTGGAGGAACCGCTCGAGCCGGGCGGAGGAGTGCTCGGGGCCCGAGCCCTCGTAGCCGTGCGGGAGCAGCAGGGTGAGCCTGGACGTCTGGCCCCACTTCGCCAGGCCGGAGACGATGAACTGGTCGATGATCACCTGGGCGGCGTTGACGAAGTCGCCGAACTGCGCCTCCCACAGCACGAGCGTCTCGGGCGCCTCGGCGCTGTAGCCGTACTCGAAGCCCAGGCACGCGATCTCCGACAGCGGCGAGTTGTGCAGCTCGAACGGGGCCAGCGCGCCGGGCAGCGACTGGATCGGCGACACGGCCTGGCCGGTCTTGGCGTCGTGGAAGACCAGATGGCGCTGGGAGAACGTGCCGCGCTCGGTGTCCTGGCCGGTCAGGCGGATCGGCGTGCCCTCGGTGAGCAACGACGCAAAGGCGAGCGACTCGGCGTGCGCCCAGTCGATGCCGCCCTGGTCGCCGAGCGCCTCGCGCCGGCGCTCGAGCTGCTTGACGAGCTTGGGATGGATCGTGAAGCCGTCGGGGACGTGGAGCAGCTCCTCGTTGAGGACTCGGAGGCGTTCGGAGGACACGGCGGTCTTGACCTCGGGCGAGGGCGAGCGATCGAGCTGGTACTCGCCGGTGCCCGGCTCGACATCGCCGCGCTCGTTGGCGGCCTTGATGCGCTCCTTGAGCTGCTGGTGGCCGTTGGTCAGCTCGTCCCAGATCTCCTGCTGCAGGGCGTCGACATCCTCCTTCTCGACCACGCCGTCGGCCGTCAGCTTCTCGGCCCACAGCTCGCTGACGCGCTTGCGTGTCTTGATCGTCGCGTACATCTCGGGCTGGGTGTACGCGGGCTCGTCGGCCTCGTTGTGGCCGAAGCGCCGGTAGCCGACGAGGTCGATGAGGACGTCGTGGCCGAACTCCTGGCGGAACGCGAACGTGAGACGGACCGCGCTGATGCACGCGGCCGGGTCGTCGGCGTTGACGTGGATGATCGGGACGTCGAAGCCCTTGGCCAGGTCGGAGGCCCACCGCGTCGAGCGGCCCTCGTCCGGGTCGGTCGTGAAGCCCACCTGGTTGTTCTGGATGAGGTGGACGGTCCCACCGACCTGGTAGCCGTCGAGGCCCTGGAGGTTCAGCGTCTCCGCCACGACGCCCTGCGCGGGGAACGCCGCGTCGCCGTGCAGCACGATCGGCACCGCCGCGCTGGTGTCCTGGTGGGCGTGCGGGCCCTGGCGGGTGGTCTGCGCCGCGCGCGCGGCGCCGTCGACGACCGGGTGGACGAACTCCAGATGCGACGGGTTGCTCTCGAGGTTGACGAGGATCGACTCCCCGTTGGGCAGCTGGTAGGTGCCCTGCGTCCCGTGGTGGTACTTGACGTCGCCGGTGCCGCCCTGCGGGATCGTCGTGACCGCCTCGAGCGTCGAGGCGCCCTCGAACTCGGCGAAGATCGAGTCGTAGGAGCGGCCGAGGTTGTGGGCGAGGACGTTGAGGCGCCCGCGGTGGGCCATGCCGATGACGACCTCGCGCCCGCCGTGCGCGGCCGAGAGCTGGATGAGCTCGTCGAGCATCGGCACGGACATGTCGAGGCCCTCGATCGAGAACTGCTTCTGGCCCAGGTAGGCCTTGTGCATGAAGCGCTCGAACGCGTCCACCTTGATGAGGCGGCCGAGCAGCCAGCGCTGCTCCTCGGTGGTCAGCGGCTTGCGGAAGGCGCCGGACTCGATCTTCTCGCGCAGCCACACGCGCTGGCGGTGGCTGGAGATGTGCTCGGTCTCGTAGGCGATCGTGCCGCAGTAGGTCTCGCGCAGGTGCGGCACGGCGTCGGCCAGCGTCGCGCCCGGCACGTACATGCGCAGGATGCGCGCGGGGATCTGCGCCATGAGCTCGGGCGTCAGGCCGAGCGGCTCCGGATCAAGCGCCGGGTCGCCGACCGGCTCGATGCCCAGCGGGTCGAGCTTGGCGGCGAGGTGGCCGTGCGTGCGATGCGCCTTGACCAGCGACGTCGCGGCCTGCACGGCCTGGAGCAGCTCCTCGGCGACGACGCCCGCGCCGGTGGTCGCGGGCGCCTGCCGGGCGGCGACGGCCGTCGCCGCGGCCGGCGCGGGGAAGCTCCCCATCTCCGCGCCGAGGCTCCCGAACACGCCCTCGTAGAAGGCGTTCTCGCCCTGGAGGTAGTCCTCGACGATCTTGAGGAACCGGCCCGACTCCGCGCCCTGGATGACGCGGTGGTCGTACGTCGAGGTCATCGACATGACCTTCTCGGCGCCGATGATCTCGCCGACGGCGCCCAGGCCGGCCGCGTAGCCGATCGCGCCGGTGGCGACGATCGTTCCCTGGCCGGTCATCAGGCGAGGGACCGACATGATCGTGCCGATGCCGCCCGGGTTGGTGAGGCTCAGGTTCGCGCCCGTGAGGTCGTCGGCGGTGAGCTTGTTGTCGCGGGCGCGCGCGATGAGGTCGTCGAACGCGGCCTTGAACTCCTTGAAGCTCCTGCGGCCCGCGTCCTTGATCACAGGGACCATCAGGGTCCGCGAGCCGTCCTTCTTCTCGACGTCGACGGCGATGCCGAGGTTGACCTCGCCGTCGTCGATGCGAAACGGCTTGCCGTCGCGCTCGAGGAAGTGGTGGGCCATGACCGGCATGTCGTCGGTCCCGGCGCGCGCGATGGCGTAGGCGATCAGGTGGGTGAAGCTGACCTTCTGGCCGGCGTCCTTCAGCTGCTTGCGCCGACCGTCCATGATCGTCACGGTCATCGTGCGGAACGACGTCGCGGTGGGGATCGACCGGCTCTCGTCCATGTAGCGGGCGAGCACGGCGGCGCTGCCCTTCATCGGCTGCTCGGTGGCGGTCGCTGTCGCGCCGTTGTCACCCAGGACGTCGGCCTTGGTGATGCGCCCGCGCGGGCCGGTGCCCTCGACGGAGCCCAGGTCCACGCCCTGCGCCTCGGCGACGCGCTGGGCGACGGGGGAGGCGTTGAAGTCTTTGGTCGCGGCGGCGGCCGGGGCGCCGTTGCCGCTCTCTTGCGCGAGCGCCGCGGGCTTGGCGGCGCGCACGCCGCCTGCGCTCGCCTGCATGCGCGCGATGACCTGGCCGACGGTGACGGTCTCGCCCTCCTTGGCCAGCAGCTCGGTGATCGTGCCCGCGCCGGGGGCGGGCAGCTCCACGTCGACCTTGTCGGTCGATATCTCGACGACCGTCTGTCCGTCCTCGACGATGTCGCCGACCTTGACGGCCCACTCGAGGATCGTGCCCTCGGTGACCGACTCGCCGGCGGTGGGCGTGACGATGTCGATGATCTGGCCCTCGGCGTCGGTCTGGGCTTCGGCGGGCTCGCCGGCGACCGGCGTGCTCGGCGCGGCGCCGTTGCCCGACGCGTCGATCTCGGCGAGCAGCTGGCCGACCGCGACGGTGTCGCCC
>DAINCW010000004.1:39179-40199 GCA_036732205.1 Solirubrobacteraceae bacterium | reverse complement strand
CGATCGTGCCGGCGGCGGGGGAGGGCACCTCGGCGTCGACCTTGTCCGTGGAGATCTCCACGATGACGTCGTCGGCAGCGACGGTGTCGCCCTCCTTGACGTGCCACTCGAGCACGGTGCCCTCGGTCACCGACTCGCCCATCTGGGGCATCGTGACCTGCACGCGTGTATCAACTGCCATACGGGTTCCTGACTCTATCGCGGCGTTTCGCCCGGGCTGCAACGCCTAACCCGGCTTCACAGACCGGTTGCGCCGGCGCTCCTCGCGGACGAACTCGATCGAGCCGACGAAGGGCCCGATCCCGCCGATGACCGCGACCGCGACGCCGAGCCGCATACCGATCACGCGGTGGCGCACGGCCCACAGGCACGTGAGCGACATCGCGATCCAGCCGAGGCCGTGGGCGAGCCCGAAGACGAACTCCTCGGGGTGCATTCCGGGGACCGCCCAGCTGACCAGCAGCGCGGTGTAGACGGCCGAGTGGGTGAAGGACGCCCACCGCAGCCGCTCGAAGGTGATCACTGAAGCAGTGAGGCCATGCGCCGCAGGGGCTCCGACGCCTCCTCGGGCCAGTCGGCGATGTCCGCCGGCCACCACGCATGGGCGTCGTGCTCGTCGTCGCGCACGACCGCGGTCCCGGCCGGCACCCACGCCTGGCCGACGAACATCACCAGCTGGTGGGGCAGCAGCACGAGCGCCTCGGCCTGGAGGCGATCGAGCTCGAGCGCCCATTCCTCCTGCGCCTCGCGCGCGAGCGTGTCCACCGGGTTCTCGCCGACGTCCACCGCCCCGCCCGCGCCCAGCGCCCACATCCCCGCCCACGAGGAGAGCCACGCCGCGCGCCGCCCGGCGAGCCATCGGCCGTCGCCGTCGCGGATCACGCACAGGCCCGCGACACTGCGCGAGGCGTCGCCGGCGACCAGGCGCAGCCCCCAGCGCACCGGCTGGAGCTCGATCACCAGGCGGCCGTCGTCGGTCTGCTCGTGTGAGACCAGCCGCGCGGCGACGCCGTCGTGGCT
>DAINCW010000004.1:29778-39169 GCA_036732205.1 Solirubrobacteraceae bacterium | reverse complement strand
TGCCAGACCGCCTGCACCGCCTCCGGCGACCAGGGACCGCGGGCGAGCAGCTGAGGCAGGGGCTCCATGCCGACAGCGTAGAGTGGCCGGGTGGCTCGCCGGAGGAAGCACTGGGGGTGGGGATTCGAGGATGCCGCCACTCCCATGGACGAGGTCCGGGCCGCCGCTCCGGGCATCGCCGAGCACCTCGGCTTCGATCCGGTCGAGCCGGAGGAGCCCGTTGCGCTGGAGGACATCCGCCTGCCGTCGCCGCGGCTGAAGCCGCCCGGCCAAGGCGTGCTGTGCGCCGTCGACGCGCACGCGCGCGTGACCCACGCACAGGGCAAGTCGTACGTCGACGTGCTGCGCGGCCTGCGCGGGCGCTTCGACTCGCCCCCGGACGTCGTGGCCTACCCGCGCGACGAGCGAGAGATCGAGGTGCTGCTCGAGTGGGCCGCGGCCCAGGGCGCGGTCGTGATCCCCTACGGCGGCGGCACGTCGGTCGTCGGCGGTGTCACGCCGCCGTCGGACCGCCCGTCCATCTCGCTGGACCTGCGCGGCTTCTCGCGCGTCATCGGCGTCGACGCCGTGTCGCGCGCGGCGCGGGTCGGCGCGGGCCTGGCGGGGCCTGCCCTCGACGCCGCGCTCGGCGAGCATGGCTTCACCGCGCGCTTCTATCCGCAGTCGTTCGAGATGTCGACGGTGGGCGGCTGGATCGCGACTCGGGCGGGCGGCCACTTCGCCACCGGCCCGACCCACATCGACGACCTCGTCGAGTCGGTGCGCGCGATCACGCCATCGGGCGAGTGGGAGTCGCGCCGGTTGCCCGGCTCGGGCGCCGGGCCGAGCCCCGACCGGATGCTGCTGGGCTCCGAGGGCATCCTCGGCGTGATCACCGAGGCGTGGATCCGCGTGCAGCCGCGCCCCGAGCACCGCGCGGGCCGGACGGTGCGCTTCGGGGACTTCATGGACGGCGCCGGGGCCGTGCGCGCGCTCGCGCAGTCCAACCTGCAGCCATCCAACTGCCGGCTGATCGAAGCGACCGAGGCCGGGGTGACCGGCGCGGGCGACGGCAGGGCGCATCTGTTGATCCTCGGCTTCGAGTCCACGGACCACCCGGTCGACGCCGACCTGGCGCGCGGGCTGGAGCTGTGCGCCGAGTACGGGGGCGAGTGGGACGCGATCGTGGAGGCCGGCGCGGCGACGGGCGGGGCGGGCGCCTGGCGGGACGCGTTCCTGCGCGCGCCCTACACGCGCGACACGCTCGTCCAGTGTGGCGTGCTGAGCGAGACCTTCGAGACCGCGATCACCTGGGACCGCTTCCCTCGCCTCTTCGAGACCGTCACCGAGGCCGCGCGCGAGGCGCTCGGCGACCGCCGGGCGAAGGTCACCTGCCGCTTCACGCACGCGTACGCGGACGGCCCGGCGCCGTACTTCACGATCCTCGCGCCCGCGCGCCGCGGTGAGGAGGAGGGCCAGTGGCAGGCCGTCAAGCGCGCGGCGTCCGACGCGCTGATCGCCGCGGGCGGCACCATCACCCACCACCACGCGGTCGGGCGAGACCATCGCCCCTGGTACGACCGCCAGCGCCCCGACGTCTTCGCCGCGGCCTTGCGCGCCGCCAAGGCGGAGGTCGATCCGCACGGCATCCTGAACCCCGGCGTCCTGATCGATCCGTGACGCGGATCGCGATCCTGGGACCCGGCGGCGTCGGGGGCTTCCTCGCGGGCGCGCTCGACCGCGCCGGCGAGGACGTGACGATCGTCGCGCGCGAGGAGACCGCCGAGGCCCTGGCCCGCGACGGCCTGGAGGTTCGCAGCGTGCGCCTCGGCGAGTTCGACGCCAAGCCGCGCGCCGTCGCGCGGCTGACCGACGACGTCGACGTCCTGGTCGTCGCGACGAAGTCGACGGGCCTGGAGGAGGCGCTGGACCGCGTCATCGGCGAGCCCGGCCTCGTCGTGCCGCTGCTCAACGGGCTGGACCACCTCGACCTGCTGCGCGCGCGCTACGGCCCGCGCGCGGTGGCCGGGACGATCCGCATCGAGGGAACGCGGGTCGCGACCGGCGTGATCGAGCAGACGAGCCCGTTCCTGCGCATCGACCTCGCCTCCGACCACCCCGCGCCGCGCCCGCGGATGGCCCAGTTCGTCGACGTCCTGCGCGCGGCCGAGGTGCCGGCGCGCCTCGGCGACACCGAGGCCCAGGTGCTATGGGACAAGCTGGTGCGGCTCAACGCGATCGCGTGCACGACGAGCGCGTGGGGCGTGCCGCTCGGCGAGGTGCGCAACCACCCGCGGAGACGATTGCTGCTGGAGGGCGCGGTCGAGGAGGCTGCGGCCGTGGCGCAGTCCGAGGGCGCGACGATCGCGGTCGGCACGGTGATGGAGGAGATCTACGAAGCCCACGCCGAGCTGGTGTCGTCGATGGCGCGCGACATCGAGGCGGGCCGCCCGAACGAGCTCGACGCGATCCCGGGCTCGGTCCTGCGCCACGCGTGGCGCCACGGCATCGAGTGCCCGACGATCGAGGAGCTCGTGGAGCTGGTCCGCGAGCGGATCGACGGCCGCTAGCCTTCGCGGCGGGCATGACCGACACCTCGAAGATCGCCGCGAACCTCCGCGCGTTCCAGATCGCGCTGAACTCGCACGACCGCGAGAACCCCGACCACACCGCCTACGGGATCGGGCTCGCGCACTTCGACATGGAGCGCCTCGGGTTCGACGAGGGCGAGGAGATCCTCCCCGGGATCACGATCCACGGCGACAGCGGCGTCACCGGCAACTTCCGCGTCCTGTGCGACGGCCAGCACGACGAGGCCGAGGAGTCCGAGGAGGTCGAGGTCGTCGAGGCCGTCAGCCGCGACATGGTCGCGGCGCCGGTGATGCCCGGCGGCGGCCGCGAGGACGAGCGCGAGCTCTAGCCGGTGCCGGGCTCTGGCCGCCCGGAGCCGAAGAACATCCGGTAGGCGAAGACGAAGTAGACGACCGCCAGCGCCATCCCGGCCGGGTACCACCACAGCGCGGTGGTCAGCGCGTGGTGCCCGGCGGCGGCGTTGTGCACGGTCAGCGAGTGCGGGCGCCCGTCGCGCGCGGGCAGCACGTTCGGATACAGCGCCGCGGCCATCGAGCTCAGCAGGCCGGCGATGAACGCGGCCGAGGCGAGGAACGCCCGGCCCCACCGCTCACGGCGCTGCCAGACGAAGCCGGCGGCCAGCGAGGCGACGCCCAGCAACGGGAACACCAGACGCCAGGGGTGGTCGGAGAACGCGGTGAGCATCTCGTCGCGCACGGCGTAGGTCGGCCCGGCGAGGGCGACGAAGCCCGCCGCCTGGGCGATCCACAGCCGCGGCAGCAGCCCGCGCGCGCGGCGCGCGAGGTCGCCCCCGCTGCGGCAGGCCAGGAACGCCGCGCCGTGGGAGCAGAGCACGAGCAGTCCGTACGCGCCGACGAGCAGCGCGTAGCCGTTGAGGATTCCGAACAGCGGCAGCGAGAAGTAGCCGTGTGCGTTGAGCGGCACGCCTCGCACGACGTTGCCCAGCGCGACGCCGAAGACGAGCGCGAGCGCGGCCGAGGCGAGGCAGAAGACCGCGTCGCAGGCGGAGCGCCACAGCGGGTGGTCGATCTGGTGGCGCAGCTCGAGCGCCAGCCCACGGCCGACGAGCAGCCAGAGCACGAAGATCATCCCGAAGTACAGCCCGCTGAGCGCGCCGGAGTAGACGGCCGGGAAGGCCATGAAGAGCACGCCGCCGGCGGCGATCAGCCACACCTCGTTGCCGTTCCACACCGGCCCGATCGCCGCCGTGATCTCCTGGCGCTCGGCCTCCGTGCGCGCGAGCAGCAGGTGCAGCGCGCCGACCCCGAGGTCGAAGCCGTCGAGGATCACGTAGACGGTGATCATGAGCGCGACGAAGCAGAACCACGCGGTTGCCATCAGGCGGCCTCGGGCCCGCGGTTGACGATCCGCAGGATCAGCACGACGTACAGGATCCCGACGAGCAGGTAGAGCCCGGAGAAGCCGAGCAGGGTGAAGATCGAGTTGCCGGCCGGGACCGAGCTCTCCGGCGACGCCGAGTCGGCCGTGCGCAACACGCCGAAGACGGTCCACGGCTGGCGGCCGGCCTCCGCCGTCGTCCACCCCGCGATGTTCGCGATGTACGCGAACGGGAACGCGAGCATGAGCGCCCAGAGCATCTTTCGCGACCGTTCCAGCCGGCCACGCCAGAGCAGGAACGCGGCGAGCGCGGCGATCGTCAGCAGGATCGTCCCGAGGCCGACCATGATCCGGTACGCGTAGTAGACGAGCGGCACGGAGTCCGGCCAATCGCGGGTCGGGATGTCGTTGAGCCCCTTCACCCGCTGGGTCCAGTTGTGCGACGTGAGGAACGACAGGAAGCTCGGCAGGGCGATCGTGGACTGGAGTCGGCGGCGGTTCGTGTCGGGGTTGCCGATGATCACCAGCGGCGCGCCTTCCTGTGTCGGGAAGATGCCCTCCATCGCCGCGAAGGTCGACGGCTGGTAGCGGAACACCGCGTTGGCCTGGCGGTCGCCGCTGGGGAAGATCTGCAGCATGCACAGCACGAGCGCCCCCACGACGCCGACGCGCAGGCAGATGCGCGCGAACGCGTGGTGGCGGTCGAGCAGGAGGTAGAGCGCGCCCATGGCGCACATCACGAACGCGCCCACGATGGCCGCCCCGCCCATGTTGTGGACGTACTGCCACGGCAGCCACGGGTTGGACAGCAGGCCGCCGAGCGAGTCCAGCTGCGCGCGGCCGTGATGGACGGAGTACGCGACCGGGTGCTGCATCCACGCGTTCGTGGCGAGGATGAAGTAGCCCGACAGCCACGAGCCGAGGAAGACGGCGATCGCCGAGATCCAGTGCACGCGCGGGCTGACGCGGTCGCGGCCCGCGAGGAAGATCCCGAGGAAGACCGATTCGGCGAAGAAGGCAAAGACTCCCTCCATCGCCAGCGTCTGCCCGATCACGCCGCCGGCGTAGTTCGAGAACCCCGCCCAGTTCGTGCCGAACTGGAACTCCATCGGGATCCCGGTGACGACGCCGACCGCGAAGTTGACGGCGAAGATCTTCGCCCAGAACCGGGCCGCGGACTCGTAGCGCTCGCGCTCCTCGGGCCCCTTGCGCAGCAGCGGCAGGCGCCGGTCCTCGCGCCCCAGGTACGACACGGTCTTCAGCCACGCGATGAACAGCGCGAGGCCCATCGTGAGCAGCGGAAACAGGTAGTGGAACGTGATCAGCAGCGTGAACTGCAGGCGGTCCACCAGGACGTGACTGCTCACACGGCAGGAATCTAGAGGGTGGCGCCTAGGGCGCGGCGATCTCGAGCGGGCGCGCGAAGGCCCGCTCGAACAGCTCGGACTCGCGCTCGACGGCCCACCGGGCGACGCTCGCGTCGCCGTCGGCCTCCAGGCGCAGCCGCACCGGCCCCTTGCCGTTGACCTCGACGTGCGCCGCGCGCACCAGCTGGTCGCGGCTGCGCTCGAGCCCCTCGGCGAGGCGCAGCAGCGTCGCGCCGCGGTCGAGGATCGCCCTGTCGTTCTTGCCCACCAGCGGCGCGAGGTCGTCGCTGAAGGCCGGCATGCCCTTGCGGTGGTAGCGGACCATCTCGGCGACCAGCGCGACCTCGCGCTGCGTGAAACCGGGTAGCGCGCCGTTGAGGATCAGGTAGCGCGAGTGGTGGTGGTGGTCGTCGTAGTCGACCGCGACGCCGATGTCGTGCAGGATCGCCGCGGCCCACAGCAGCTCGCGCTCGGCCGGGTCGCCGTCGTGCAGCCCGGCCTCCGCGAGCTCGTCGAACATGGCGAGCGTCAGGGTCGCCACGTGGCGCGTGTGCTCGTCGCGCGCGCCGTACTGCGCGGCCAGGTTCTCCACGCTCGTGCGCCGCACGTCGGCGAAGAGCGGGTGCTCGCGGTCCGCGAGGTGGCGCTCGAAGAAGATCCCCTCGCGCAGGCCGGCCTCGGTCACCTCGATGCCGTCGAATCCGCCGGCCTCGAGCACGGCCTGGAGGACCACGGCGCCGGCGAGGATGACGTCGCCGCGCGCGGGCTTGACACCGGGCACTCGTCCGCGCTCGGCCGCGGGCAGCGCCGCGAGGTCGTCGACGAGGCCGTCCAGCGCCTCGCGCGTCAGGACGAAGCCCTGCACGCCGATCGACGGGAGGCCGGCGCGCGCGGCCGCGGCGGCCGCGAGGTTGCGCACCGTCCCACCGATGCCGACCAGCCGGTCGCCGGACCCCTCGAGCCACTCGGCCGATCCGAGCTTCTTGCTCGCATGCGAGCGCAGCGCCTTCAGCGCCTTCTTGCTCGCCGGCTCGCCGTCGGGGAGGAAGCGCTCGCTCATGCGCACGGCGCCCAGCCGCCATGAGGCCAGCTGGCCCTCGAAGCGGTTGCGCACCTCCACCAGCTGCACCGAGCCGCCGCCGATGTCGAGCACGGCGCCGTCGGCCAGCGTGGTCGAGTTCACCGCGGCGAGGTAGCCGTAGCCGGCCTCCTCCTCGGGGGAGAGGACCCGGACGTCGAGGGCCGCGCGCTTCACGAACTCCTCGCCGTTGGCCGCGTCGCGGATCGCGCTCGTCGCGACCGCGACGACGTCGTCGATCTCGCTCGCGCGGCAGAAGTGATCGAAGACCTCGACGGTCGAGAGCGCGCGCTCGACGCGCTCGTCGTCGAGCCTGCCCGTCTCGTTGAGCCCGGCGCCGATGCGCACCGCCTCGTAGATCTCGTCGGTCCGCTTCCACCAGCGCTTCGTCCACGAGAAGACGACGAGGCGGAACGAGTTCGACCCGAGATCGACCACCGCCGTCGTGCGCCGCGAGGGCATGCCCGCAGCGTAGCCCTCGGCTCGGAGCGGCCGCGTGGCGCTCACCCACCTCCCACGGACGAGCCGGCGAAGGGCTAGTCGCTCGACGGATCGGCTTCGATGAGCTCGATCCGGTAGCCGTCCGGGTCACGGACGAAGCACAGCCGGGAGCCGCCCTCGCGCACCGTGTAGGGCGGCTTCTCCGGCTCGATGCCCTTCTCCGCCAGGCGTGCGAGGGCGCCGTCCATGTCCGCGACGGTCACGGCGATGTGGTTGTAGCCGGTGCCGAGCTCGTAGGAGTCGACGCCGTCGTTGTGCGTGAGCTCCAGGCGGGCGCCGTCATCCGGAAGGCCCATGAAGACGTTCGTGGCCTCGTCGCGGATGCGCATGCGGCCGATCTCCGCGAACCCGAGGTCTTTGTAGAAGGCGACCGAGCGATCGATGTCGCCAATTCGATAGCAGGTGTGAATGAGCTGTGAGGGCATCGGCGTGGCAATCTACCCCGCGTGATCCTCGAGCGCAGCATGCACCCCCAGTTCCTGTCCAACACCTACCTCGTGGGCGACCACGAGGGCGGGACGGGCTTCTTCGTCGACGCCGGCGGCCCCGTCGAGCCGCTCATCGAGGCGGCCGACCGCCACGGCCTGACGCCGACCCACGTCCTGCTCACCCATCACCACTACGACCACGTCTGCGAGCTCGACTCACTCCAGGCGCGCTGGCCGGACCTGAAGGTCCTGATCCACCCCGACGAGCCGTTCGAGCCCGACCACGAGGACTTCCCCGAGACCGTCAAGGTCGGCGATCTCGAGGTCCGTGCGCTGCACACCCCCGGCCACACCGCGGGGATGCTCGCGCTGGTCGTCGAGGGCAACGTCTTCACCGGCGACACCCTGTTCCGCAACTCCGTCGGCGGCGTGCGGGCGCCTGGGTCGACGTCATACGACGACATCAAGCGATCGATCATGGAGGTCCTGATGAAGCTGCCGCCCGAGACCACGGTCCGCCCGGGCCACACCGACCCGACGACGATCGGCGAGGAGTGGGAGGGCAATTCGTTCGTCCGCGTCTGGCGCGGCGAGGATCCCGAGGGCGACGAGCCGTGCACGGCGTTCGGCGATCCCGCGACGCTCGTGCTGCTCGGCGACGACTACGACGGCGGCCACAAGGCGTGGGTGCGCTGGCCGGATGGTCGGGACGACATCGTCCCGGGCTCCCAGATCCAGCGTGACTGACGACCACATCCCGACCGGCCGGGTCGTGCGCACCGCGCGCCTCGGCCGGCTCGCGGCCGGGCAGACCGCGCGCCAGCTCGGCACTCGGGCGACGAACGTCGCGCGCGGCGAGGAGGGCAAGAAGGCGGCGCTCTCCAAGCGCCAGGTGGAGACGGCCGAGCAGATCGTCACCGCGCTGGGGACGATGAAGGGCGTGGCGATGAAGGTCGGCCAGGTCATGTCGTTCCTCGACGTCGGCCTCGTCCCGGAGGAGAACCGCGAGGAGTTCCAGCGCAAGCTCGCCGAGCTGCGCGACGCGGCGCCGAACGTCTCCTTCAAGCAGATGAAGAAGGTCATGGAGGACGAGTTCGGCTCCAAGCTCGAGGACGTCTTCGAGACCTTCGACCCGGTGCCGATCGCGGCGGCGTCGATCGGCCAGGTCTACAAGGCGACCACCGTCGATGGTCGCGAGGTCGCCGTGAAGGTGCAGTACCCCGGCGTCGCGCAGGCCGTCCGCGCGGACATGCAGAATCTCGGGCTGATCTTGCGCCTGGTCAAGCGCATCGCGCCCGGGCTCGATCCCCAGGCGATCGGCAACGAGATCCGCGAGCGCATCGGCGAGGAGCTCGACTACGAGCTCGAGGCCTCCAACCAGCGCGCGCTCGCGCGGATCTTCCGCGGCCATCCGTTCATCGTGATCCCCGACGTGATCACATCGCTGTGCCACGAGCGGGTGATCGTCTCCGAGTTCCTGGCGGGCCGCGGCTTCGAGGAGATCAAGCAGCTGCCGCAGCCCGAGCGCGACCGCATCGGCGAGATCGTCTTCCGCTTCTACTTCGGCTGCATGTACCGCCACCACCGCTTCAGCGGGGACCCGCACCCCGGCAACTCGATGCTGCTGCGCGACGGGCGGATGGCGTTCCTGGACTTCGGGCTGTTCAAGACGATGCCGGCGGCGGCCGCGGAGTTCGAGCTGTCGGTGCAGCGGCTCGGCATCGAGGGCCGCGGCTCCGAGCTCATCGAGAAGATGCACGGCGCGGGCTGGATCAGCGACCCGTCGCGCTACTCGCCCGAGAGCATCGTCGAGGAGTTCACCGCGCTGACCTGGTGGTACACGGTCGACGAGGAGATCGAGCTCGACAACGAGCACGCGACGCAGGTCTTCATCGACATGGGGGACCCGCGCTCGCAGTACTTCGGGTCGATGCGCCACGAGACCCTGCCCCCCGACCACCTCATGGGCCGGCGCGTGGAGATGCTCACGCTCGCCGTGCTGTCGCAGCTGCAGGCGAAGGGCAACTGGCATCGCGTCGCGCGCGAGTGGATCTACAGCGACGAGCCGGTGACGGAGCTCGGCCGGGCCGAGGCCGAGTTCTACGCCG
>DAINCW010000004.1:0-29768 GCA_036732205.1 Solirubrobacteraceae bacterium | reverse complement strand
CCCGCCGCGGCGTGAGCCGCCGGGCCGCCGTGCTGCGGCTCGGCGCTCTGTTCGTCGTCCTGCTCGCCGCGTTTTTGGCGGTGACGCTGACGGGCTCGCTGTCGGCGCACCGCGTGCGCGACTGGGTGCACGGCCACGGGGCGCTCGGCCCGGCGCTCTACGTCGGCGTGTCCGTGGGCCTTGCGCTCGCCTTCTTCCCGGGCCCCGTGCTCGCGGGAGCAGCGGGGCTGCTGTTCGGCACGGCGCTCGGCACGCCGGTGGCGCTGTTGAGCGCCGTGCTCACGGCCTGCCTGGCGTTCTCGATCTCGCGCTGGGTCGCGCGCGACACCGTGTACCGCCACGCCCCACCGCGTGCGCAGGCGGTCGCGCACTGGGTCGACGAGCGCGGCTTCGTGGCGATCCTGTTGGTACGTCTCGCGCCGGGGATCCCATACATGGCGGTCAACTACTCCGCCGGGCTCACGAAGCTGCCGCTGCCGACCTTCGCCGCGGCGACCGTGATCGGGGCGGCGCCGCGGACGTTCGGCTACGTCGCGCTGGGCGGTTCGCTCGGCCACTTCGACCGCCCGGAGGCGATCATCGCGGTGGCCGTCATCGTCATCGAAGGCGTGATCGGCTTCGTCCTGCTGCGGCGCCACGGAACCGGCCTCCGGGCAGCTAGACCTCCTGGATCTGGAAGAGGCTCGTCGTGCCCGGGCGGCCGCTCGGCAGGCCGGCGGTGACGGCAACCCGCTGGCCGGGCCTCAGCCAGCCCAGCTCGACCACGCGCCGGGCGCAGTCCGCGATGAGTGTCTCGGTGACCTCGTGGCGGCGGATCGAGTCCGCCTGCACGCCCCACATCAGCCCGCAGCGGCGCACGGTCTCCTTGCCGGGAGAGAGGGCCAGGATCGGCACGTTGGGCCGGTGCGCGCTGACCAGCCGCGCCGACCGGCCCGAGAGCGTCGGGACGATCAGCGCGTCGAGGTCGAGGTCGCGGGCCGCCTCGCAGACCGCGTGGGCGACGGCGTAGGCCGGATCCCGCACACCCCGGCGCACGCGGGTCTCGTTCCAGCGCTCGTAGGGCGCGATCTTCTCCGTCTCGAGCGCGATCGCGGCCATCATCCTCACCGCCTCGACCGGGTGCGCGCCGACGGCGGTCTCCTGGGAGAGCATCACCGCGTCGGTGCCGTCGAGGATCGCGTTGGCGACATCGGCGACCTCTGCGCGGGTGGGCCGCGTCGAGGTGACCATCGAGTCGAGCATCTGGGTGGCGGTGATCGCCGGGCGGGCGAGCTCGCCCGCGAGCGCGAGCAGGCGCTTCTGGACGACGGGGACCTCCTCGATCGGCATCTCGATCCCGAGGTCGCCGCGGGCGACCATCACGCAGTCGGTGACGCGCAGGATCTCCTCGGCGCGCTCGACGGCCTGGGGCTTCTCGATCTTGGCGACGATCGGCAGGCGCGTGCGCTCGCGGACCTGGGTCACGTCCTCGGGACGACGCACGAAGCTCAGCGCGACGAGGTCGACGCCCATCTTCTCGCCCTCGGCGAGCAGGGCCAGGTCGTCCTCGGGCACGGCGGGCAGCTCGTTGGCCTCGCCGGGGATGTTCACGCCCTGGCGCGAGGCGACGCTGCCACCGACCTCCACCTCCGCGTCGATCTCGCCCTCGGCCACGCGCACCGCCTTGGCGCGCAGCCGCACGGCGCCGTCGGCCAGGTAGAGCACCTCGCCGATGTCGATCGCCGACGGCAGAGCGGCCCACGAGATCGACATGTGGCGCGCGTCGCCGGGCTGGTCGCCGTCGCCGCAGAGGAACGTGACCTGCTCGCCCACTCCAAGGTCGACCGTGTCCTCGATCAGCGGGCCGATGCGCAGCTTGGGCCCGGGGAGGTCCTGGAGGATCGCCACCGCGCGCCCCACCTGGCCGGCGGCGTCGCGCACCCGCGTGACCGTCTCCGCGTGCTGCTCGACCGTCCCGTGGGAGAAGTTCAGGCGCGCGACGTCCATGCCCGCCTCGATCAGCGCGCGCAGCACGTCGGGCTCGCGCGAGGCGGGCCCGATGGTGGCGACGATCTTCGTGCGGCGCACGCCTCCCAGCGTACGGCGTGGGCCTCAGGGCCCGGTGAACCGGCCGTCCTCCTGCACGACCTCGCCGTCGGCGGTCAGCCGGCCGCCCCTGCGCAGGTCGCAGATCAGGTCCCAGTGGACCGCGGACTCGTTGCGCCCGCCGGTCTCGGGGTACGAGCGGCCGATCGCCACGTGCACGGTGCCGCCGATCTTCTCGTCGAAGAGGATCGCGCCGATCGCGCGGTCGATCCCGAAGTTCGTCCCGATGCCCACCTCGCCGAGGCGCCGCGAGCCCTCGTCGGTGCCCAGCGCCCGCGCCAGGTAGTCCTGGCCGCGCTCGGCGCTCGCGTCCACGACCTCGCCGCCGCGCAACGTCAGCGTCACGCCGTTGACCTCGATGCCCGCCGGGCTGGAGGGGACGTCGAAGCGGATGACGCCCTCGGCCGAGTCCTCGTGCGGGCCCGTGAAGACCTCGCCGCTGGGCATGTTGCGCCTGCCGTCGGAGTTCACCCACGTCCGGCCCTTCACGTTCAGCCGCAGGTCGGTCCCCTCGGCCTCGATGCGCAGCTCCTCGGCGCGCGCGAGCCGTTTGACGAGCCGGTCCTGGAACACGTGCAGCCCGCCCCAGGCGGCGACGGCGTCCGGGCGGTCGAGGAACAGTGCGCGGGTGACGAAGGCCTCGAAGTCGTCGAGGCTCATCGACGCCTGCTGCGCGCCGGCCTGGGTCGGCCACAGCGTCGAGCACCAGCGCTTGCGGAGCGTCGCCTCGCGCACCGGCCGCCGGGCACGGGCGGCACGGGCGATGCGCTCCGGGTCGACCCCCGTGAGCGCGCGCGTGTTCTCCGGCGCCTGGATGCTCAGCAGCGCGTCGATCTTCTTGGCCTCGGTCAGCGCGAGGTCCGGGAAGTCGTCGAGGTGGTGGTCCTGCGCGTGGCGGTAGAAGCCCTCCGCCTCGCCCGGCAGCGAGATCCGATTCAGCGGCCAGGCCCCGCGCTCGAGGATCGCCCGCTGGAGCTCGAGCAGGAGCGGCTCGGCGAGGCTCGTCGAGCGAACGAGCACCTGCTGGCTCTCGCTCAGCTCCAGGCAGTAGCCGGTGAGCAGGCCGGCGAACGCGCGGGAGTCGATCACGCCGTCACGATGTCGAGCGCCGACAGGAAGCGCTCCTGCGCGTCGCGGCGAGCGCCCTCGCCCATCACCCCGATCCGCCACACCCGGCCGGCGAGCGGGCCCAGCCCCCCCGAGACCTCGATGTCGTGCTCGAGCAGCAGCGCCCTGCGCGCCGTGGCCTCGTCCAGCTCCTCCGGCACTTCAACGCACAGCAGCGAGGCCAGCTCCTCGCCGTCGGGTGCCAGGCGCTCGAAGCCGCGCTCGGCGAGCTGTGCGCGAAGCCACTCGTGCGCTTCGGCGTGGCGCGCCCAGCGCGCCTCCAGCCCTTCGTCGACCACCAGGCGCAGCGCCTCGTCGAGCGCCACGATCATGTTCGTCGGGGCCGTGTGGTGGTAGACGCGCTCGCCGACATAGCCGCGGATCAGCTTGAGGTCGAAGTACCAGGAGCGGCTGTCGCCGGCGCGCTCCAGCGCGCGCTCGCCGACGGTCAGCGGCGCGAGGCCCGGCGGGCAGTTGATGCACTTCTGGCTGCCCGAGAACGCCGCGTCGATCCCCTCGTCGTCGATGCCGATCGGCGCGCCCGCGAGCGAGGTGACGCAGTCCACGAGCAGCAGCGCGTCACGGTCGCGGCATGCGTCGGCCAGGCCGTCGAGCGGCTGGCGCACGCCCGTCGAGGTCTCGCCGTGCACGACGAACAGCGCGTCCCAGGAGTCCGCGGCGCCGAGCAGGCGCTCGACCGGGATCGCGCGCCCCCACTCGCCCTCCACGCGCACCACGTCCGCGCCGAACCGCCCGAGCTCGTCGGCCATGCGCTCGCCGAACAGCCCGTGCACCCCGCAGACCACGCGGTCGCCGGGCTTCACCAGGTTGGCGACCATCGCCTCCATCCCGGCGCTGCCCGTCCCGCTGATCGGCAGCGTCGTCTCGTTCGCGGTGCGAAAGACCTCGCGCAGCCGCGCGCGACAGGAGTCGAGGATCTCGGTGAACGCCGGATCGAGGTGCCCGAGTGTCGGGCGTGCGAGCGCGTCGAGCACGCTTCGGGGCACGGGGCTGGGTCCGCTGCCCAGCAGCAAGCGTTCGGTCACGGGGCCTCCATGTCGGGGAAGTGCTCGGCGAGGTGTGAGCGCAGGGCGTCGCGCAGCCAGGCGCGCTCCTCGCCCGACGCGGCGCGAAAGCGCGCGAGCAGCTCCTTCTGGCGCGCGTACTCGACGTGGCCGGGCGACCAGCGCACGGCGAGGCGCTCGAAGAGGAACTCGACGCGCCGCTGCCACGCGTCCTCGCGCACGCCGCCGATGTCCGCGTACCGCGCGCGCGTCGCCGGGCTCATTGCGCCACGCAGCTCGAGCGCCCCGTGCCGGGGGTGCTCGACGAGGGCGGTCGGGGCGGCGGGACGGTCGGCGGCGCGCTGCCGCGAGCGGCGTCCCACTACGCCGCGGCCTGCGTCACGTCGTGGCGGCGGCCGTCTCGAGCTGCGCGCGCACGTCGCCGACCACGGGGTCGGCGTGGCCCGCCCAGGCGGCGGCGGGCTCCATCGCGGCGAGCTTGCGGATCGATTCGCGCGCCTGCTCGGTGTCGGCGTTGAACGCGTGGTGCGGGACGCGCGGATGGCCCTTGCGGCCCGTCTGCGGGTCCAGCGTGTAGAAGCAGTCGCTGACCAGCGCGAGCCGGTCGCTCTCGCGCCACAGCCCGATGAGCCCCGGCGAGTGCCCCGGCAGCTCGATGACCTTGAAGCCGGCGACGTCGTCGCCCTCCTTCACGGTCCCGGCGATCTCCACCGGGCCGCCGTCCCAGCCCTGGAGCAGCTTCGGCATGAGGCGCTTGGCGAGCGGGTTGAGCTTGGAGAAGTCGAAGTAGTGCTCGCCGCCGTCGCCCTCGGCGTCGGCGCGATCCTTCGCATGGCAGAAGACCTCGGCGGCCAGGCCGGGCGCGGCGCCGCGGTGGTCGGCGTGGCCGTGGCCGAGCACGACGCGCTTGATGCCGCCCATGTTCGTCGCGGCGGCGGCGATCGCGTTGGTCATCACGCGGATGCCGGCGTCGAAGACGGTCACGCCGTCGCGCTCCTCGATGAGGTAGACGTTCATCGTCTTCATCGGGAAGCCGCCGCGCAGGACCCACACGCCCTCGGCCACCTTCTCCGGCGCGCTCACCATGCGCGACAGCATGCGCGAGCGCGCGTTGACCAGCTTCATCATGCGCTGCTCGGCGGGAGAGTCGGCGGGCGGCAGGGCGCCGAGCTGGCGCGCGATCTGCATGTTGTCGGCGTAACCGACGAGCTCGGTGATCTTGCCGTCCTCGACGCTGAGGATGTCGATGCCGCGGATGTCCAGCCGGGCGCCGTTGGGCTCGATGCCCTGGAAGGGCTGTTTGCCGGCGAACGTGCCGGTCATCCGCCAGTGCACGACGGCGCGCTTGCCGTCGGCGACGACCTCGATGATCTCGAGGCCGAGGTCGGGGATCGACTCGAAGATCTCCGAGAAGAAGGCGCGCGCGCCGTCGGTCCCGAGGGGCTCGTGGTGCATGCCGTTGATCTGCCACGTGCCGTCGCGCGCCCACAGGCGGTCGTAGGCCGAGAGGTCGCGATCGTTGACGACAGCGTTGAAGTACTCCCGCGCCAGCTTGGCGGTGGCCGCCTTCGAGGCCTTCGGCTTGGCCGGCGTCTCGGTCTCGGTGGTCTGGGTCTCTTCGGTGCTCGCCATCGGTGCGTCCCTTCCTCGCCTCGGTCGAACTGGCAGCCTACCCGGCCATGGCCACCCCGACCCGACGTCGCGAGCTGGGCCGGGGCGAGCGCGTCCTGCCCGGCGTGTGGCGCCTGCGCCTGCCCCTTCCGTGGCCGGGGGTGCCGCACGGCAACGCATGGGCGCTGGCCGCCGGCGACGGCATCGTCCTGGTCGACACCGGCTACCACGACGCCGGGTCGATGGCCCACCTCGAGCGGGCGCTGGCCATGGTCAACCTGCGCATCGAGCACGTCCGGCTCGTCGTGTGCACGCACGCCCACACCGATCACTACGGCGAGGCGGCGACGATCGTCGACCGGACGGGGTGCGAGCTGTGGATGCACCCCAACCACGAGCACATGACGCGCGCCGCCACCGACCCGGAGGCCTGGTTCGACCGCCGGCTGGAGGTCGCGCGCCAGAGCGGCGTGAGCGAGGAGGCGATCGCGGCCTACGCACAGACGCGCCGCAACCAGGGCTTCGGGATCGCGCGGATCATCGAGCCCGACCGGGCGCTGCTGCCCGGGGTGGAGGTGGAGACCGACCTCGGCACATGGCAGGTCATCGAGACGCCCGGCCACGCGCCGTCGCACGTCTGCCTCTTCCAGCCCGAGCGCCGGCTGCTGATCTCCGGCGACCATCTGCTGGGCCGCGTCTCGCTCTACTACGACTACGGCCACACGCCGGACCCGGCCGGGGAGTTCCTGGCCTCGCTGGACAAGGTGGAGGACCTCGACGCCCGCCTCGCGCTGCCCGGGCACGGCCGGACGTTCACCGACGTGCGCGCGCACATCCACGCGAACCGCAACCTCGTCGCCGAGCGCGTGCAGCGTGCGCTGGAGGCGATCGAGCGCGAGTCGCTGACGGTCATCGAGGTCCAGCCCCACGTGCACGGCGAGGCGATGACGGCGGCGACGGGCAACTGGTATCTGAGCGAGACCCTGGTCTACCTGCGACACCTGGAGATGACCGGCCGGGCGCACCGCGAGCCGGGCGAGCCCGAGCGCTGGCGCGCGACCCCCGCGGCGTGATACAAGCGCACCCTGGCACGAGTCCTCTCCAGACACATGTGCAACCGCGCCGCACCGGCCGCTCTCGCGGCCCTGGCCTTGGCGGGCGCGCTGCCGGCCGGGGCGTCCGCGAAGAGCCTCGGGCCGCCTCCGACCGGGCTTCAGGGCGCGACGAAGTACGGGACGTTCAGCGTGGCGCCCAGCTTCGCCGTCGCGCGCGGCAAGAGAAACGGCGTGGCCACCATCAGGACGACGATCACTACCACCGGTCCCAACGGCGCCAGCCTCCGTTATTGGACGCACACGGAAGACGGGCAACCCAGTGCGGGCCCACCTGGCATCCCCGTCGGGGGATCGGGCCCCTACTGTGGCTTCCCGTGGGACAGTGCGTCCGGCAGCCCGAAGCCGGCAACGGTGGTGTGCACCTACAAGGTCGGCGGATACCTCCAATGGCGACGGATAGGAGTCCAGTTCTGCGGGGGCACCGGCGCTGCGCCCCCGGGGCCGTTGGGACGGATCCGGCCATTCGGACAGACCCTCCAACGCGGAACCTCTCCCGGCTGCGAAAACGCCGAGGACTACTTCGCCGTCGTCCCGCCGGGAACGCGGAAGCCCAGCGCGCCGAACCCGGATGGGCTGGATTGGAGGATGCCGCCGCGGCTGGACGGCGAGGTCAAGACGTGGACTGCGTCGGAGGGCCTGCCGGCTCGTAATCAGGTCCATCCGGACCAGTGGAAGGTGAACCTGTTCCTCACCAAGAGTGGGAACGCGCTGAGCTCGTGCCCGTCCGGTGGGAAGTGGGAGTGGAAAGTCACGGCTCCGAAGGGAGCCAAGGTCGTGGGCAAGCCCAAGGCCGGCTGCACGACCTCGATGGACGTCTCAGACCTCGGCACCTATCACGTGACGGCGGTCAACAGCAAGACCCGCAAACGCATCCCCGGCGACGTCGTTGTCAAGGATTGGCTGCTGGTGGGGCTGGGTGACTCCAACGGGTCGGGGGAGGGCAACCCGCCATTTCAGTTTGAGCAGTGCAACCGCACCGAGGCCTCGTATCAGTTCCAGACCGCGCAGTACGTCGAGTCCCACGATCCGCGCTCGAGCGTGACGTTCGTGTTCGCCGCGTGCTCGGGGGCGATCATCGAGGACCTCTACAGGACCAGTTACTCGGGAATCAATCCGGGAGCGCCGCTTGATCCACAGATCAAGCAGGCGGCCCGCCTGATCGACGAACCACTTGATCCCCCGAGTGCCCAGCGGCACGTGGACGGGGCGATCGTCTCGATCGGCGTCAACAACATCGCCTTCGGCCCGCTGGTCTTTTACTGCATAAGCAACTTCAGCCTCGTCGACGCGTGCGAGCGCAAGAGCGTGGTGGCGTTCGAAAACGTCAGGGGCGGGACTGACCGCTTCGAGTCATCATCCGCACCGGACGCCACCAGCCTGCAAGCGCAGATCGATTCCCTGGTCACCGCGTTGCCGCCCAAGTACGGGCCGCTGGCCAAAGCGCTATCGGCGCCCCTGGATCCCGCTCATGGCGGCACGCTCGGAGTCAAACCCGGCCACGTGGTGGTCACCCAATACCCCGACTTCACGCGAGGAACCGACGGGCAGCCCTGCAGCGGGACGATCGGACCACAGTCGACCTGGGCCTTCGTCGGGACGGCGGCGGCGGGTCTCAACGCCGCCGTCGCCGGCGCGGCGGGCGCCTACGGGTGGAAGGCCGTCGCGATCCCCCAAAGCGTGTTCACCGGGCCTCCCGTCGGCCACGGCTACTGCGCCGGCGATTCCTACTTCGTGCCGGTCACCGGTGGGTTCACCACCGGTAACGTGGCCGGCGGGTTCCATCCGACCGGCGCCGGCCACACCCTCACCGCCAACGCGACCCGACCCCAGCTCTGCAAGGCCCTGTACGGCAACCCGAAATGTGACGGCAAGCCGCACTAGCCGGCGCGGGGCGAGCAACTAGCCTGGGGGCATGCGGATCGACGAGCTCTACGAGCGGCGCAACGGCGCGCCGGTGTTCTCGTTCGAGTTCTTTCCCCCGAAGACCGAGCAGGGCGAGCAGAACCTGTACCGGGCGGTGGAGGAGCTGCGCACTCTCGAGCCCGGGTTCGTCTCGGTCACCT
The DNA here is from genome assembly GCA_036732205.1 of Solirubrobacteraceae bacterium. Lineage (GTDB taxonomy): Bacteria > Actinomycetota > Thermoleophilia > Solirubrobacterales > Solirubrobacteraceae > VAWY01. The sequence continues at coordinate 20,762 of DAINCW010000004.1, read as the reverse complement.
ACGGAGCGGGCGGGTCCACGCGCGACAAGACCCTGGAGATCGTCTCGCGGATCCGCAGCGAGCACGGCATCGAGGCGATGGCGCACTTCACGTGCGTGGACGCCACGGTCGAGGAGCTGCGCGAGACGCTCGACGCGTTCCGGGACGCCGGCATCGAGAACGTGCTCGCGCTGCGCGGCGACCCGCCGCAGGGCACGGCCGAGTGGACGAAGACCGACGGTGGCCTGGAGTTCAGCGCCGAGCTCGTGACGCTGATCGCCGGCGACTACGACTTCGCGATCGGCGGCGCGTGCTTCCCCGAGACGCACATCCACGCGACCTCGGCCGACGACGACCTGCGCTTCCTCAAGGACAAGGTGGACGCGGGCGCGCGCTTTTTGATCACGCAGCTGTTCTTCGACAACGCGTTCTACGAGGACTTCGTCCGCCGGGCCCGCGAGATCGGCATCGAGGTGCCGATCGTGCCGGGGATCATGCCGATCACCAACGTCGGCTCGATCACGCGCATGACCGAGCTGTCGGGCGCGCAGCTCCCGGCGGCGCTGCGCGCGGAGCTCGACGCGCGCGCCGACGACGACGAGGCCGTCCTGGACTTCGGCGTGGCCTACGCGACTCTCCAGTGCGCGGAGCTGCTGGCGATGGGCGCGCCGGGCATCCATTTCTACACGCTGAACCGCTCGCCGGCGACGCGCGCGATCCTCAGCGCGCTGAAGCTGATGCGCCCGTGGGAGCGGGCGACCGAGCCCGCCTAGAGCTCCACGCCGCGCAGCGCACCGCGGCCCGGCCGAGCCGGAGCAGGTGGCTCAGCCCGCTTCGAGCGGCAGCTTGTCGGCGACCATCGGGCGCCCGTCGGCCAGCTCGTAGCGGACGTCGACAGAGTCGTCCTGGCGGTAGGTGCCGACGCCCCACGCCCCGAGGAACCAGCGCCAGCCGCTGATCTTGTCCTGGCGCAGCTCGCGCTCGAAGACCAGCCGGTCGCCCTTCACCTGGAAGTCCGTGCCCTCCGTCTGCGGAACGCCGTTGAGGTAGACGTGAAACGGCCGGCCGACGCCGGGTGGGAGGCGGACGAAGGTGCGCGTCACGGCTAGCGGGTCGCGTAGCGGTCGAGCTTGCAGGACCAGCTGCCGGCGACCATCTCGGTCGTCCCGCCGCCCTGCGGGGCGCTGTTGAGCGTTGCGCTCACCGTACCGGTGCGCTCGTCGTCGTTGACCGTGAAGCCTCCCGCGATGCCCTCGCCGTCCGGCATGTCCTCGGTCTGCCACGCGTTCCCCAGACCGTCGGTGAAGTCCACGGTGGGGCCGGACGTCACCCCACGACCGTCGGCGGCGTAGACGCCCGGACCGCCGTAGTGCTCGGTCGAGAGCTGCACGTAGTAAGCCTTGCCGCCCGCTCCCTCGAGCAGGAACACCGACAGCAGGAACGTCTCGTGGTGAATCGAGCAGTCGCCCGACGTCGTGCCGGTCGCGCCCACCGCGCCGGAGGCGACCAGGTGGCTCGCCGGAGTCCCGCCGGCTCCTGGCTTCGGCCGCTTCGGCTCCTTGCAGTACGCATCGAGGGATCGGCTACGCAGCGTGAGCGTGGCGGGGGCGGTGTCCGCTGACAGGGCCAGCTGCGCGTGCCCGGGCGCGATCTGCGGCAGGTCCGGGCAGCCCGACGGGCCGTCCTTGCAGCCGCCGTCGCGCATGCAGTACGCGCCCGCGCCGCCGGGGAGCGATATGAGCGCCCCGTCGGCGTCGCGCAGCCGCCCGTGCGCAGGGCCGCTCGTCGACAGCTCGAGCACGTCGCCGCTCATGTCCAGGGTCGCGATGGCGCTCGCCCGGGCGTTCGCCACGAGTCCCCGGCTCGACCCCTCGGGCAGGTCGAGCTTCGGCGGCGCAGGATGGTCGGCGGTGATCCCCGGGCCCGTCGCGTCCCATCCCGCCCCCAGCGACGGATCGCGGAAGAAGCCCGAGGCCCAGGACTCCAGGAACGCCTTGCCGGCCGCGGCATATGCGGCTGTCTGCTCGTGGGCCTTCATCGCGTCGAGCAGGACCTTCCAGACGTCGCTGCCCGTCGCGCCGAGCTGCGACCACCAGCCGACGGCCGAATAGGTGCGGGAGAAGAGCGGCGTGGCGGGGGCCTTCAGGTACTGCGCCCACGTCTTCGCGACGCTCTTGCCGTGCGCCGGAGCGCCCGTGACCTCAGCGGCGACGCTGTAGCCCGCCCAGTCGGCACCGCCCTCGTCGAGCCAGCCCAGCCCGGACGTGAGGTAGTTCGCGTAGTCCTCGACCTGGATCTCGAAGCAGTGGAAGACCTCGTGCGCGACGAGCGGCTGCGCCTCGTCGTCGGGCAGGCCCTTCCACAGCTCCTTGTAGAAGTCGAGGTTGCAGGTCGACCCGCCGTCGTCGCTGCCGGTGAGCGCGTAGACCTCCTTCTCGCCCTTCGAGCCCTCCGGCATCAGCTTGACGACGCTGGGCAGCGTCAGGGCGACGCCGAGGTGCGTGCCGATGCGGCTGACGTCGGCGGCCACGAAGGCCTTGAACTTGGCCAGCGTGGCCGCATCCGGCGCCGTTGCCGCGCGCGCCACCGCGCCGCCGTCGCCGCGCACGATCGCGTCGTACTGCCTGCGCTGTGAGGCGGTCAGCGAGGAGCGGTACGCGCCGAGCCAGCGGACGAGCCCCGATCCCGAGAAGAGCGTTCCGGTCGCGCCCGGCGCCGGTCGGACGCCCGGGAGGCCGAAGACCGACGCGAAGCCCTGCAGCGCGGCGGTCCGGCTCACGCGGCCGTTCGCGCCGACGGCCACCGGCTCCACCCCGCGGGCGCTGCGCAGGCACCGGGCGGCGGACGCGGGGCGGCAATGCCTGGGCGGGCGATGCTTGGCACCGGCGGCCGACACCCCGACGACCATCAGCAGACCGGCCGCGACCCACGGCACGAGTTTCACCAGGCGCATAGCTCAGAGCGCGTCATGTCCGCATCGTAGGGTGAGGCGCGTGAGCGCCGACCGGCTCTTCGACCTTCCCGGCGAGATCGTCTACACGGTGCGCCGCTCGCCGCGTGCGCGGCGGGTGCGCGTGTCCGTCGACCCCCATGCCGGGGTCGAGGTCGTGCTGCCCAGGCGGGCCGCGGCGCGGGAGGCGGACGAGGCGATCGTCGAGCTGCGCCCGTGGATCGAGCGGCGCCTCGCCGAGGCCGAGCAGGTGCGCGCGCAGGTGGCCGCGCGCGGGAACACCGTCCCGTACCTCGGCGTGGACCTGCACCTCGTCGTGGAGCCGGGGCGCACCCGCGCGCACCGCAAGGGCGACGCCCTGCACGTCCCGGCCGGCGAGGCCGGGAGCGCCGCGCTGGAGCGCTGGTTCCGCCGCACCGCGCGCGCGGAGATCGAGCCGCGCCTCGACGACGCCGTCGCCGTGCTCGGCCGGTCGTACTCGTCGTTGTCGATCAGAGAGCAGCGCACGCGCTGGGGCTCGTGCTCCGCGACGGGCACGATGAGCTTCAACTGGCGGCTGCTGCTCGCGCCCGAGGAGGTCCTCGACTACGTCGTGTGGCACGAGGCGTGCCACCTCGTCGTGCTGGACCACTCGCCGCGCTTCTGGGAGCTGGTCGAGCGCCACGTGCCGGGCTACCGCGAGCCGCGCAAGTGGCTGCGCCGCCACGGCGCGACGCTCGTCCTCCAGTAGAACCCCCGGCCATGCGCGCGGGTGTCGTCGGCCATGTCGAGCTGGTCGAGTTCGCCGTCGTCGAGCGGCTGCCGCGGCCCGGAGAGATCCTCCACGCGCGCGAGCGCTTCGTCGAGGCGGCGGGCGGGGGCGCCGTCGCAGCGGTGTGGATGGCGCGGCTGCTGGGCGGGGCGAGCTTCTTCACCGCCCTGGGCGACGACGCAGCGGGCGAGCAGGCAGCGGCGCGGCTGCGCGAGCTCGGTGTCGACCTCCACGCCGCGGTCCACGCGCGACCCCAGCGCCGCGCGTTCACGTTCCTCGACGACGCGGCCGAGCGCACGATCACGATCATGGGCGAGCGCCTTGTGCCCCTCGGCGCCGACCCGCTGCCGTGGGAGGCGATCGGCGCCCTGGACGCGGTCTACGTCACCGGCGGCGATGCCGCGGCCCTGCGGGCGGCCCGCGCGGCGCGGGTGGTCGTCGCGACCTCGCGCGCCATGCCTGCGCTCGGCGAGTCGGGCATCGCCGTGGACGCCCTGGTCCTCTCCGCCGACGACCCGGCCGAGCGCGCGGCCGAGGCGGCGCTGAGCACACCGCCGGCGCTCGTCGTGCGCACGCGCGGGGCCGAGGGCGGCGAGTGGGTCGCGCACGAGGGCCGGACCGGCACGTGGGCGTCGACTGAGCCGCCAGGAGACCGCGTGGACGCCTACGGCTGCGGCGACACGTTCGCCGCCGGGTTGACCATGGCGCTCGGGGCGGGGCTGGAGCCGGCCGCCGCGCTGGACTACGCCGCCCGCTGCGGCGCGATGGTGCTCACGGGTTGCGGGCCGTACGGCGCGAAGCCGAGCGCCGGCCCGCCCGCCTGACGCTCAGGTCGCGCCGGGCTCGCCGGCGAGGGCGCGGCGCAGGGCTTCGACCGCCGTCTCGCCCATGTGTTGGTCGACGACCTCGCGCCGCACGCGCCCCGTGTACGCCTCGGCGGAGCCGTCGCCGCGCACGTCGACGCCGGCGTGGACCCTGCCCCGCAGCCGGCCCGGTCCGGTCAGCTCCGCCCGCACACCGACCTGCGCGACCGGGGCGATCTCGCGGCGGAAGACCTGCGTCGGCGCGCGGCGGGCCTCACTCGTCAGCTCGTCCACGCGCGCCTCCAGGCGGTCGAGCGCGGGCCCCAGCGCATCGAAGGGCTCGGTCTGGACCAGCGAGCCCGAGCGTACGGTCAGCTTCCACGTTGCGGCCACGTCACGTGCGCTGCTCGATCGCGACGTAGTCGCGCTGGCGCTCGCCCGTGTAGATCTGGCGCGGGCGGGCGATCTTCTGCTCGGAGTCCTGGACGAGCTCCAGCCACTGGGCGATCCAGCCCGAGGTCCGCGGGATGGCGAACATCACCGGGAACATCGAGACCGGCAGGCCCAGCGCCTCGTAGATGAGGCCCGAGTAGAAGTCGACGTTCGGGTACAGCTTGCGGTCGATGAAGTACTCGTCCTCGAGCGCGATCCGCTCGAGCTCGAGGGCGATCTCCAGCAGCGGGTTGACGCCCGTGACCTCGAAGACCTCGTCGGTCGCCTTCTTGAGGATCTTGGCCCGCGGGTCGTAGTTCTTGTAGACGCGGTGCCCGAAGCCCATCAGGCGTTCGTTGCCGTCCTTCACGCCCTTGACGAAGTCCGGGATGTTCTCCTTGGAGGCGATTCGGTTGAGCATCCGCAGCACGGCCTCGTTGGCGCCGCCGTGCAGCGGGCCGTAGAGCGCAGCGACGCCGGCGGCGACCGCCGAGTACGGGTCGACCTGCGACGAGCCGACCGACCGGACCGCGTTCGTCGAGCAGTTCTGCTCGTGGTCCGCGTGGAGGATGAAGAGGATGTCCAGAGCCCGTGCCAGCCGCTCGTCGGGCTGGTACTTCAGCTCGGTCATCTTGTACATCATGTTCAGGAAGTTGCCCGGGTAGGCGAGGTCGTTGTCCGGATACACATAGGGCTGGCCCATGTTGTGGCGGTAGGCGAAGGCGGCGAGCGTCGGCATCTTCGCGATGAGTCGGATGGTCTGGATCGCCCGGTTGTCGGGGTCCTTGATGTCGTTCGCGTCGGGATAGAACGTCGACATCGCGCCGACCGACCCGACGAGCATCCCCATCGGGTGCGCGTCGTGGCGGAAGCCCTGGATGAACGTCTTGACGTTCTCGTGGACGAACGTGTGCATCGTGATCGCGTTGCACCACTCGTCGAGCTGGGCGGTCGTCGGCAGCTCGCCGTGCACCAGCAGGTAGGCGACCTCGATGTAGGTCGAGTGCTCCGCGAGCTGCTCGATCGGGTAGCCGCGGTACTCCAGGACGCCGGCCTCGCCATCGAGGAAGGTGATCGCCGAGCGGCACGACGCGGTGTTCATGAACGCCGGGTCGTACGACATGAGCCCGAAGTCGTCCTCGCTGACCTTGATCTCGCGGAACGCGGTCGCGCGGACCGTGCCGTCCTCGATCGGGATCTCGTACGTCTCGCCCGTCCGGTTGTCCGTGACCGACAGCGAGTCGCACGGGCCCTGCCCGCCGCCGTTGGCCGATACGTCCTGCTCGGTGGTCTCGCCGCTCACGGTCTCTCCTCGATCGCCGCGCACAAGAGTAGCCCGCAGGCCATGCCGGGAGGCAATCAGCCTGCCCAGCTACCGCCGGCGCCAGAGGCGCCCGAAGCGCTTGCGGCCGAGGTTCACGTCGAACTCCGGGGCGCCCTTGGCATCGTGCTCGGGCAGCGCGGCCGCCTCGGCGGCGTCGATCGTCAGCGTGACCTGGGCCTCGGTGATGCGCCCCACCTCTGGCGCGTCGATCCAGCGCGGGCCGCCCGGCGTGTCGATCTCGATGCCGTCGAAGATGTTCTCACGCGCGGCCTCGAGCACGGCGCGCACCGTCCCGATGCGCTCGCCGTCGGACGTCACGACGGCCGTGCCGCGCTCGAGCAGCTTGTAGGAGATCGCGGGGGCGTCGTCCTCGCTCAGGACGTCGCCACCGCTGCGGTCATCGCGGCGAGCACGAGCACGATGCTCAGCGCCATGGCGGCGCGACCCAGCCCGCTCTCGCCGGGGAAGTCCGGGTTGCGGATGCCGATGAACGCGACCACGACGGCCCACGACGCGAGGATCAGGCCCGCGACGTAGAAGGGCACCTTCGACGACTCGAACTTCAGGCTGGAGATGGCGACGATCAGGGCGTGCATCGCGGGGCGGAAAACTACCCGTTCGACGCGCCGGTGGGCGCGGGGCCGCCCTCGTAGCGCGACTCGGTCGCGTCGACCTGGCCGTGGTAGTGGCTGCCGAGGTCCGGGTGGCCGTACGGGCGCTCGGCCGGGCGGTCCAGCGTCATGAACGACACCTGCGCGATCGGCTTGCCCGGCCACAGGACGATGGGCACGCGGGTTAAATTCGTGATCTCGAGCGTCAGCGTGCCCTTCCATCCGGGGTCGACGAAGCCGGCGGTCGCATGGACGATGAGGCCGAGCCGGCCCAGGGACGACTTCCCCTCGATCCTGGCGACGATGTCGTCGGGCAGCTCGACCCACTCCTCGGTGCGGCCGAGCACGAACTCCCCGGGGTGGATGACGAACGACTCGCCGTCCGCCACCTCGACCAGCTCGGTGAGGTTGCGCGGCGGGTCCGCGAGGTCGATCGCCGGGACCCGGAAGTTGTGGAACACGCGAAACGAGCTGCCGAGCCGGACGTCGACGCTGGCCGGCTGGACCATGCCCGGGTCCCACGGCTCGATGCGCACGCGGCCCTCGTCGACGAGGCGGCGGATCGTGCCGTCCGAGAGGACCGAAGAGGTCACGGCGCCATGCTAGCCCGCGGGGCCGTGCCGACCTCCTCTCGCTCACGCCTCCCCAGATAGCATCGCGCGCCCAATGGGGAGGAGAGATCCGGGTGCCGACGGGACCCCGGCTGGGGCTGGGTCGAATCGTGAGCGTGGCGACGCTGGTCGTGGCAACTGCGGCCATCGCGGTGCTGATCCTCGGCTCGGGGTCCCAATACCGAATCCACGCCCTCTTCTCCGACGCGGGCCAGCTCGTGAAGGGCGACCGCGTGCAGGTCGGCGGCATCCCGATCGGCTCGGTCTCGAAGATCGAGCTCGACGACAACAACCGCGCGCGGGTCACGCTCGACATCACCGACGCGCGCTTTGACCCGCTGCACAGCGGGACGATCGCAACGATCGGGACACCGTCGCTGTCGACCGAGGCCAGCCGGTTCATCGACCTCCAGCCGGCGCCCAACAGCAACGGCAGGCTCGCCGATGGCGCCACGATCGGCACGCACGACACACGGCCGATCGTCGACCTCGACGAGCTGCTGAACTCGCTCGACTACCAGGTCCGCACGAATCTCCAGCAGATCGTCCACGGCTCCGCGGTGCAGTACGGCTCGGGCCAGGCGCCGAACGCGAACCGGGGGCTGGAGTACCTCAGCCCGGCGCTGGCCCAGACCGCAAGGCTGACGGGCGAGCTCAACCGCGACCAGGGCGCGTTCGAGCGCTTCATCGTCGAGTCGGCCGCGGTCGTGTCCGCGATCGCCCCGCGCGATCCCCAGCTTCAGCACGGCCTCACCAGCGCCGCGGTGCTCACGCAGCGCCTGGCCCGGCAGGACACGACGATCGGCGATCTCCTCACGCGCGCGCCCGCGGTGCTGCGCAAGGCGCGCGGGACGCTCGCGCGCGTGAACACGGCGCTGGTCGCCGCGCGCCCGACGCTGCGGGCGGCAGCGCCCGTCGCGCCCCGGTTCGCGCGCGTGCTTCGCCTCGTCGTGCCGGTCTTGCGCACCGCGCGCCCCGCGGTCCGCCAGCTCGCCGCGCTGCTGCCCGACGTCGCCAGTGCCCTGCGCGGGCTGCCGAAGCTCGACCGGATCGGCAGCCGGGCGTTCTCGGACACGACGAGCGCGCTGCGCGGCCTGTCGCCCATCGTCGCCGCGCTGCGCCCGTACGTCCCGGACGTGGTCGGCGGCCTCATGAACGGCTTCGGCGGCAACGTCGCGGGCTACTACGACGCGAACGGGCGCTACGCGCGGATCGGCTTCAGCCTGCCGCCGAACTTCCTCGTCCAGGGCGCGTCGGGCCTGGGCGGGCCGATCGCCCAGCTCTTCAACCAGGGCCAGGGCGGCGGCGAGGTGACCCAGATCCCCGACTACTGCCCGGGCGGGTCGACGTTCGCCCCGCCCGACGCGTCCGCCCCGTACCTGGACCCGTCGGTCAAGGGCCATTGCAACCCCGACCAGAAGCCGCCGGGCAAGCCATGAGGCGCCTCGCCGCCATCGGGACCGTCGTCGGCGCCGTCGCGCTGTGGCTCGTGCTGACCGCCGCGGGGGGCGGGGGCGGCGGCGGCGAGTACCGCGTCGACGCGATCTTCGACAACGCGAGCTTCCTGATCCCCGGTCAGGACGTCCGCATCGCGGGCGCGAACGTGGGGAGCGTCACGAACGTCAAGCTGACGCGCAACAACCAGGCGCGCGTCCAGATGAGCATCGACTCCCGCTTCGCGCCCTTCCGGTCCGACGCCGACTGCTTCATCGCGCCGCAGTCGCTCATCGGCGAGAAGTTCGTGCAGTGCGAGCCGGGCACGCCGAGTGGCCACGAGCTGGTCGCGCAGGGCGGCCAGGCGCCGACGGTGCCGGTGACCAGCACGCACTCGCCGGTCGACCCCGACCTCGTGATCAACACCTTCCGGATGCCGGTGCGCGCGCGCCTCGGGCTCATCATCAACGAGCTCGGCGCCGGGCTGGCGGGCAACGGCGACCGCCTCAACGCCGTGCTGCGCCGGGCCAGCCCGGCGATCCAGGCCACCGACAGGGTGCTGACCATCGTCGACCGCGACCGCGCGGTGCTGGGTCGCCTGATCGACCGCTCCGACCAGGTCATCGCCCAGCTCGCGCGCCGCAGCGACCGCGTGAAGGCGTTCATCACCGAGGCGAACCGCGTCTCGGTCACGGCCGCGCAGCGCCGAGGCGCGATCTCCGAGGGGATTCACCGGCTGCCGGCGACGCTGCGCGAGACGCGGCGCTCGCTCGACGCCCTGCGCGTCCTCTCGGACCGCTCGCGCCCGCTGCTGCCCGAGCTGAACGCCGCGGCGGGGCCGCTCGCGACGCTGCTCGGCGAGGTCCCGGCTTTCTCCGCCGCGGCGCGGCCGGCGCTGCGCCACCTGGCCGCGGCGGCGCGGACGGGCACCGCGACGCTGCGCGACTCCGGGCCCGTGGTCAAGCGGCTGCGCCGGTTCGCGCGCCTCGCCGTGCCCGTCGGGCGGCTCACCGCGGCCCTCAACGAGAGCCTGCGCGCCACCGGCACGCCCGAGGAGATCGAGACCTTCGTCTACAACGCGGCGCTGGCCCTCGCGCGCTTCGATCAGTCCTCGCACATCCTGCCGTCCTTCGTCGTCGGGCTCGGCGACTGCGCCGCATATGCCTCGACGACGTCCCCCGCGTGCGACGCCCACTACGCCAAGGGCGGTGACACGTCGGCCCGCGGCCGCCGAGTCCTCGACTTCCTGCTCGGATGAGGCGCGGCCCCGCCACCCCGACGCTCGTGGCCAACCCGGTGCTCATCGGGGCGGCCGCCGTGCTGGTGACCGTGGTCGCGCTGTTCCTCTCCTACAACGCCAACACCGGGCTGCCGTTCGTGCCCACGTACAACCTCACGGCCTACGTCCGCGACGCCAACCAGCTCGGCCACGGCGCCGAGGTTCGCGTGGGCGGCAAGCGGGTCGGGCTGGTGACGATGATCGCGGCTGAGCCGACGAGCAGCGGCGTGCCGGTGGCGAAGCTCCAGCTCAAGCTCGACAAGACGGTGGAGCCGCTGCCGGTGGACACGCGGGTGCGCGTGCGCCCGAAGTCGATCATCGGGCTGAAGTACCTCGAGGTCACCCCAGGCCGGTCTCACCGCGACATCCCCGACGGCGGGACGATTCCGCTGCGCCAGTCGCTGAGCAACGTGGACCTCCAGGACGCCCTCAACGCGTTCGACAAGGGCACGCGGCAGTCGTTCCGCGCGGTCACGTCGGAGCTGGGCACCGGGCTGGGGGGACGCGGCGGCGACCTCAGCGCGGCGATCCAGGCCTTCGATCCGCTCCTGCGCCACCTGATCCCGGTGTTCCGCAACGTCGCGTCGCCCGCGACCGACCTCGACGGCTTCCTGCGCGGCATCGACGCGGCCTCCAGCGCCGTCGCGCCGGTCTCCGTCCAGCTCATCGGCCTCTTCGACGGCGCGGCGACGACGCTCCACGCGATCGCGCGCGAGCGCCCGAGCTTCGCCGCGCTGCTGGACCAGACGCCCACGACCGAGCGGGTGACGGTCGACGCGCTGTCGCGCGCGCGGCCGGTGCTGGAGCGCGCGACGCGCCTCGTGGTCGACCTGCGACCGGGCGTCGCGCTGCTGCCGGGCGCGACGACGAAGCTCGCGCGCACGCTGGCGGTCGGCACGCCGGTGCTGCGACGGGCGGACGGGCTCGCCGACCGGCTGGGCAACACGCTGGCGACGCTGCACACGCTCGTGCGCGACCCCGCCACGAGCGGCTCGGTGATCGAGCTGACACGCGTCCTCTCGTCGCTCGTGCCCACGCTGACCTACCTCAACCCGGTCCAGGTCCGCTGCAACTACCTGGGGCTGTACTTCCGCAATGCGTCGTCGGTCGTGAGCGAGGGCGACGCCAACGGCAACTGGTTCCGGTTCCTGGCGCTCCAGAACACCCCCGACAACCCGTACCAGGGCAAGCCCGCGGCGAACCTGCACTTCGCGCCGTACAGCTCGACCGGCCAGGACGGGCACTGCACGGCGGGCAACGAGCGCTACGCGGCGGGCCAGCAGATCGGCTCGCCGCCCAACGCCGCGACGGCGCCGGACCACACCGAGGCGACGCATCCCCCGGCGGGGGTGGGCGGATGAGGGCGCGTCGCCGCGGGCTCGCCGGGGTGCCGAACTTCCGCGCCGGGATCGTGGCGCTGATCCTCGCCGCCCTCATCGTCTTCTTCGGCTTCACGAAGGGGATCCCGGGCCTGCACCACTACACCGTGAACGCCGTCTTCCCGTCCGCGCACTCGCTGCTGACGGGCTCGTCCGTGCACCCCGGCTCGCCCGTGCGCATCGCGGGTGTGGAGGTCGGCCAGGTCACGAGCATCAAGCGGGGGCCCGGGAACACGGCGCTCGTCGGGATGCGGATCGACCAGCGCGGGCGCCCGGTCCACACCGACGCGACAGCGCGCATCCGCCCGCGCCTGTTCCTGGAGGGCAACTTCTTCGTGGACCTCAAGCCGGGCACGCCGGCCAGGCCCGACATCGGCGACGGGGGCACGATCTCGGTCACGCAGACGGCCGAGCCGGTTGGTCTCAACCAGGTGCTCAACTCGTTCGAGGCCTCCAGCCGCGAGGACCTGCGCGTCCTCGTCAAGGAGTACGCGACCGCGCTGAGCGGCGGCGGGGCGCAGGCGTTCAACCGGTCCTACCAGTACTGGCCGGGCGCGTTCGCGAACGTCGCGATCGCCTCACGCGCCGGGCTCGGCCGCGGGCCCCACGACCTCTCGCGGTTCGTGGCGGCGTCTGGCAAGACGGCCGCGGCGATCGCGTCGCGCGACCAGCAGCTCTCGGACCTCGTCGTGGCCTTCGACCGCACGGTCACCGCGCTGGCCGTCGAGCGCGAGCCGCTCGCGCGGGGCATCGACCAACTCGACGCGCTGCTGCGCGAGTCGCCGCCGGAGCTGCACGCCGTCGACTCCGCGACGGGCCCGCTGGCGCGCTTCTCGCGCGCGCTGCGCGCTCCGCTGGTCAAGGCGGCGCCGGTGCTCGACGCGGCGGTGCCGCTGCTGCACCGCGTGGGCCAGCTCGTCGCCCCGCGCGCCCTTCCGGCGCTGCTGGCCGACCTGCGGCCGACGATCCGCGCGCTCGTGTCGCTCGAGCCGAAGCTCAACGATCTCCTCTCCCTCGTCGCACCGGTCACCGCCTGCCTTCGCGACCACGCGCTGCCGGTGCTCAACGGCAAGCTTGACGACGGCTCGCTGTCGAGCAACCAGCCCGTGTGGGAGGAGCTGCTGCACGGCTCCGCCGGCCTGGCGAGCGCCACGCAGAACTTCGACGGCAACGGCTACAACACGCGCTTCTCGTTCGGGACCGGCCAGGACGTCGTGTCGCTCGGCGGGACGGCCGGGTCTCAGCAGAGCCTGCTCGCGTTCGGCGCGATCTCGGGCTCGCGGCCCAAGCCGCCCGCCCAGCCGCCGCCGTTCCATCCGGAGGTGCCCTGCGAGACGCAGCAGGTCCCCAACCTCGCCGCGCCGTCGCAGGCGCCGGTCGGCCAGCGCGTCGTCGCCCATGTCGACGCCCCGATCGTCCAGGCGCTCGCGCGGGCGGTCACCGAGGGCACGAAGGGGAGCGGGAAGTGAGCGGCCGGCGACAGATCGCCCGCTACCTGTGGCCGTTGATCGCGATCATCGCGATGGCGGTCCTGGCCGGGGCGGTGGCCCTGTACGTGCTCTCCCACCAGCGCGTCCACTTCCCGTGGCAGAACCGCTACTCGCTCAACATCGAGCTCGCCAGCGCCCAGGCCATCACGCCGGGTCAGGGCCAGACCATCGACGTCGCGGGCGTTGCCGTCGGGTCGATCGAGAGCGTGACGCTGCGCAACGGCTTGGCGGTCGTGCGGGGCGCCATCGATCCCGACAAGCTGCCGCGGGTCTACGCCAACGCGACGGCGCTCGTGCGGCCGAAGACCGGCCTCCAGGACATGGTCGTCGAGATCGACCCGGGCCACGCCCCGGCGCCGAAGATCCCCCACGGCGGCACGATCGGAGTCGCGCGGACGCTGCCGCAGGTCAACCTCGACGAGGTCCTCGGCTCGCTGGACGCCGACACGCGCGACTACCTCCGGGCGCTGCTCGCCGCCGGCGCCGGCGGCCTGCACGGGCGCGGGCTCGACGTCCGCCGCCTCTTCAAGGCGACCGAGCCGACGCTGAAGCTCACCCAGCGCGCGACGCAGGCCATCGCCGATCGCCAGGCCAAGGTCCAGCGGCTGGTCACGAACCTCCGCATCCTCAGCGAGGCGACGGCGAGCAAGGACACCGAGCTCGCCTCGCTCATCGACTCCAGCGACGCCGCGCTGCGGGCCGTGGCCGACCAGGACGCCGCGTTGCGATCCGGCATCGGCCAGCTCCCGGCGACGGTCGTCTCCGCCCGCCGGGCGCTGGCGTCCGCGGCTCCGCTGTCGCGCGAGCTCGGGCCGACGCTCAACCGGCTGTTGCCGGCGGTGCGTCGCCTCGGCCCCGCGCTGGACGCCGCCGCGCCGCTGGTGCGCGACGCGACCCCACAGCTGGGCGACGTCTACAAGCTCGTGACCACCGGTCAGCCCGTCCTGCGCGATCTCAACCCCACGACGGCCGACCTCAACACCGACACGCCGGACCTCACACGGTCGTTCCGCGTCCTGCGCTACGTCGTCAACGAGCTCGCCTACAACCCGCCGGGCTCCGAGGAGGGCTACCTCTTCTGGCTCGCGTGGTTCAACCACAACGCCAACTCGCTGCTCTCGGAGGGTGACGCGCACGGGCTGCTCTGGCGAGGCCAGCTGATGATGTCGTGCTCGACGCTCGCCAACGCGAACGAGAGCGGTGCCCTCGGCACCCTGCTCGGCGCGCTCGGGAGCGCGCTGCCGTGTCCGACGCCGCCCGCCGGCGGCGCCGCGGGCAACGGGGGCAGCTCCAGGAAGGGCGGGCACTAGTGGCCCCGTCCGCAAGTTTCGTCACGAACCTGGCGGCTGCAAACCGTTGCCGGTCTGTGTCCTCGGACGGGGCAATGCCGCCGGCATTGCACCCGTCCTGCGTCCTTGCCCGCCTCGGTTTTCGCGCGCCAGTTCCGCAACGAACTTACGGATGGAACCACTAGGTGCAGAAGCAGGCCCCGAGCCCCGCACGCCTCGCCACGATGGCGTTCTTCGCCCTGTCGTGCTTCGGCCTGCTGCTGTTCCTGTGGCTGTCGTTCGGCGGGACCATCCCGCTCAAGCCGAAGGGCTATCGCTTCGACGTCGACTTCCCGTCGGCCGTGTCGTTGTCCAACCAGGCCGACGTGCGCATCTCTGGTGTGAGCGTCGGCAAGGTCGTGGCCCTCCAGCGCCACACCGATCGCACCCGTGCCACGCTCGAGATCGATACGAAGTACGCACCGATGCCCAGCGACACGCGCGCGATCCTGCGCTCCAAGACGCTGCTGGGGGAGACCTACGTGGCGCTCACGCCGGGGTCGCCGCGCGCGCCGCCCGTCCCTGAGGGCGGGGCGCTGTCGCCGCGCAACGTGCGCGCGCAGATCGAGCTCGACGCCGTGCTGCGGGCGTTCGACCCGCCGACGCGGCGCGCGTTCCACGACTGGATGGCGACCTGGCGCGTCGCGTTGAACGGCCGCGGGCGCGACCTCAACGACGTGATCGGCGACCTGGCCCCGACGGCGACCAACGGCGCCGGGCTGCTCGCGGTCCTCGACGCGCAGCACGCGGCCGTCACGCACCTCGTCTCCGACACCGGCAAGGTGTTCGCGACCATTGGCAGCCGCGCCGGCGACGTGCAGACGCTCATCACGGGCGGCGACCGGTTGTTCGCGGCGACCGCCGCGCGCAACGCCGCGCTGTCGCAGACGATTCGCGAGCTGCCGTTGTTCCTGACCCAGACGCGGACGACGCTGCGCACCGCGCGGGCGGCCGCGGTGGAGGCCGACCCCGTGGTGCGCGCCCTGGAGCCCGTGGCGAGCCTCCTGCGGCCGGCGCTCGTCGAGACGGGGGCCCTGGCACCCGACGCCACCCGCCTCTTCCAGCGCATCGATCCGCTGATCGCGCTGTCGCGCACCGCGCTGCCGGCGGCGTCGCATCTGCTGCGGGGGGCGCGGCCGCTCGTCGACGTGCTGCTGGGGGTGGCCGAGGACCTCGTCCCGGTCGTCCGCTACCTCGGCACGCAGCGCGACCAGGTGGCAGCGGCGGCCGCGAACGTCGGGGCGGCGACCAACGGAGCGGCGCCGCCGGTCAACGGCGGCACGCCGCTGCACTACCTGCGCGCGATCACGTACTTCTCGCCCGAGGGACTGATCGGCTATCCGCAGCGCATCAGCTCCAACCGGCGCAACCCCTACCTCGCCGACCTGGGACTCAACGCGGTGAAGCCCGGCTCGGCGATCAAGACGTACGACTGCGCCAACCTCAACGGGCCGCCGCCGGCGATCGCGTTCGACACGCCCCCGCCGTGCGTGACGCAGGGCCCGCAGGTTCCGGGCCAGTTCGGCGGCGGGGCGTTCCCTCACCTGACCCGCGACAAGCCGTAGCGGCGCTCTAGGAGTGCGTGCGCGCGCGGGCGACGACCGTGCGCGTGCGAGGCGGCGCCGGGATGGCGCGCTCGCCGTGCGGCCCGCGCCGCGGAGGGCGCGGCAGCGCCGGGCGGGGATGGCGCGGCTTGCGGCTGCCGCCCTCGCCCTCCTTCGTGGGCTCTGTCTCGGGCGTCTGCTTGATCGCCCAGCGCACGATGCAGAAGAGCCCGACGATCGGGAGCTTCAGGAACACCATCAGGTACAGGAAGGTCCAGCCCACAGCACTCTCCGGACCGGAGGCTACCGGTCAGGCGCGCAGCTCGATGGGCGCGTCCTCGAAGTGCGTGATGCGCTGGAGCTCGGAGACGCGCTCGGTGATCTCTTCGGCGGTCAGGCGGGCGACGCGGTCGGTGCCGAACTCCTCGACGTTGAACGAGGCCAGCGCGGTGCCGTAGGCCATCGCGCGGCGGTACTCGCCGGGGTGCCGCGACAAGAAGCCGACGAAGCCGCCGGCGAACGTGTCGCCGGCGCCGGTGGGGTCGACGACCGTCTCCAGGGGATACGCGGGCAGCGCGAAGAGCTCGTCGGGGGTGATCAGCGCGGCGCCGTACTCGCCCTGCTTGGCCACGATCGCGGTGGGCCCCCAGCCGAGGATCTCGCGGGCGGCGCCGACGAGGTTGGGCTTCTGCGTGAGCTGGCGCAGCTCGGCATCGTTGAGGATCAGGCAGTCGACGCCCTCGATCGTCTTGACCAGCGAGTCGCGCGCGATCTCGATCCAGAGGTTCATCGAGTCCAGGGCGACGAACTTCGCCGCCTCGCACTGCTCGCGGACCTGGCGCTGGAGGTCGGGCTGGATGTTCGCGAGGAAGAGCGTCTCGGCGCCGCGCGACGCGTCTGACAGCTTGGGCTCGAAGGTCTCGAACACGCCGAGCTGGGTGTCGAGCGTTTCGCGCGAATTGAGATCCCACCCGTACTCGCCGGCCCAGAAGAAGCTCTTGCCGCCCGCCACGTGCTCAACGTCGTCGGTGTTCGTGCCGCGCGTGCGCAGGACCGCGTAGGCGTCGTCGCCGAAGTCGTCGCCGACCGGCCCGACGACGCGGATCTCGTCGAAGAAGGACGCGGCCAGCGCGAAGTGCGTGGCGGCGCCCCCGAGCATGCGCTCGCGCTCCCCGAACGGAGTCTTGACGGAATCGAAGGCGATGGACCCGACGACGGTGACGGCCATGGGCGCGGCAGGGTAGAGGTTCGTCGCGCGGCAGGCCGCCGGGCCTACCCCGACGTGTACTTCTTGACGATCGAATAGGTCGCGCGCGTCGACCCGTCGGCACGGACCAGGCCGGCGTCGAAGCGGTTGTTGGGGTCCTGCGACCAGTTGTAGATGTAGACGCGCTTGATGCGCCTCGAGCTCGGGACGAGCTTCGTGAAGAGGTAGCGCATGGAGCGCGCGGCGCGGGATTCGCTCGCCGGCAGTGCGTGGACGCCCTTCGAGGTCGTGAAGGACACGATCGCGCCGGTCTCGGTCAGCCAGATCGTGCCCGGGACCGTCGCCAGCATCCGCGACGTGCCGGTCGTGCGGAAGCGGTTCGTGTCGCCGTAGTTGTGCAGCCCCCACAGCCGGGCGTGCGGCTCGCCCTCCTTGAAGCGCGTGAGCCAGCGGACCATGTTCGGCTCGTCGAGCACGTCGGCCGCCACGATCCTGCAGCCGGCGCACAGGCGCTTGACGATGTCGTAGTACGAGGCTGCCTGGAGCGGGTCCTTGTAGGTCGGCTGCGTCTTGTGGTTCGCCTCGTTCCAGGGCGAGATGGTCGTGATGTCGGGGTAGCGCGCCCGGAAGGCGGCGAAAGCGGCCTCGTACTGAGCGTCGCTGGGCAGAGTGCACGGCTGGTCAGGGCAAAGGTCGCCCGTCGCGTGTTCGAAGCCGACAAGCGGCGTGACGTGCGCGCCGCGCGCGGCGGCCAGCCACGCGTCGAACTTCGTGGAATCGCCGCCGAGCGCCACGTTCCACGGCGCGATGTAGCGCGCGGTCGTCATGCCCAGCGGGGCGAAGAGGGGAGAGGTGAACGGGGTCGGCGTCTGGTCCGACAGGCCGACGACGGGCTTGGCGGCGGCGGGGGAGGCGACGGCGAGGGCGGCGAGGAGCGCGAGGGCGAGGAGTCGGGGCATCGAGCCGGGCATCGGCGCGCCGCGGGCGCTCCTTTAGGGTGCCGCGCCGTGCGGGCGATCCAGATCGAGGAGTTCGGCGGCCCGGAGGTGCTGGCGCTCGTCGACCTGCCGGTCCCGCAGCCTGGTCCGGGGGAGGTCCTGATCCGCGTCTCGCGCGCGGGCATGAACTTCGCCGACACCCACCAGCGCCACGACCAGTACGTCGCCAGGCAGCAGCTGCCCATGGTCCCGGGGGCCGAGGTTGCGGGCGTGCGCGAGGACACCGGCGAACGCGTTGTCGCCCTCTGTGGCCACGGCGGCTACGCCGAGTACGCCACGGCGCCGGCCGCCCAGACCTTCTCGATTCCCGACGGCATCGACGACGGGACGGCGCTCGCGCTGCTGCTGCAGGGCCTCACGGCCTGGCACCTGTACCGCACGCAGGGGCGCGTCGCGGATGGAGAATCGGTGGTCGTCCACGCGGCCGCCGGTGGCGTCGGCTCGCTCGCCGTCCAGCTCGGCGGGCCGATGGGGGCCGGCCGGGTCATCGCCACCGCCTCGACCGAGGACAAGCGGCGGCTCGCGCTCGAGCTCGGCGCCGACGCCGCGATCGACGCCGACCCCGAGGGGATGGCCGGGCGCCTGCTCGAGGCCAATCTCGGCGAGCCGGTCGACGTCGTCTTCGAGAGCATCGGTGGCCGCGTCTTCGACGAGTCGATGAAGGCGCTCGCGCCGTCCGGTCGCATCGTGGTGTACGGCATCGCCTCGCGCGAGCAGAACGACCTGCGTACCGGCCGGCTGATGCGCAACTCGCACTCGGTCGTCGGCTTCTGGCTGTTTCACCACCTCGATCGCCCCGCGATGATCGACGAGGCGCTGGCCGACCTCTTCGATCGCGTCGCGCGCGGCGAGCTGCGGGTCGTGGTCGGCGAGACGTACCCACTCAGCGAGGCGGCGCAGGCTCAGGTCGACCTCGCCGAGCGCCGCACCCAGGGCAAGCTGCTGCTGGACCCGTCGCGGTGAGAAAAAGGGGACAGTCCCCTTTTTCTCACGCCACCCATGGCGCGAGCTTCTCGCGCACGTCGGCCGGGATCTCCTGCTTGCCCATCGTCGCCGGGTCGACGAACACGTGGGCCATGCGGCCCGTGACAAGGACCTCGTCGCCACGACGCTCGGCGAACTCGCTCCTCATCGAGGACGTGCCCAGGTTCGTGATCGTCATCTCGATCGCGAGCTCGTCGTCGAAGCGCGGCGAGCCGTTGAAGGACGCCTGCGCGTCGACGACCACGACGTCGCTACCAGCCTGCACCATCGCGTCGTAGGAGCCGAAGGCCTCGCGCCACAGCTCGGTCAGCGTGATGTCGAAGTACGCGAAGTGGTGGGCGTTGAAGACGATGCCCTGAGCGTCGCACTCGTTGTAGCGGACGCGGAGGCGATGGACGAAGGGAGGCGCCACGCCGGGCGATCCTCGCATGCGTCCCTATCGACGGCGTCTACGTGACGTGGCCGATTGGGCTGCCGCAGACGGGATCAATCGCGTGCACGAGGCTCCCGGGAACCGCTACCACGCGGCCGTGGATCGCGATGCGGGAATCGCCGGTGACGATCCTCCCGCGGGCGGCAATCGGATCGCTCGGGCAGCCTTTGGCGGTCGCGGGGGCGAAGCCCTCGTCTCCCACGGTCGCCACCGGCCGACCACCGGCGATCACGTTCGCGGTCCTGACCTTGCGGATCTCGCCGATCCCGCCGCAGTCATCGAGCTTCCAATGGTCGTGAAGATGGGCCACCTTCACACCCTTGATCACCCACGTGTGTCCCCGATGGATGACAGCCAACCCCGGCACATGCCCATACACACTGATCGGGCCGAAGCGCTTTGTCGGCTTTCCAGGCCCCGGGGTGGTGCTCAGCCCGGCCCGTGCCGAGCCGCATTCTTCGGACGCCTTCTCGGAGATTTCCACGGAGAACGCGCCGCTCACGCACTTGACCGATGTATCGCCGGGGCGGCAAAGCACGTCAGCAGCGAGCTTCAGCTTTCCCGGCTCGGTCACCTCGAAGTCGTTCTCGTAGGTATGACTGCTCGCGTAGGGAAGCGAACTGCAGCACTTACCCCCAGGGGCCCCGAGATCAACGTCGCAAGTCCCGGCAGACTGGCAGCCCGCGGAGCCCTGTCCAGAGAATCCACGCAGCGCGACGTTCACCTGCGCGGGGTTACTGCCAGCGGCAGGGCACTTTCCCGGGCTCGCGCCGGCGGGAAAGTTCGTCTCGAAGCAGTAGAGCGCATCGTGCAACTCATAGCGGCTACCCCCCGAGTACTCGACCCGAATCGAGCCGGTCACGACGGCGTGATAGGTGACGCCGGGAACCAGCTGCATCGTGCCTGTCGCCGTCTGCCCCGCCTGCACCGTGATCGTCTCGCTGACCTGAGGCGCCGACGAGGACGACACAGGCAACACGAGGAGGAGCGCCACAGCACCCAAGACGAAGAGGCCCGATGCCAAATCCCGTCTAAGCCTCATGTCTGTGGCCTCCGATCCTGGTTCCCCACGATCATACGGGCGATCCTCGCATGCGTCCCTATCCTGGGGGCGTGACTTCGTTCGCCGACCTCGGGCTGTCCGAGTCGACGCTCGCCGCGCTGCGCGACGTCGGCTACGAGAACCCGTCCCCGATCCAGGAGCAGACCATCCCGCTGCTCATGA
>DAINCW010000003.1:21442-45495 GCA_036732205.1 Solirubrobacteraceae bacterium | reverse complement strand
ATGATCGTCACGAGGTGGTCTCGCAGCCGACGATGCGTGGCCGTCGCCGCGCGGAGAACGTCACGAAACTCGCGGGCAGCGCCCCCCAGCACTCGATATGGCATCGATCAAGCCTCGCGGGCGCACCGGATGTCTACTCAGACAGGGTTAACCGCGACGTCGGGCTGTGCCGCAGGCGCGCGCATGGACAATGGGGCACGCGATGCGAGACGATGCAGAGGGCACGCGCGACGGCCGCGCGAGCGTGCCCCGAAGATGACGAGCACAAAGCATGATGAGGAGAACCCGGAGCTTCGGAGGTTGCACTCCGAGGTGGACGCCCGAGAGCGCGACATCCGCGACATGGGCGAGCGGGAGGACCGCCAGGACACGCTGATCGCGCGCCTTCACGCAGAAGCCGAGGTGCGCGACGAGCAGCTCGCGGCGCTACGTGAGCATCTCGAGGCGGCCGAGCACGAGCTGGAGGATCTGCGTGCGATCCGCGATGCGCTCACCCCGCCCGAGTTGCCTCAGCGCCCGGGCCTGGAGCTGGCCGCGGCCTTCCTGCCCGCCGCCGCCGAAACGGTCAGCGGCGACTTCTATCTGGTCGCCGAAGGGCCAAAGGATTCCACCGTGCTGGTCGTCGGCGATGTCGTCGGCCACGGTTTGCCGGCGGCGCGGCGTGCAGCGTTCGTCCGGACGGCGTTCGCCGCGACCGCCCCCTTCTCCGATGATCCCTGCCGGCTGCTGAGCTGGGCGAACACCGCCCTGGTCGAGCGCGCCGGCACCAGCACCGATTTCGTCACGGCCGCGTGCATGACGTATCTCCCGAACGACCAGCTCCTGCGTTGGGCCTACGCCGGCCATCCGCCGGCCCTGCGCATTCACGACGGGCGTGAGTTCGTCGTGCCGGTCCCGGGATTCCCGCTCGGGCTCGAGGACGACCCCGACTACGTCGATGGATCGGCTCGAGCCGCCGACGCCCCGGGCGTCCTGCTCTACACCGACGGGCTGACCGAAGCGAAGCGCAACGGCACGCAGTTCGGGCTGGACGGCGTGAGCGCCGCGCTCGGCGAGCTCGAGGACCCCTCACCAAGCGAGGCCATCGCCGTCCTGCGCGCACGCGTCGCCCAGTTCGCCTACGGCACGCTGACCGACGATCTCTGCATGCTCGCCGCCCGGATCGACTAGTCCCCGCCGCTCGAAGTCCGCAAAGCGTCGCAGGCGGGTTCTCAGGACCTTCGGGCGGTTCGAATCCTGTCGGGCGCGCTGGCGGTGGTGAGGCAACAGAGGGCAACACGCGCGTGAACGCTCACGCGACGCTGGGCCGTGATCAGGTGGCGAGGACGGCGAGCAGGTCGCCGACACTTTGCCCGCGGGCGAGTGGGTCTGGCAGTGGACGATCGTGCTGGATGGTGTAGGTGCTGCGCCGCCCGGTCCGTTCGCGCGTGATGTAGTCGGCATCGACGAGCTCGGACACGATTCGATGGGCGGCGCGTTCGGTGATCCCGAGCAGCTCGCCGATCTCGCGGAGGCGGATCCCGGAGTCCCGAGCGATGCACAGCAGGACGCGGCCATGGTTGGTAAGGAACGACCAGGAGGGGCGCGGCTCGTCGACCATGTCACCAGACTACAGATACTAGATTTTGGTTTCATGTATAGTAGTTGCATACGCCCTCGCGCCCGCGCTGCAAGCGGTCAGTCGCCGCTGCGATCGCCCAACCCAGGCGACGTTGGCGGCCATGCGACTACAAGGTCAGGAGACCTCATGATTTTCTTCGGCATCTTCTTGCTGATCGTTGCTGCGCTGCTGCCCAAGCTCGCTGTCTTGTGGGGCATCGGGATCATCTGCATCGTCGTAGGCGTGGTCCTCTACGTCGCAGGCTCGATGGGGCATGCCATAGGCGGTCGACGCCACTACTACTGAGCCATCGGATCCCGCGGCGCGTCGCCCGCCGCGTGCTGGTGCCGCTCCGAGAAGACGCCGACGCTCAGCCTCGCGGGCGGCATGCCGATCCGGCTTCGCGCCTAGCGCCTCCGCCCTTGAGCGATCGGCCGCCCCCGGCGTCTCAAGGGACGAACTTTGTCCCGGAACGTGTCCCGAGGTAGGCAGATATGACCTCACAGAACCCGACGCAACGGGACACAGCCCGCCTCAGCTGAGCTAAAAAGCCCTGCAAATAGGCCGCTACGGAACCGAAGGTCACAGGTTCGAATCCTGTCGGGCGCGTAGCGACGTAGACGGACTTCTGGCGTTCGTCCGCCCTTCTCAGCCCAGCGGGTCGGCTGCGAGGTCGTCGCCTGTGAGCCGTTCGCGGCGATACAGCGTGTCCGCGCTGATGTCCTGTCGAGCCGCTGCTTGAGTCATGTGGATCCACGGATCCTCCGGCGCCTTCCTGGCCGTGCGCAGCGTCCACACCTGAGCGGAGTCGGCACTGGTCTGCTCACAGATCGAGCCGAGATGCGTGAGCAGAAGGCCGGTCGCCTTGATCGGGTCGTGCCCTGCCGCGACAGCAACCACGAGCGTCAGTTTCGTCTGGCACAGCACCGCAAGCTCCTTCGGGAGGCCGAGCATGTTCTTGTCGCTCGTGATGAGGCCGTCCCAGTCGCGGCCGTGGAGGTGAAGCGCCTGAAGCACCTGCCAGTCCTCCGCGATCGGCTCGGGGTAGTTCTGGTCGAGCGCGAAGAGTCGCGGCATGGACTCCGACCCGTCAGGCAGCGAGCAGCAAGCCTGGCTGCAGCTCGCGCTCGAGGTCGAGAGCGTCCTCGACGTCGTCGACCTCGATCGCGGGATACAGGCTGCGGACGCGAGTTGCGT
Source organism: Solirubrobacteraceae bacterium (assembly GCA_036732205.1). GTDB lineage: Bacteria > Actinomycetota > Thermoleophilia > Solirubrobacterales > Solirubrobacteraceae > VAWY01. The sequence goes on along the minus strand of DAINCW010000003.1, from coordinate 42,698 downwards.
TCATCCCGCGTACCCCCAGGGCGGCGAGCACCTGAGTCTCGATGCGGGTCTCGTGCACGTGCGGTGCGCCGGAGAGCTTGCCGGGCACGATCCGCAGCCGCGGGCGTGGCGCGATTAGGTCGGGACCGCGGGTGGACCGGTTGATCTCGAACGGTCGCAGCACGTCGAGCAGGTCCGCGTCGAGAAGCGCCTGGCCGTTGATCTGCGCCGGCTGCTCCTCGCCCCCCAACACGATGCGGCCGCGTCGGTCGACCGCGACGTTGGGCCCACCGTCGTCTGACCACAGGTCGAGGTCCAGCTGCGCGAGGTCGTGCAACGCGCGCCGCACGGCCTTCATCGCGGTTGCCGGGACGCTGTGCCCGTCCGGCGCGGTCTTGCTGGCCCGCAGCCAGGCGATGGTCCGCAGCCCCATGAGGTCGCTGTAGGACCACAGCTTGACCTTCTCCGCCGAGACTGACGGCACGAGGACGTCCTTCCGCGCCCAGTAGTGCACGGTCGACCGTGGCACGCCCGAGAGGGCGGCCGCGCGGTCTGCGGGATAGGCGCCTCGCAACTCCATCACCGCAGTATCGCCTCCGCGCTCGACACAAGCGAGGGGCCGTGCGGGTTCGCCGCACATGGCGCGAGGAACTTCGCGGTCTCGGGGTGATCGCGCGGCCGCGGAGGACGCCCTTCGCCGCGTCAACGTCGCCGTGAGGGAGGCGAGCGAATGTCAGCCTGGCTCATTGCGCCGACGGCAACTGTCGTGGGGCAAAGGATTGCCCGATCGACCTTCCGGCGTCGGGCATTCGTTGGTCAGAGTTTGCGTCCTCCGGCGGCGGTCGTGCGCACGGCCGCAAGGAAGTCGTCGGCGGTGCTGGCCTTGCTGAGGAAAGCATCGGCCCCACACCGGTGGGCAGCCTCCTCCAGGGCATCGGTGGGGAGTCCCGAGATGAGCAGCAAGGCCGCTTTGGGAAAGGCTTCGCGCAACTCCGGAGCTAGGACGTCGGAGGCGACATCGTGCAGGAGATGGTCGAGCACGATGACGTCAGGGAGCAGTTCGCCGGAGAGTGCGATGGCGGCTTTCCCGGACGAGACGACTCCGACAACTTCGACATCACCGGCGTCGACGAACCAGTGGCCGAGGAGCGTCGAGAACGCCACGGCGTCGTCACACACCAAGACCCTGATCACCGCGGCGACCCTTGGTCAGCCGTGGAGGCGAACCGGAAGCGTCTTGAGCTGGTTGGCGAACGGCGAGACGGCGTAGACGGGGTCTCCGGCGATCGTCATCTCGGGATAGCGCTTGAGCGTCTCGTCGAGGAGAATGCGCAATTCGAGACGGGCGAGGGCGGTGCCGAGGCAGAAGTGGCGGCCGCCGGCGCCGAAGGCTTGGTGTTCGGGGTTGCGGCTGACGTCGAAGCGGTCGGGGTCCTCGTAGACGCTCTCGTCACGGTTCGAGGACGGGTACCAGAGGACGACCTTGTCGCCCTTGTGGATCTGCACGCCGGCCAGTTCGGTGTCCCTGGTGGCGGTGCGCCGGAAGTGCGAGAAGGCGGGGAACATGCGCAGTGATTCCTCGACGGCGCTGGGGATCAGGCTCGGGTCGTCGAGCAGCAGGTCTCGCTGGTCCGGATGCTCCATGAGCGCACGCATGGCGCTGCAGTAGGTCGCCTTGGTCGAGTCGTTGCCGGCGGCCATCAGGAGAAAGAAGCCCATGACGATCTCGTGCTCCTCCAGACCCTCGCCGTCGATCTCGGCGTGGACGAGGACGCTGGTCAGGTCGTCGGTGGGGTTCTCGCGACGTTCTTCGATGAGGACCCGGCAACGCTCGAACACGAGCGGGATCTCGGTCTGCATGATGCTCGCGGGCCCGTTGGGGTTGACGTCGAGATCGCCGGAGACCACGAGCGAGTTCATGAGCACCGCCCAGGACTCGTCGTGCTCGGGCGGGATGCCCATGAAGCTGCCGATGACGCGCGAGACGACCGGTTGGGCCACGTCGGTGACGAGGTCGCACGTCTCGCGGCCGTCGAGACTCTCGAGCACGCCCACGGTGATCTCGCGGATCTCGTTCTCGTGCTCGGCGATGCGCTTCGGCGTGAAGCCGCGTTGGAACAGCGACTTGAGCCTGTCGTGCTTGGGCGGATCCATGCCGATGAACATGGCCGAGATGAGCTCGACTGGCATGACCGCGTCTGAGACCGCCGTGATGCCGTTGGCCGACGAGTAGGTCTGCCAGTCGCGGCTGACCGTGTGCACGTCCTCGGCCCGCGTGACCGACCAGTAGCCGGCTTCGGTCGGATACTCGGGAACGCTCGCGCTCCAGTGGACCGGGCACTCGTTGCGCAGCCGCGCGAAGGTCTCGTGCGGCGGGCCGTCGCGCCAGAGCTCTTCGGTGATGATGACGATCTCGTCGATGCTCGCTGGGTGGGTCGACATGACGGCAACCGTATCCCAAAACGTACCGATCGGTGCACGTTGCGGTACGGTGCCGCCAGGCGGCCGCGATTGCGTTCCTCCTACGCCCGGGCGCTATGGCGCGCTCATCCTGACCGGGGTGGGAGCTCTCTACTGGGGGCGGCCGGTGCGGTGATCTCGGTGAGCCAGCTCTGAAAATCCTCGATCGCGCGGGCGAGCGCGGGTGTCTGACCGCGCTGGACGTACTCCAGGGTCAGACCATGGACGCCCGCGACGATGAGCACGGTCAGCGACTCCTCGTCCATGCGCAGCCGTCGACCGCGGCCGCGCGCGTCCCCGACGAGTTGTCCGATGAGCCGGCGAAAGCCCTCGTTGATGTGGCTCGTCGTGGCCTGCAGCCGCGGGTCGGTGACCGATTCGGCGACCAGGCCGAAGTAGGCGACGAGCAGCGCGCGGTTGCCGGTGATCGCGCTCCAGAGGCGTGCGAACCCCGCGGCGACGATGTCCGATGGCTCCTGAAGGCCTTCAACCGCCTCGGCGACCTGCGACAGCATCCGGTCGCCGAGCATGACGACCGCGCGCTCGAGCAGGCGCTCGCGGTCGCCGAAGTAGTAGAGCACCATCCGCTTGTGCACGCCCGCCTCGTCGGCGATGCGCTGCAACGAGGTCGCCGCGTAGCCGTCGCGACCCAGGCAGAGCAAGGTGGCCTCGAGAATCGCCTGCTCCTGACGCTCTCCCTTCGCGGTAGCCGGACCGGCGCGTGCCATCGCGCCAACCCTAGACGCGCAGGACGAGCGACCACCAACGAGGCGGGGATCGGCGCTTGGTCACCGGATTTACATGAGAGCGTATGGTGTACACTGACCTGACATCAGCCTGTACCTTGTCTACGGGAGAAGACGATGACCGCTCACGCGCCCGCAGCCCACGACCACCACGACCACGCATCGACGGATCTGACGCACCCGATGTGGCGCGACCCCAAGCGCTACGCGTGGCTGCTTGGGCTCCTGGTGCCGCTGCTGCCTTTCATGGCCTGGGGTTTGGTTGAAGCCACCGGGTGGGGCGGGTTCTGGTTCTGGGGGGTGGCGTTCCTCTACGTGATCATGCCCATCATGGACACCCTCATCGGCAAGGACTCGGCGAACCCGCCCGACTCGGTGGTCAAGTGGCTCGAGGAGGACCGCTACTACCGCTGGTGTACCTACGCCTTCCTGCCGCTCCAGTTCGCCGCGCTGATCGGCGGCGCCTGGCTGCTGGCTCGGGGCGACCTCTCCGTGATCGAGAAGATCGGGCTCGCGCTGACGCTCGGGGTCGTCAACGGCGTCGGCATCAACACGGCGCACGAGTTGGGGCACAAGCGCGCGAGCCTCGAGCGCTGGCTGAGCAAGATCGCCCTCGCGCCGACCGGGTACGGGCACTTCTTCATCGAGCACAACCGCGGGCACCACGTGCGCGTCGCGACGCCCGAGGATCCGGCCAGCTCGCGCCTGGGTGAGAGCTTCTATCGCTTCTGGCCGCGCACGGTGGCGGGCAGCCTGCGCTCGAGCTGGGAGCTCGAGGTCGAGCGGTTCGCGCGGCAGGGCAAGCGCCCGTGGACGCTGCGCAACGACATGCTCAACGCGTGGGCGATGACGCTGGTGCTGTTCGCGGCGCTGGCGATCGCCTTCGGTCCCGGGATCCTGCCGTACCTGCTGCTGCAGGCGGTCTTCGGCTTCAGCCTGCTGGAGGTCGTCAACTACCTCGAGCACTACGGCCTGCTGCGCCAGAAGCGCGAGGACGATCCGGACGGTTACGAGCGCACCCGCCCCGATCATTCCTGGAACAGCGACAACGTCTCCTCCAACGTGCTGCTCTACCACCTCCAGCGCCACTCCGACCATCACGCGCATCCCATGCGCCGCTTTCAGGCCCTGCGGCACTTCGACGAGGCGCCCGAACTCCCGTCGGGCTACGGGACGATGATCGTGCTGGCGATGATCCCGCCGCTGTGGCGCCGCGTCATGGATCCGCGCGTGCTCGCCCATTACGGCGGTGACGTCACGCGGGCGAACATCCACCCGCCCGCGCGCGCGAGGGTGCTGCGTCGCTACGGCGGCGGCGGGAGCGGCGCCTCCCGGACGGCGGGGGCGGCGGCGTGAGCCGCTTTCGCTGCCCGGAGTGCGGCTACGTCTACGACGAGGAGGCGGGGAACCCGCGCGAGGGGTTTCCGCCCGGCACCTCGTGGGCGGCGATACCCGACGACTGGCACTGCCCCGACTGCGGCGTCGAGGACAAGGTCGACTTCGAGGCGGTCTCCTCGTGAGCGCCTCGGCGTCGGTCGCGCCGACGCCGCCTGGGCAGACGCGGTCCTACCCGGTCGCCGCGCGCGCGCTGCTGCGCCCGACGCTGCTCGACGCCGTGCGCGATCAGCTGCGCACGCGGGCCTGGACCGAGGTGACCATGGCCGACGTGGCCAGGGCGGCCGGCGTCAGCCGGCAGACGGTCTACAACGAGTTCGGCTCGCGCCCGGCGCTCGCCCAGGCCTACGTGCTGTGCGAGGCGGATCGCTTCCTCGCCACGATCGAAGAGGCGATCAGCGAGCACCTCGACGATCCGATCGCGGCGATGACCGCCGCGTTCGAGGTCTTCCTGGCGGCCGCCGACGGCGATCCCCTCGTGCGCGCGCTGATCTCGAGCGAAGGAGGCGACGAGCTGCTCGCGCTCGTCACCACCCACGGCCACCAGGTCCATGACCGAGCCACCGCCCACCTCGCGAGCTTCCTCGCAGAGGGCTGGCCAACGCTCACCCCTCCGAAGGCCCGCCTACTCGCCGATGCCGTGGTGCGGTTGGCCATCAGCCATGCCACGCTGCCGAGCGGCTCCTCGCACGAGACCGCTCGCTCGATCGGCGAGTTGCTGGGCCCGTTCGTCGAGCGGGCCCTCGCCGCGAAGTGACCGCCCCCCGGAACCCAGGAGGCTTTTGCCATGACGACCGACGCTTCGACCCAGTCCGCCACGCAGCGGTGGATCTGCGAGTCATGTGGATTGATCTATGACCCGGCCGAAGGCGACCCCGATGGAGGCATCCCCCCCGGTACCGCATTCGACGACATCCCCGGCTCGTGGGTATGCCCGGTGTGCGGGGCGCGCAAGTCCGATTTCACGCCCTACGAGGACTGAGCATGACGCCTGCGCGAGCGGTCGACGTCCTTCTGATCGGTGGCGGAATCGCCTCGTCAAGCGCCGCTGCCGAACTGCGCTGCGGAGGCTTCTGGTACCTCATGAAAGGCCGGCTCGCTGCTGCTCTTGCTGTCGGTAATCCCGGGCATCTCGACATCGCGCGATCGCTGCTGCGCGTGCGGGCCGACCTCGGTCCGCACCGCGCTGCGCTGGCCGATCCCGCCTCAGACCTCGCTGGCGTGGCGGGTGCCTTAGGGGGGACGGCGGAGCGCGTCTCGGTCTGAGCTCTGTGCTACTCGGTGGCCGTGATGAGATTGCGTCCTGAGCGCTTCGCTTCATAGAGCGCTCCGTCAGCGCGACGGACCAGGGAGTCGGCGCTCTCCGCTCCATTCCAGAGGGCGATCCCGATGGAGCAGGTGAGGCCGGGAGGGCTCGCCTGACGGAGCTTCTCGGCGATCGTCTTCGCGGTGGGTAGATCGCACCCGGCGAGGGCGAGCGCAAATTCGTCACCGCCGTAGCGCGCGAGGACGTCGATCTGACGGAGGCGGGTGTGCCACGTGCTGGCGAACAGCTTCAGCAGCCGGTCACCGGGCTGATGTCCATGCTGATCGTTGTAGCTCTTGAAGTTGTCCAAGTCGATGATCGCCACGCAGATGGGCGAGCCGTTGCGCTTCGCGCGCTCGAGCTCGCGGGGCAGCTCTTCGTCCCAGGCGCGCCGATTGAGCAGGCCCGTGAGCTCGTCGGTACGAGCGATGGTCTCCAGGCGCACCATGAGCTCGGCTCGGTCGAGCGTGGTCGCGGTCTCGGCGGCGAGCATCGTGGTGAGCTCGGCCACGCGCCGTGGCACCCGGCGCAACGGCACCTCCCAGAAGACCACGAGGACGGCTATCGCCTCGCCATCGCGAATGACGGGCTCCCAGATGCCCGATGCCAGTTTCGTCTGGCGTTGGAGGTCGCGGTCGATGAGCGTCGATGCTTCCACGCGACCGACGAACACCTGCTGGGCGCCGGTGAACGCTCGGACCGTCACCGAGCTCGACCCGACGAAGGGCAGGGGCTTCTGGGGGATCGGCTCGCCGGCTGACGCCGTCAACACGAGCGCGGAGCCCTCGGCGTTGGGCTCGAAGATGCCGGTGCTGCGCGCGCCGCTGAACCGCAGCAGGGCATCGCAGATGACCGGTCGCGCGTCAACCGCCGAGCTCGTGGCCGATAGCTCTCGGGCGGCTGCCAGCAGCACCGACATCTGCTCCTCGCGCTCGTGCAGCTCACTGGCCAAGCGGGCGACGAAGGCGCCGGCCACCGCGACGGTCCCAACGCTGATGAGCCAGTGCTCTACCGTCGTCGACCCCGAGCCATCGGCGAGGAGCACTGTTCCGTAGAGGAGCGCGATCCATGCCACCTGCGCGACGGCCCAGCGCAGGCTCAAAAAGGAAAACGACCACAGCCCGACCCACACGTAGAAGAACGCATAGGCCCCTTGGGCCCCATCGTGTCGGAAGTACAGCAGCGCGCCGATGAGCGCCGTGCCGAGCGTGGGGACGAGATGAAACGTCCACAACGGCATCCGCTGCCCAGCCAGTAGGAGGCCCAGGCCGACGACGCCGGCGAGGCTGAGCACGGCGACGATGCCCCCGCGGTCAGCGCCGGGGCCGACGACGGCCAAGGAGCTGAGGCCGAGCAGCGCTCCCCCCAGAAACAGCAGGGCCGCGCCTCGCGCGCGGAAACCCGTCGCGCCCCCGTCGGTGCGCACGCCGACGACCCTGGGGGTCACGGTCAAGCCCTCGGACGTTTGGTCAGCGCACGCATGGGATTGTCAGCGATTGGGTCATCTGGTGTCATCGGTCGTGGGACGTCGCGCCATGAGCGCGCTGTGAGTCGTCGCATGACCCGGCGCCGGATGATGTGCGGGGGCGCACGCCGGTAGGATTTGGCATGGTGTCAGGAGCGAGATCGACTGGCAAGGTGTGCGGCTGTTCGACGCCGTCCGCGACGAGGTCCGCTATGACCCATACACGCTCTCGACCGACCCGGGTGACTACCGCGCGAGCGCGGTGCTGGTTGCCGGTAAGGCGTACTGCGTCCCGAAGGCCATCCTGCTCACGGCCGCCGCTCGCGCGGCCACCTATCCGGTTCTCACCGGGCCTCGTTGAGGTTCCACTCGATCCAGCCGTGGCCGGCGCGGCCGTCGCCGGCGCGCAGGCCGCACAAGACGCGGGGGAAGCGCACGAGCCGGCCGTCGTCTGACTCCAGCCGCAGCGGCCCGTGGGCGATCGGGGTGATCTCGAGGTCGAGACCGGGCGGGTCGAGCCGTAGCCGTGCGGAGGCCGGCAGGTCGTCGGGGCCCATCTCCTCGGTCACGTCCACGCCGTCGTGGGTGAGCTCGACCAGCTCACGGCCGGCGCCCTGGACGTAGCCCATCCCGATGGGCGGGGTGTCGGGTAGGCGGATGTGCACGGCGTGGACGCGCGATGCGTCATCGAGGCGGCCCGCCATCCAACACCAGTTCATCGACCACCAGTCGCGAACGCCCCAGGAGTGGTCGCGCTGGCCGGTGCCGCGCACCTCGTGGCGCTCGCCGTCGACGGTGACCGTGCCGTTGACCCGGCAGGGGATCTCGTAGCGGGTGGCGATCCGGTACTGATAGGGCTCCCCCTCGGTCTCCCAGACGAGGTCGAACGCGACCTGCGCCGGCTCCCCGCTCGCGCCGCGCAACAGCGCCGCCGGATCGTCGTGGCGCTCGCCGCCGGCGTCGCAGACGACGCGGAACCGCTCCAGCGGCTGCTCGCAGACGAGATCCCCGGTGATCGCGTCGGTCTGGGTCTGCAGTGTGTCCTCGTCAGGCAACGGCGCCTTGAGATCGGTCACCGCGAAGGTCGGCCGGCCCGCGCCGACCACGAACGCCGTGTACCAGGCGACGCCGAGGTTGGGATACAGACCCAGGCGCATGTAGCCGCCCGACTGGCCGTCCTCGTCGACCCAGTCGAAGTACCAGGACTCGTTCCACAGCTGCTCCTCGCCCGCGGGGTGTCGCCCCTCGTCGTCGGGGGCGGGGCGCAGCGGGGCGTCGGTCATCGGCGTCTCCATCCGGTTCAGGGGTCGAGCAGTTCGAGCGCGTCGAGGTCGAGCACCTGCTGGGCGCTCCGGGCGAGGGAGGTCATGAACATGTCGTCGCCGCGCTCGGTGCGAACGACCAGCATCGACGCGGCGACGGCCATCAGGATTCCGTGGAAGGTCTGATGGCGATAGCCCTCCCAGCAGGCCTCCCACGAGAAGTCCGTCACGCCGTGGGCGAGAAGGACCTCGTGGTAGGCGCGCAGCAGCTCCTCCTCGTGCGCGCGGCGGTCATCGAGCACGAGGCTGCCGGCCAGCAGGTACGAGGCGTCGAGCATCCCGGGACCGAAGCTCACGGTCTGCCAATCGACGACGGTCAGCGGCTTCGGACTGCCGGGCAGGCCGAACAGCAAGTTGTCCAGCCGGTAGTCCGCGTGCTGCAGCGTGAACGGCCGCGGCCGGCTCGCCAGCCAGCCATCCAGCGCGGCAACCATCCGCTCGCAGACCTCGCGGTGCTCCGGGGCCAGGCGGTCGTCGTAGCGCTCGACGAACCCGGGCAGCAGCTGCGTGAGCAGATCCTGGTTGAGCAGGTTGGGCTGGCTGAGCCACGGCTTGCCCTCGATGCTCTCGTCCTCCCACGTCGAGGCGTGGATCCTCGCGAGCTCGGTGAGCGCCAGCCGCGCCTGGTCGGGAGCGCACCCGGCGATCTGGTCGCCCTGCTCGGCGGGGGCGGCGTCCTCGAGCAAGAGCGAGAACCAGCCCTCCTCCGCGTCGAACAGCGCGAGATGGCACGCCGCGACCGGGCCGGCGACCGTCGGCGCCACCTCGCGGTAGAACCGGATCTCGCGCTCGTAGGCGCCCAGGCCGACGCCGGTCGATCGGCTCGTCGGATCCGACGAGGCCACTTTCAGCACCACGCTCTCGGGACCGTCGCCGGCGGCTTTGCCGTGGGTCAGCGCGACGCGGAAGCTGTCGCTCATCTGCCCCGTGCCGATCGGCTCGACCGAGAACGAGGCGACCTCACCGCCTCCGAGCGCCGCAGTCAGCCACGCGGCCGTCAGATCCTCGGGGCGCCTGATGAGCGTTTCGTCGCCCGACCCACCGATCGCTCCCTCCATATCGAGGAGCATCGTATAAACTTGACACCATGTCAAAACACAGTGTGGAGCCGGGGGAGCTCGGCGTCGCCGACGAGGACCTCTGGACGGAGGGCCCACCCCACGAGGTCTTCACGGATCTGCGTGCCCGGTGTCCCGTCCACTGGAGCAAGGGGATCAAGCAGAGCCCGAAGGACGCGGGCTTCTGGTCGGTCACCAAGGCCGAGGACGTCCACACCGTCAGCCGCGACTGGGAGACGTTCTCGTCTGCGTCGAACATCCTGATCACCGACGAGTCGGTCCCCGTGCACTTGGTGCAGGGGATGTTCATCGGGATGGACCCACCCAAGCATGACCGGATCAAGGCGCTCTTCCAGCGGGCGTTCACCCCCAAGGCGATCGCCCAGCACGAGGGCGCAATCAGGGAGATAACCGCCGGCGTGATGGACGGCCTGGGCGGCCGTGAGACGTGTGACCTCGTCACCGAGGTGGCCCAGCCGGTGGTCGCGCGGGTCATCGGCAGCTTCATGGGCCTCGATCCCGAGGACGACAGGCCGTGGGCCGAGTCGATCAACACGCTGCTCGGCTTCGGCGATCCCGACCTCAACCCGAAGGGGCTCGAGCAGCTCGTCGCCGAGGACATCCCACCGATGTACGAGAAGTGCATGAAGCTCGTCGCCGACCGTCGCGCCAATCCCACCGAGGACATGCTCAGCGTGCTGGTCTTCGCAGAGATCGATGGCGACACGCTCACCGACGACGAGATCTTCGCCGGCTTCGTCCTGCTCATGGCCGCCGGCAACGACTCGACCAAGGCGACCTACACCAGCACCATGAAGGCGCTCATGGAGAGCCCCGACCAGCGCCAAATGCTGATCGACGACCCGTCGCTCGTGCCGTCCGCCGTGGAGGAGGCGCTGCGCATGTTCCCGGCGTTCGCGCACTTCCGCCGCACCGCTATGAAGGACACCGTCCTCGCCGGCCAGCAGATCAAGAAGGGTGACAAGGTCGCCCTGTGGTACCCGTCGTCGAATCGCGACGAGGATCGCTATGAGAACCCCCACGACTTCGACGTCACCCGCAACCCCGAGCACCAGGCGTTCGGGGCGGGCGGCCGCCACTTCTGCCTCGGCACCGCCCTCGCGCGCCTCGAGCTCCAGATCCTCGTCGAGGAGACCATCAGGCGCTTCCCCGCCATGGAGCTCGCCGGCGAGCCAACGTGGGTGCTCTCACAGTTCTCCAGCCAGCTGAAGTCGCTGCCGGTCAGGCTGAGCGCCTGAGGAGCAGCTTGGCGTTAGCCCGATGGGCGGTCTGGGGGCGAACGCGCCGTAACCCGTCTGCTACGGAACCGAAGGTCAGAGGTTCGAATCCTGTCGGGCGCGTCGAGCTCGTGGTGCACGAAGGCAGTGCCGTGCGAGAATCAGTGTGCGCATGAGAGATCCGGAGACATACCGCAGACAGGTGCCGGACGGAGCGCGCGTCGCCGACCGCGGGGTTGGTTCCGCTGTCGAGCGCACGCTTCTGCGTGTCGATGCTCCCGAGTGGGAGGCCATCAATCGCGACGCTACGCAGCAGGCGATCGCGTGGGCTCGCGATCGAACGATCGAAGAGTCGATCGCGGCCGGCATGGCGCTGAGCCGGACGGCTCACGCGATCCTGGTGGCTGTTGGCAGCGGGCCGGTCGATGCCGGGCCCGCCTGATCTACCGGCAATCGTCCGGGAGTTCCATGCGCGTTCGGCTCGCAGCGTCGTGATCGGCGGCTTCGCCGTCATCGCCAACCGTCACGTACGGGCGACCGAAGACGTCGACCTGCTGATCCCGCAGGACGCCGCGAACCACACGCGAGTTCATGCCGCGCTTCAATCCCTCGGCGCTCGATTCCTCACGGACGGCAGCGATGTCAGCGAGGACGATGTTCGCGCCCGTGCACACCTGCGGCTCGACTGTGGCGAGCATGGGGTGCTCGCCCTGCTCAAGGAAGGCGAGCCGCCACTCGACTTCGCCACCGTGGAGGCGGACGCCTTGTCGGCGTCGATTGAAGGAGCGACGGCGCGCTTCGCCGGCCTGGCAAGCCTCGTCGCGTTCAAGCGCCTCGCCGGTCGGGTCCGTGATCGCCAAGACCTCGAAGCGCTCCGAGAGATCCACGGCGAACTTCCGATCGTTCCGATCCCAGGGCTCGACGAGTAGCGCGAGCCCCAGCATCGGCTGGGGCTTCGTCGTTCTGGGACAAGCCCAGGAGATGGGTGGCCAGCGCGCGCCGCCCGGCCGGTCTTCGGCGGGGCGGCGCGCGGTGGGCGTTGGCGGTCAGCGGCTGGCGGCCGCGGTGTTCTTGCGGGTCGGTGCGTGCTTGGGCGACGTCTGCTGGCCGTTGTCGCCACCGGCAGTGGTGGTGTTGCCGGAGCTCATGCTGGCGGCCTGCACGTTGACGTAGCAGTAGGCGCCGTTGTTGGCGAAGTGGCAGACGGTGCCGTCGTTGCAGGTGATCGTGACGCCGTCGACCACGACTGACTGGCCGTCGTCCAGCGGGATGCCGTTGTTGGTGAGGCATCCGCGGTGCGAGCTGGCGGGGCCGCCCTTGCCGCGAGCCTGGGCTCCGGCCGCCGGGAGGGCGATCGTGGCGACGAGGGCGATGGCGGTGATGGCGGTGGTGAACTTGGACATTGTGGGGCTCCTTCTCGGATGGTTTGACCGTGCCGAGAACGATCCGCCAGACGGCGACCCGCGTCTGTCACGGCCGTCACAAACGCTGTGACACCGTCGACGCATTGACGGGCGCGTGACACCGCGCGTACGGTGGCCGTGTGCTCGGCAGGCCCTCGCGGCTTCCGGCGTCGACGCTGAAGATCGACTTCGTCATCACCCCGCTGTCGGCGAAGATCACGGCCAAAAAGACGTTGCACTGCTGAGGGCCCGTCCGGCGCCGCACCTAGGGCGCCCGCGAGCGCCGTGCCGCGGTGACGCCGATGAGCGTGCCTCCCAGCGCCATCCCGGCGATGAAGATCGCGATCGCGCCGACGAACGCGCGCACGAGACGCCCGCCGAGGCCCCGGCCGACGGCGAGGTGCGCGTCGGGCGGCGCGCCCGACGGCGCGACGACCGTCAGTCGGTAGCGGCCCGGCTTCGAGATCCCGAACCCGGCCAGCGACCGGCCCGCGTGGCCGCTGATCGAGTACTTGACCGAGCCCGAGTAGCCGCCGATCGGCACCGTGGCGCCGCCGGCGACCGGACGCAGCGCGACGCGCAGGGGTGGGTTCCGGGCGTTCTCGCCTCCGGGGCCCTCGTAGTAGATCGCGTGACGCCCGGTGCCGAGGTCCAGCACAGCTCGACCGGGAACCGGCACGCGATCCAGGCCGTCGACGGCGTCGCCGAAGCCGACAAGACCCAGCACGAACCAGAGGATCGCGCCCGCGACCGCCGCCACGCACAGCGCCCCGCCGATCCAGTAGCCGAGCGCCGACGGCCGCGACCGGGGTTCGGCCGGAGCGCCGAACGCCGCCTGGGCGTCCGCGGGCTGCTGTCCGCCACGGGTCATGGCGGTGAGGATCCCGTGCGCTCGGCCGGGGGGAGTCGGGTCATGGCGCGAGCGTAGGACGCGTCAGGCCGGATCCACGGAGATCCGCGCCCCTCGCGCCGGCGCGAAGGTGATCGCGCGTCGTGTCACGGCCTCGGGCCGGCGTCGCGCCGCCGGCTGGAGGCGGACCTGCCGCAGCACCGTCTGAAGCACGACCTTCATCTCCAGCATCGCGAAGCTGGCGCCGAGGCAGCGGCGGATGCCGCCGCCGAAGGGGATCCACTCATAGGTGCTCGGAGGGTCGGACAGAAAGCGCTCCGGGCGGAACGCGAGCGGGTCGGGATAGAGGTCGGGTCGGCGGTGCAGCAGGTAGATCGACGGGGCGATGTGCACGCCGGCGGGCAGGTGCCAGCCGCCGAACTCCATGGGCTCCTTCAGGCGGCGCGCGACCGCAGGAACCACCGGGCGCAGGCGCAGCGTCTCCTTGACCACGGCGTCGAGGTACTCCTCGCCGCCGGCCCGCTGCTCCTCCACCAGCCGGGCCAGCACGTCGGGCGTGCGCACCAGGCGCTCGAGCGCCCACGCCAGGGCCGTGGCCGTGGTCTCGTGGCCGGCGACGAGCAGGGTCATGAGCTCGTCGCGCAGCTCCGAGTCGCTGAGCTGTCGGCCGTCTTCGTCGCGAGCCGCGAGCAGCAGCGAGAGGACGTCGTCCCCCTCCGCGCCGGGCCCTGCGGCGCGTCGCACCCGGATCTCCTCGTAGAGCAGGACGTCGGCCTCCCGGCGGGCCGCCGCGAACTTCGCCCACGGGCTGCGCGGTCCCGTGCGCCGCGCCGTCAGCGCCAACGCGAGGACGCGGCGCCGATTGCCGACCATGTCGAGCAGCCGCCGCAGCGGCGCGCCGATCAGCTCGCGGCGGTCGCGGTCGTCGACGCCGAAGACGGCGCGCATGATCACCTCGAGGGTGATCGCCTGCATGCTCGGCAGGGCGGCGAACCGCCGGTGGCGCGGCCAGGCCCCGACGTGGCGCTCGGCGACCTCCGCCATCGTCGCCTCGTAGCCGCGCATCCGCTCGCCGTGGAACGGCGGCAGCAGCAGCTTGCGCTGGCGCAGGTGCTCCGGGCCGTCGAGCAGCAGGACCGATGCCGAACCGAGGATCGGCGCCAGCACGACGTTGCCCTCGCCCGCGAGCAGCAGGTCCGGGTCGCCCGTGAAGACCTGCTTGACGGCGGCGGGGTCGGCCGTGACGACGAGCACGCGATCGGGGGCCGGGAGGAGCGTGAAGTAGTCGCCGCATCGCTCCTGGCAGGCGTCGAGGAACCGCGTCGGCGTCAGCATGAAGCCGACGCTCATCATCCAGCGCGAGAGGTCCGGCCGCGGCGGGAGACCGGTGGCGATGGCCGCGAAGTCCGGAGCATCCGTGGGCGACGTGGTGGCGGCCTCCATCTGAGCCAGGGTACGCGAGCGCTACGGCGAGTGGGCGCGGCCCGCGCGGGTGCTAAGGGGAGATCTTGCGACGCTCGGTCGTTGAGCCCCGGGTAGCCTCGATGCGTGCGCCGGGCCGCAACATCGCTCGTCACGGGCTGCGGATCCTCAAGGTGACGCGCTACGGCGGGAACGACTGCTCGGTCTCACGCCAGTTCGTCCATTGCCACATGGGCGACTTCAGGCGCGAGCAGGAGGCCGTCGTGCTGGTGAAGGTGAAGGGTCCCCGCGTCGGCTTCTTCATCAGCCGCGCCAAGGTCTACTCGTCGGGCGTCATCGACCACAACCGCGGCAACAACCAGGTCCGGATGACGATCGGCGTCCTGCGCCGGCCGAAGTAGCTCAGCGCAGCGGTTCGCCGAAGTCGGTCTCGTCGCGCAGCTGGGCCTTGAGCACCTTGCCGCCTGGGTTGCGTGGCAGCGGCTCGCTGCGCACCGCGACGTACTGCGGGACCTTGAAGTCGGCGAGGCGCTCGCGGGCGTACGCGATGACCGCCGGGACGTCCACGCCGTCATCGCCGGCGGGGACGATCACCGCGCCGACCTTCTCGCCCATCATGTCGTCGGGGACGCCCACCGCGGCGACCTCGCCGACGCCCGGCGCGGCGGCGAGCGCGCTCTCGACTTCGATCGAGTACACGTTCTCCCCGCCGCGGTTGATCATGTCCTTCTTGCGGTCGACGATGTAGAGCAGGCCGTCGTCGTCGACGCGTCCCAGGTCGCCGGTGTGCAGCCAGCCGTCGACGAACGTCTCTGCCGTCGCCTCGTCCTTGTTCCAGTAGCCCGCCACGACGTTGGGGCCCCGGACGAGCAGCTCGCCGACGCCGGTGTCCGGGTCGGGGTCGTCGATCGCGAGGTCGCAGACCGGCATCGGGAAGCCCACGGAGTCGGCGTGGTCGACGGCCTCCTCGTGCGGCAGGAACGACGTCAAAGACGAGGTCTCGGTCAGACCGAAGCCGTTGCCCACGCGCGCGTGGGGGAACGCCTCCATGATCTTGTGGACGGCGCTCGCCGAGATCGGGGCGCCTCCGTAGGAGACGTACTTCACGGCGCTGAGGTCGGCGTCGGCGAAGAGCGGGTGGCGCGTCATCGCGTGGTAGATCGCGGGCACCGACGTGAGCATCGGGACGCGCTCCTCGGCGGCGGTGCGCAGGAAGCCCTCGAGGTCGAGCGGGTTGGTGAGGACGAACACCCGGCCGCCGAGCTCGTTGGTAACGATCAGCTGGCTGTTGCAGCCAGTCACGTGGAACAGTGGGACGTTGATGATCGTCGCGAGCTCGTTGCCGGCATCGCGATCGAGGCCGACGCTGCGCACGGCGTTCTCGCTGTTGGCGAGGAAGTTGCCGTGCGAGGTCATCGCGCCCTTCGGGAAGCCGGTGGTGCCGCTGGTGTAGAAGATCGCGGCCAGGTCGTCGGGCCCGAGGTCGTCGACGACGACGGGCTCGCCGTCGGGCAGGTCGCCGAAGACGAAGGACGCGCCCGAGTCGTCGATGAGGTACTGCGCCTCGGCCTCCTTGAAGCGCGTGTTGACGGGCACGACGACCGCGCCAGCGAGCTGCGCGCCCCAGAACGCAAGTACCCAGTCGAGGCCGTTGGGCAGGCGAATCGCGACGCGGTCGCCGCGTTGCACGCCCTCGCCGCGCAGGCCGCCCGCCACGCGTGCCGCGCGGTCCCACAGCTCGGAGTAGGTGACGCGGTCCGCGCCGATCTCGGCGATCGCCAGGTCGTCGGCGTGACGCTCGACCGTCGCGCGCAGCATGTGCACGAGGGAAGCGGGGCGGTCCGTGTAGCGGGCGATGCCGTCGGGGCCGCGCTCGACCCCCGACATGTCGAACGGGTTGCGGCCGCGCGGCGCTGGCTCGGGCATGCCCGGCATGATGACGCGGGAGCGGCGATCGGGTCGCGCGACAGGCGACCACGGCAGCCCCTCTAGACGGAGGCGGCCGCGGCGCGCGCGCGCCGCGAGACCTTCACGCGGTCGTTGTGGTCGAGCACGGCCTTGCGCAGGCGGACCGTCTCCGGCGTGACCTCGATGCACTCGTCCTCGCGCAGGAACTCCATCGCCTGGTCGAGCGTGAGCCGGCGGTGCGGGACGAGCCGCACGAGCGTCTCGGCAGTCGACATGCGCATGTTCGTCAGGTGCTTCTCCTTGACGGCGTTGACGTCGAGGTCGTCGTTGCGGGCGTTCTCGCCGACGATCATGCCCTCGTAGACCTCCTCGCCGGGGCCGACGAACAGCGTCCCGCGCTCCTGGAGGTTCATCAGCGCGAACTGCGCCGTCGTGCCGTGGCGGTCGGCGACCAGCGAGCCCGTCGGGCGTGTGCGCAGGTCGCCGGCCCACGGCGCCCAGCGGTCGAAGACGTGGTGGATCAGGCCCGTGCCGCGCGTCTCGGTGAGGAACTCGGTGCGAAAGCCGATCAGCCCCCGGGCCGGGACGAGGTAGTCCATTCGCACGCGGCCCGTGCCGTGGTTGACCATCTGCTCGAGTGAGCCCTTGCGCAACGCGAGCAGCTGCGTGACGACGCCGACGTAGTCCTCGGGTACGTCGATGGCCATGAGCTCGACGGGCTCGTGGGTCTTGCCGCCGATCTCGCGCGTCAGCACCTGTGGCTGCCCGACGGTGAGCTCGTAGCCCTCGCGGCGCATGATCTCGACGAGCACGGCGAGCTGGAGCTCGCCGCGGCCCTGGACCTCCCAGGAGTCGGGGCGCTCGGTGTCGCGAACGCGCAGGGACACGTTGCCGACCAGCTCGGCGTCGAGGCGCGCGCGCACCTGGCGCGCGGTCAGCTTCGTGCCCTCCCGCCCGGCGAGCGGGGACGTGTTGATGCCGATGGTGACCGACAGCGACGGCTCGTCGACGGTGATGACGGGCAGCGGCCGCGGGTCCTCGGGGTCGGCGAGCGTCTCGCCGATCGTGATCTCCGGGATCCCGGCGACGGCGATGATCTCGCCGGGGCCCGCCTCGTCGGTGTCGACGCGGTCGAGGGCCTCGGTGACGTAGAGCTCGCCGACCTGCGCGCGCTCGACCGTGCCGTCCGCGCGGCACCAGGCGATGGCCTGGCCGCGGCGGATCGTGCCGTGGCGCACGCGACAGAGCGCGAGGCGACCGACGTACGGCGAGGCGTCGAGGTTCGTGACCAGCGCCTGAAGTGGATGGTCGGGCTCGTACGTCGGCGCGGGGATGTGCTCGAGCAGCAGGTCCATCAGCGGCCCCAGGTCGGTCCCGGTCTCGCCCGCGGCGAGCGCGGCCCAGCCGGCCCGAGCGTTGGTGTAGACGATGGGAAAGTCGATCTGCGACTCGCCGGCGTCGAGGTCGAGGAACAGCTCGTAGACCTCGTCGACGACCTCGGCGATCCGGGCGTCCGGGCGGTCCACCTTGTTGACGACGAGGATCACCGGCAGCCGCGACTCGAGCGCCTTGCGCAGGACGAAGCGCGTCTGGGGGAGCGGCCCCTCGCTCGCGTCGACGAGGAGCAGCACGCCGTCGACCATCGTCAGGCCGCGCTCCACCTCGCCGCCGAAGTCGGCGTGGCCCGGCGTGTCGACGATGTTCAGCTTGACGTCGCGATAGCGAACCGCGGTGTTCTTGGCGAGGATCGTGATGCCCTTCTCGCGCTCGAGGTCCATGGAGTCCATGACCCGGTCGGCCACGGACTCGTTCTCGCGAAACGCGCCGGACTGCCAGAGCATCGCGTCGACGAGCGTGGTCTTCCCGTGGTCGACGTGCGCGACGATCGCGACGTTGCGCAGGTCCTCGCGCGCCGCGGTCATCGCGATCGGCGCCGCTGCCCGCCTCCGCCGCCACCGCTACGAGCCGAGACCAGCCCGGAGGCGTCGAACTCGTCGTGGAGGGACAGGTGCTTGGCGATCTTGTGCATGTCGCCGGCCTGGTCGGCCATCACGAACGTGATCCCGACGCCGGTGGCGCCCGCGCGGCCGGTGCGGCCGACGCGGTGCACGTAGCCGTCGTGGTCCTCGGGCGCGTCGAAGTTGATGACGTGGGTGATGGCCTCGACGTCCAGGCCGCGGGCCGCGACGTCGGTGGCGACGAGCACGTCGATCCCGCCGTCCTCGAACCGCGCGAGCGCCTTCTCGCGCTGTGACTGCGACTTGTCACCGTGCATGGCGACGGCGGCGATGTTGCCCTGGTTGCGCAAGCGCTTGACCAGCCGGTCCGCGCCGCGCTTGGTGCGCACGAACACGAGCGTGCGGCCACGGTCGCGCCTGCGCAGCTCGCGGATGAGCTCGTCGAGCTTGCCCTCGTGGCGCACGGGCACGAAGCGGTGCTCGATGTCGCCGCGCTGCGCCACGGTGGCCGTCTGCTCGTGGCGGCGTGCGTTGGACGTGTACGCGTCGGCGAGGCGGCCGACCTCGCCGTCGAGCGTGGCGGAGAAGAAGAGCGTCTGGCGCTTGCCCGGGATGGTCTTCACGATGCGGTCGACCGGCGGGCGGAAGCCCATGTCGAGCATGCGGTCGGCCTCGTCGAGGACGAGCAGCGAGACGTTCTTCAGGGAGACGGCGCCGCGGGCCATCAGGTCCTCCAGGCGGCCCGGGGTCGCGACGAGGATGTGGGCCTTGCGCGCGGCGCGGGCCTGGCGCTCGATGCCGACCCCGCCGTAGACGGCGGTGATGGAGAGCGCGCGGGCGTGGCACACGGTGTACAGCTCGTCCACGATCTGGCTGGCCAGCTCGCGGGTGGGGACCAGGACGAGCGCTGCCTGCCGCGGGCCGTTCGCGTCGATGCGGTCGACCATCGGGATGCCGAAGGCGAGCGTCTTGCCCGACCCGGTCGGGGACTTGGTCAGGACGTCGCGCCCGGCCAGCACGTCGCCGATGACGAGCCGCTGGACGGGGAAGGGAGCGTCGAAGCCGCGCTCGGTGAGCGCGGTGACGACCGCGTTGGATACGCCGAGATCGGCGAAGGACGAAGACATGTGAGAACTCCTTGCTGCGGCGGATCAGGGTCCACCGCAAACGATTCGGGAGATTCGACTGACCCGGATCGCTGGAGCGCTCGAGACAAGAACCTCGCGGGGCAACGGCGTTGCCCGCACCCCACAAGCTAGCAAGCGAACGGGCGTTCTGTGTCCGGATGAGCCGCGGCACTCATCTAGACTGGTAACGCAGCGTCCACGGCCGGGTGCCACGCTCCCTGCATTCTCCTGTGGCCAGCTCATCCGCGGGGAGCGGGCAGGAGAAGCGCATGAAGGAGTCCTCGAATGAGCCCGGCCCCGGCCGATCGACCTCGGACAGCGCGTTCAACGACCTGCGCAAGCAGATCGCCCAGCGCAACGACGCGGCCCACAAGGCGGCCCGCAAGGCCCGCATCCCCGAGGACCAGCGGAAGGTCGCGAAGCGGCGCAAGCTCGATGACTGACCGCTGACGGCAACGCACCGGACGCACCGCCGCGACGGGCGAAGAACGCACTGAGACCAGATTGACACTGGCGCCGGGCGCGGCTGACGGTTAGCGTGGCCCCACCTGCGTGTCGTCCCAGGGCTCGTGATCGCAGGTCCGTGTGTTCGAGCCCATCACCGGGGGGTTCAGTTCATGTCCCGAAAGATCAGCGTCTTGCTGGTCGTGCTCGCCAGCCTCGGCCTTGCGGCCGGTGGCTGTGGGAGCAGCAGCAGCAGCAACAAGAGCACGAGCACCTCGAGCACACCGGCTCCGGCCAGCACCGGTTCGAGCGGTGGCAGCAGCGGCGGCGGCGTTTCGGCCGCTAACAAGGCTGGCGTTGATGCCTGCAAGCAGAGCATCTCGGCGCAGCCGACGCTCACCGCCAGTGACAAGACCTCTCTCGGCAAGGTCTGCGAGAAGGCCGCCAATGGCGACGTCGCGGGCGTCAAGAAGGCGACGAGGACGGTCTGCGAGACGATCGTCAAGCGCACCGCCCCGGCCGGACCGGCCAGGACGACGGCCCTTCAGGCCTGCGCCACAGCGACGAAGTAAGCGCGAACCCTCGCGGTGGCGCGCCGGCGGCTTCGGCCGCCGGCGTTCGCCACCTGAGGTTCGGCATGGCTGGCGTGACCGCCGACGACCTCGACGTGGAGCGGATCGGGTCCGGGCCGCCCGTGGTGCTGGTTCACGGCAGCGTGGTCGAGGCGCGGCGCACGTGGCGCCACCAGCTCGTGCTCACCGACCGGTGGACGTTGGTGTTGCCCAACCGGCCCGGCTTCGCCGGCAGCCCTCCGCTGGCGCGCGGCGACTTCGAAGCGGAGGCGCCGCTGATGGCCGCGGTGCTGGGCGACGGCGCGCACCTGGTCGGCCACTCCTATGGCGCGGTCATCGCGTTGCTGGCGGCGGCGCTGCGTCCCGGCGCGGTGCGCTCCCTGACGGTCTCCGAGCCGGGCTGCCTGCGGCTCGCCGCGGGCCACCCGGACGTCGACGAGGTGATCGCCAATGGCGAGGAGCTCTACCGCCGCGGCCAGGACCTGGAGCCGCGCGAGTTCCTCGGCCTGTTCCGGTCCGGCGTCCACTCCGCGCACGCGACGCCCGATGAGCTGCCCGACTGGCTGGCCCGCGGCGCCCGCCACGTGCAGCGCGAGCGCCCGC
>DAINCW010000003.1:20351-21432 GCA_036732205.1 Solirubrobacteraceae bacterium | reverse complement strand
CCCGCCGTGGGAGGCCGACGTCCCGCTGGACGACCTCGCCGCGGCCTCGTTTCCCAAGCTCGTGATCTCCGGTGACCACTCGCCCGCCTTCGAGCGACTGTGCGACGTGATCGCGCAGCGCATCGGCGCGCGCCGCGAGACCGTGGCAGGGCGCAACCACACGATCCCGGCCACCGGGGCGCCCTACAACGCGCTGCTCGACCGCTTTCTCGGCGAAGCGGAGCAGGCGCGTGGCGACGCGGGCTAGGATCGGTCGCCTGCGGGGGTACGGACTCATCCGACGCGCGGGCCCGCCGGGCGCGGTGGCGCTCGCGCTCCTGCTCGCCGCGAGCGCCCAGGCGGCGTCGTTCGACGCCTACGTGAACGACTTCGGGCCCGGGACGGCCAGCAAGCCCATTCCGCTCACCGCGAGCTTCGCGTTCAGGGCGAACGATTTCTCGACGGACGCGCCCACCACGGGCGCCCCGCTGGGCGCGGTCTCGCTCGGATTCCCGCCGGGGCTGCGGCTCGGCAAGGGCGCGAGCGACGCCGCCTGCCCGGCCGACCAGGTCCTGCGGGACGACCAGGGCTGCCCACGCGGGTCCCAGGTCATGTCGGGCCAGTTGGAGACGCTCACGCCCGGCGTTGACGAGTTTGGCGACCCGCGCAACTCCTCCTACTACGACCTCGTGGGCTACAACGCGCCCGGCGGCGGGGCGATCAACCTGCTCACGACACAGGACGACGGCTCTCGGGTGGTCATCCCGGTCAGCCCGGCCGGGTCGGCGCTGACGATCGAATGGCCGGCCGGCATCGCGCAGTCCGGCGCGCAGATGCTGAAGCTCCAGCTCGACGTCGGGCAGTCCGGCGGTCAGACCAGCTCCTGGGTCAGAGCCGTCTCGTGCCCGGGGACGTGGCGGTTCTCCATCGCGATCTCGGGCAATGGCCCGCCGGTCACCCAGACGGCGAGCGCCGACTGCGACACGGTGGCGCCGCCCGAGCTCGCGTCGCCCGACCTGGGGCGGCTGCCCAAGCCGTCGCGGCACGGCTCGCCGGGGATCGGCACCGCCCATCAGCGCGCCGCTCTCCGGGTCGATCATAA
>DAINCW010000003.1:10358-20341 GCA_036732205.1 Solirubrobacteraceae bacterium | reverse complement strand
CCGCCCGCAGGTCGGCGTGCAGTGCGGGCCGGGCAACGGCCGGCGGACGTCGGGGGGCCACGGCAAGGTGAGCCACGCCCGGTGGCCCGCCGTGACCGGCATCCTCTGGATCGCCGACAACAACGGGCGGGCGACGAGCGGGCGGGAGACGAGCCTCAACGACGAGCTGCTCGGTGGCGACGGCTCCGACCGGCTGTCGGGCGGGCCGGGCAAGGACATCCTCTGGGGCGACCAGCACCCGGTCGGCAACAACGAGACCCAGCGCGACACCCTGGCGGGCGGGCCGGGCAACGACTGGATCTACTCGAGTCACGGCGCGAACACGATCTCCGCGGGGGCCGGCGCGGACATCGTCTACGCGTTCTACGGCCGGGGGACCGTCGACTGCGGGCCGGGCATCGACACCGTCTACGTCCGCAAGGCCCTCGCCAACCGCCGCTACCGCCTGAGCGGCTGCGAGAAGGTCACGTCGCCGTAGGACCATGAGCGCGCTCCGGATGGAGGGACGGCGGGTGCTGGTCGTCGGCGGCGGCAGCCGCGCGCACGACGATCCGGACGCCCCGCCCGGCAACGGGCAGGCGATCGCCCTGCTGGCGGCGCGCGAGGGCGCCGCCGTGGCCGTCGCGGACATGGTCGCCGAGGCGGCCGAGCACACGTCCGGTCTCGTCGCGGCCGAGGGCGGGACGGCCGTGTCGCTCGTGGGCGATGTCGCCGACGAGGCGCAGTGCGAGCGCGTGGCCGCCGAGGCGGCCGACGCGCTGGGCGGGCTCGACGGCGTCGTGCTCAACGTGGGCATCGGCGAGGGCGCGGGGCTGGAGGGCACGAGCGCCGATGCCTGGGATCGCGTGCTCGCCGTCAACCTGCGCGCACACTTCCTCGTCGCGAAGGCGGCGCTCCCGAGGATGGACGGCGGGGCGCTCGTCTTCATCAGCTCGCTGGCGGGGCTGCGGCCCGGGAGCTTCTCGCCCTCCTACGACGCTTCGAAGGCCGCGCTCCTCGGGCTGAGCCGGCACGTCGCGCTCGAGGGCGCCAGGCGGGGCGTGCGCGCGAACGTCGTCGCGCCCGGGCTGATCGACACGCCCATGGGCCGCGCGGCGTCGGCCGCGCGCTCGTCTCGCGAGAAGACGCCGATCCCGCTGGGGCGCCAGGGCACGGCGTGGGAGGTGGCCAACGCGGTCGTCTTCCTGCTGTCCGACGAGGCGAGCTACGTGACGGGCCAGACGCTCGTCGTCGACGGCGGCCTGGGGGCTCTCGGCGCCCGGATGTAGGCGCCGCTCGCTCGACCCCTTCCCGCGGCGGCCCGTCAGCCTCCGAGCCCGCCGGCCTCGACCCGCCAGCTCCCCGACTCATTGACCACCGGGAGGCGGATCGCCGTTCCGGCGACGTCGATGGCGACCGTGCCCCTGTCGCCCTTGACGGAGGCCTTGCCGATCTTCGCCTTCTTGGCCAGGTTCGCGAACTGCTTCCCGGTGCCGGCGGCGAGCGACCGCTTGAGGACCTGGGCGCACTTGGACCCATTGGCTTCGATGACCTTCCTCGTCGCCTTCGAGATCTGGTCGCACGCCTTGGCGTAGTCGCCGCTGCCGATCGCCTGGAGGTAGGTCTTCTCGACGCCCGCCGGGTCGCCGCCACTGCCGCAGCCGGCGACGGCGATGGCGACAGCGACAGCGACAGCGATGCGGACGTGGCCGCTCATGGCCCGGCGGAGGGTATAGCGTCAGCCGCCGTGCTCCTGGCCCCGGCTCCGCCCCCGCCGCCGCTCGCGACCGCCGCCCGTGTCACGCGCTCGGATCACGTGACGGCGGCGGTGCGCAAACGCTCACAGCACGGCAACCGGCTGCTCTACGTCGGAACCGCCCACTCGCACGTTTTCGGCTCGGGGCACATCGTCGAGCACGCGACCATCCAGGGCCTCGGGTCGGTCGGCACGTTCTCGATCGGCTACCGCGGCGGCACGGTGCGCGGGCGCTCGCGCGCGACCGGTCGCGCGCACGCGAACCTGACCGTGAGCTTCTCGGGGACCTACCGGTTCACGGGCGGCACGGGGACGTACCGCAACATCAGCGGCAGCGGCCGCTTCAGCGGCTCGGGCCCGCTGAACCTCTCCAGCGCCACGTTCCACCAGCACGGGACCATCAGCTACTAGCAACGCCACCGCCGCTGGCGCAGCCGAGCGGGTGGTCGGCCGTGTGGCGTGGGTGAGCGCCCCTTCGGGCGCGACGAACTACGGGCTTCGAGGGAGCGAGCAGTAGGGGTTGCGGCTGTGGCCTGACGGGGTTCTCGGGCGCAATTGGTATCTGGAGGTTGCATACCGACCCTCAGACACCAATCGCGTGAAGATCACCCGGCCCGGGGCGCCCCAGCAAGCAGCTCCCTCCTTCGAAGCTGCCGTTCGCCGCGCCCGAAGGGGCGCTCACCAACCTCCCACTGCAGCCGCGCTACCGCCGCGGCCGCAGCGACACCAGCGTCATCTCGATGTGCTCGCGGTAGGGCACGGTCGTGATGATCACGTTCGTGCGGCTCGCGTCGTTGGTGACGCGGCGCACCAGCAGGCCGGTCCGCGGCTCCACCCACAGCGACGTCGTGCCCGCGCCCTTCGTCTTGCCGCTGATGCGTAGGTGCAGGCGCAGGAGCAGCGTGCGCACCGGCCGACCGGCGATCGCCAGCGTGCGTTCGCCGACGACGGTCGAGTGCTCCACGCGCAGCGTCCCGTTGATGGCGCACCGCGTCGTCCAGGACGTGCCCGGCGACCGGCGAGCCGGCAGGTAGGTCGATGCGGGCGTGCACGCGTACGTGCGGCGGTCGAGGCGGCCGACGAACCGGTGCACGTCGCCGAAGCTCCGCTGGCGCCAGCGTCCGGGGGAGGGGCACAGCTCGAGCTTCTCGGCGCGCGTCTGAAGCGGGTCCCAGCGCTCGACGACGCCGCAGCCCTCGCGCAGCACCGTCACGGTGGTCCGCGCCGGGTAGTGATGGCGGCGCGTGCCGAGGGCGTGCGCCTCCTCGACGCCGCGCGTCGCGTACACGTAGGTCCCGGGCTCGGGGACGCGTCCCCGCAGGGCTCCGGCGGCCGCGGCGCGTGCGCGGGCCGACTGCGCGCGGAAGCGCGAGATCGCCTCCTTCACGCTCACCGGCGTCGCCTTCTCCCGTACCGCGAGCTTCCACGCGACCGCGCCCCCGACCAGCAGGAGCAGCACGAGCGGGACCAGCACGCGCAGCCGTGGCGGGGACATGAGGCGAGGCTATCGCCGCGTCCCGCCGTAGGATCGGATCTGCGTGGCGACCCGTCCCGTCGAGCCACCGGACGCCGCGAGCGCGGGCGCCCTAGCGCGCGAGCTCGTCGAGCGCCACGGCACCGACACGCTCAGCTTCTTCAAGCTGCGCCCGGATGTCGCGCGCCTGTTCGCCGACGACGGCTCGGCCTTCCTCGGCTACGCGACCCGGGGGCGCACGATGCTGGCGGGCGGCGACCCGGTCGGGCCGCCCGAGGCCATCGGCCCGCTGATCGCCCAGTCGCGCGCCCACTCGCGGGCGCGGAGCATGCGCTTCGGCGTCCTCGGGGCCAGCGAGGCGGCCCGCGCGGCGCTCGAGACGGCCGGGATGCGCGCGCTCTACATCGGCGACGAGGCGATCGTCGAGACCGCGGCGTTCTCGCTCGCCGGGCAGCGCATGCGCAAGCTGCGCAAGCCGCTGCACCGCTTCACACGGGCCGGCTACCGCGTCGCGCTGCACCGCCTCGGCGATCTATCCGAGCCCGAGCTGGCCGAGCTCGAGGCCCTCGCCGAGCGCGCGCGAGACGGCCGCGCCGAGGAGAGCTTCGCGTGGGCGATGGACGGGCTGCGCGGCGCGCACCAGGCCGACTGCGTCGTCGTCGTGGGGCGCGGCCCGGACGGCGTGGCGCACGGGCTGCTGCACTTCGTCCCCACGTACGGGCGCTCGGCGATGTCGCTGTCGCTCATGCGCCGCGACCCCGACGCGCCGAACGGGCTGATCGACTTCCTGCTCGTCTCGGCCATCAGCCTGCTGCGCGACCGGGGGATCGACGAGGTCTCGCTGAACTTCGCGGCGTTCGCGCGCTGGCTGCGGGAGCCCGCGAACCTGCGCGAACGGGTGGGGGCGCGCGGCGTGCACGTGGCGAGCCGCTTCATCCAGATGGAGTCGCTGCTGTTCTTCAACGCGAAGTTCCGCCCGCGCTGGGAGCCGCGCTACCTCATGTACGAGCGGCGGTCCGGGCTGCTCGCGACCGGCATCGCCGCGATGCGAGTGGAGGGCCAGACCGGGCGCAAGCGCTTCCGCACCCCTTAGCGGTCGGGCGCCGTGGCGCGCAGAACGTCCTGCTGCTCGGCGTCGGTCATCACGCGCGGCGAGCCGATCGCCGCCGCTCGCCAGAACACGCCGCACGCCCACTCGAGCAGCAGCGCGAGCTCGACCGCTTCGTCGAGCGTCGCCGCCCAGCACACGGCTCCGTGGCTGGCCATGAGCGCGGCGCGTCTGCCCGCCAGCGCGGTGATGACGAGCTCGGCCAGCTCCGGCGTGCCGAAGGTCGCGTAGGGCGCGACGGGCACGGCGCCGCCGAACTGGAGCATCGAGTAGTGGACGACCGGCACCTCCTCGACGACGCAGCTCAGCGCGGTCGCCATCGGCGAGTGCGTGTGCACGACCGCGCCCGCGCCCAGGCGGTTCGTGGCGCCGAGGTGCAGCTCGAGCTCGGACGTCGGCGCGGGCGAGCCCGGGAAGGACTCGCCGGCGAGGTCGACGACCGCCAGCTGGTCGGCCTCGAGCTCCGCGAGGACCGCGCCGGTGGGCGTCACGACGAGCGCATCGCCCGCCCGCGCGCTGACGTTGCCGGCCGTGCCGATGAGCAGGCCCTCGGCGGCGAGGCGCCGCGACGCCGCGGCGACCGCCTCCCGCTGGGCGTCGAGGAGAGACGAAGCCATACCGACTGAGACTAATCTCCGGCGGCTATCAGCGACTCTCACAACGGGGAAACGGGAATGTCAGGGGAGCGTCAGCTCACCCGCCGCGGCCTGATCACGGCCGGCGGCGCGGCGGCGGCGGCGGGCGCGCTCGGCGCGACGCCGGCCGCGGCGAAGGCGCACAGGCCGTCCAAGCACAAGGTGAAGACCGGCGCGAAGAAGGCCGACTTCGTCGTCATCGGCGCGGGCTTCGCGGGCCTCACCGCGGCGCGCAACATCGTCAAGGCCGGGAAGTCCGTGATCGTGCTCGAGGCGCGCGACCGCGTCGGCGGCCGCGTCCTCAACGAGGATCTCGGCGGCGGCCATGTCTCCGAGCGCGGCGGGACGTTCGTGGGCCCGACCCAGGGCCACCTGATGGCGCTGGCCAACGAGCTGGGCATCAAGACGTTCGACGTCTACGACACCGGCGACAACGTCTACATCCGCGACGGGCAGCGCTCGACCTACTCCGACACCGGCCCGACCGGGACCGCGCCGCTGGACCCCGTGATCCTGCCCGACCTCGCCAACGTCGTAATGCAGCTCGACCAGATGTCGACGACCGTCCCGGTGGACGCGCCCTGGGCCGCTGCGCAGGCAGCGCAGTGGGACGCGCAGACGCTGGACCAGTGGATCGCGGCCAACAGCGCCACGCCGCAGTTTCGTGAGCTGGTGCCCGCCGCGACGCGGCCGATCTTCGGGGCCGAGGCGCGCGAGCTGTCGCTGCTCTTCGTCCTCTTCTACATCGCGTCGTCGGGCGACGAGCGCAACCCGGGGACGTTCGAGCGCAACTTCAACACTCGGCAGGGCGCGCAGATGTCGCGCTTCGTCGGCGGCTCCCAGAAGATCGCGCTCGACATCGCGCAGGCCCTGGGCCGGCGCGTGATGCTCAACACGCCCGTCCGCCGCATCGTGCAGTCGGCGACCGGCGTGACCGTGACGTCCGACCGCGCGACGGTGAAGGCGAAGCGGGCCACCGTCGCCGTCCCGCCGACGCGTGCCGGCCGCATCGACTACCGCCCCGACCTGCCGACCGAGCGCGACGCGCTCACGCAGCGTGTCCCGCAGGGCTCGCTGGTGAAGGTGGCGTGCGTCTACGACAAGCCGTTCTGGCGTGACGAGGGCTTGACGGGCACCGCCGTGTCCACCGACGGGCTGATCCAGGCGACGTTCGACGACTCGCCGAACGAGGGCACGCCCGGCGTGGTCTTCGGCTTCGTCGGCGGCGACAGCGCGCGGACCTACAACCGGCTCTCGGTGGACGACCGGCGCAAGCGGGTCGTCGACCAGTACGTGCAGTTCTTCGGGCCGCAGGCCGGCTCGCCGACGCAGGTGCTCGAGTCCAACTGGACCGCCGAGACGTGGAGCCGCGGCTGCCCGGTCGGGATCTACAGCCCCAACGTCCTCTCCCAGTACGGGCCGGCGCTGCGCGCGCCCGTTGGGCGCATCCACTGGGCCGGCACCGAGACGTCGAACTACTGGAACGGCTACATGGACGGCGCGGTGCGCTCGGGCGAGCGCGCCGCGATGGAGGTGCTGGCCGGGTGAGGCGCGCGCTCGCCGCCTGCTGCCTCGCGCTGGCGCTCCTCCCGGCGGCCGCGCAGGCCCGTGCGCGCTGGGACACGCAGATCCTCGGGCTGATGCCGCGGCCCGGGTTCCCGGCGATGGCGTACGTCGCGGCCAACGGGAACGTCTACGAGGGCACCTACGACAACCCGCAGGGCGACACGATGCCCTCGCGGGCCTTGGAGTACGGCGGCGACGGGACGCTGCTGCGCTCCTGGACGGTCCTCGGGCAGTCGCTCGACAAGGCGCACGGCGTTCAGGTGGCGACGAGCGACGCGCACGGCCGGCTGGTCCTGCTCGACAAGAACCCGCCGCGCGCGCTGCTGCTCGACCCCCGCACCGGCGCGCAGACGACGATCGCGTCGTTCCCGGCCGGCGCCGTGCCCAACTACGCGGCGTGGGGACCGGACGGCAGCCTGTACGTCAGCGACTACATCGAGCCGATCATGTGGCGCATCCCGCCCGGCGGCGGCGCGCCAGTGCAGTGGCTCCGCGACCCCCTGCTCGATGGCGGCGGGCAGTTCGGCGCGACCGCGGTCAACCTCGGGGCGGACCACAGGACGCTCTACGTCGGGATGCAGAGCGGCGCCGGCCTGGGCGGAGGCAACCCGGCGAGCGGGCGCATCCTCACGACGCAGATCGGCGCCGACGGCAAGCCCGGCCCCGTGAAGGTCTTCTGGGAGAGCAATCCGTTCGACGGCCCCGACGGCTTCGCGCTCGCGAAGTCGGGCAACGTCTACGTCGCGCTGCTGGTGGCCAACGCGATCGGCGTGATCGGTCCCGACGGCGTCGAGAAGGAGCGGTTCCCGTCGTCCAGCGGCGGCGCGAACGGGAGCGCAGTGCCGTTCGACTCGCCGTCCAGCGTGCGCTTTGACGGCACGCGGATCATGGTCGCCAACCAGTCGTACTTCACCGGCGACCCGACGCACCAGGCGATCCTCGACGTCGAGACCGGCGAGCCCGGGCTGCCCGAGTTCATCCCACCGTCCCCGGCGCAGCCCAAGCCCAAGCCGCACCGGCGGCCCAAGCACCACAGGCCGAAGAAGCCGAAGCAGGCGAAGGGCTAGGCGCTAGGCGGCGCCCGCCAGCTCGGGCCGGCGGTCGCGCCACGGGCGCGCCTGCTCGAGCTGGCCGGCCACGCGGATCACGGTCACCTCGTCGAACGGCTTGCCGACCAGCTGCACGCCAACCGGCAGGCCGGCATCGGTCCAGTGCAGCGGCAGGCTGATCGCCGGCTGGCCCGTCGTGTTGAAGGTGGCGGTGAACGTGACCATCTGGACGACAGGGGTCGCCGGCTCGTCGGGGTTGGCGTGGACCATCTCCAGGACGGTGCCCGCGACGGGCGGCACGATCGACAGCGTGGGAGAGATGACGAGGTCGAGGTCGTCCCACAGCGAGACGATCTGCCGGCTGAGGAGCTCGAGGGTCCGGGCGGCCTCGACGAACCGCAGGCTGGACGTCGCCTCGCCCTGCGCGTGCTGGCTTCGGACGTGGGGCTCGGTCTTGGACCAGTCGACGCCCGCGTAGTCCGCGAGGCCCGCATTGGCGAGCACGACGAAGTTATCGATGAGCTGCTGCGGGTCGACGGGCAGCTCGATCGTCTCCACCGAGTGGCCGAGCTCCTCCAGCGCCTTCGCTGCGTCCTGGGCGGCGACGACGCAGTCCTCGTCGACGGGCAGGCCGAAGGGCGACGCCGTCTGGATGCCGATGCGCAGCTTGCCCGGGTCGGCGCCGACCTCCTCCGCAAACGGCCGCTCCGGCACCGGCGCGTTGAACCAGGCGTGCGGGTCGGGGCCGGCGATGGCGTCGAGCACCGCGGCGCTGTCGGCCACGTCGCGTGACACCACCCCCTCGACCACGGCGCCGAGCCAGCTCTGTGCCAGGCGCGGCACGCGGCCGCGGCTCGTCTTCAGGCCGACCAGGCCGCAGCACGACGCGGGGATCCGGATCGAGCCGCCGCCGTCGTTGGCGTGGGCGATGGGGAACATGCCGGCCGCGGTCGCCGAGCCGGCGCCGCCACTGGAGCCGCCGGGCGTGTGGTCGGGGTCCCACGGGTTGCGGCTGATGCCGTAGCGCGAGTTCTCGGCGACGGTGATCGGGCCGAACTCGGGCGTGTTGGTCCGGGCGGTGAGCACGAAGCCCGCGGCGCGAAACGCGTCCACGACCATCTCGCTCTCGGCACTCGGGCCCTCGGGCGCGCCGTTGGAGCCATAGGTGACGGGCCAGCCCGCCACCGGGGTCAGGTCCTTGATCGGCATCGGCACGCCGAGGAACGGCTGGCCTTCCGCGCCGCCGGCCAGCGCCCTGTCGGCCTCCGCGGCCGCGGCACGGCCCTCGTCGTCGTTGCGCCAGATGACCGCGTTGAGCTCGGGGTTGAGGCGGTCGACCTCCTCGAGGCACGCGTCGAGCAGCTCCGTGGAGGAGAGCTCGCGGCGCCGCAGCGCGGCTGCGAGCTCCAGGGCGGTGGAGGTCGGTCCGAGGTCGGTCATGGAGCCGACGGTATCCAATGGGCGTCGCTAGCGTGCGCCAGCGTGACGCACGGTACCGGCACGCTGCGCGAGAGCCTGCGCCACCGGTCGATCTCGCTGGCGACGATGACGCCGCGGCTGCGGCTGGTCACGGGCCTGGCGGTCGCCCAGCTCCTCGTCGCCGCGGTGATGATCGCGCTGCGCGACGTGCACATGGGCAGCACGCCCAACCTGGTCACCGGCGACCGTCTGACGACGATCCCCACGCCGATCTTCTGGCTGTGCATCGCGTCGCTGAGCCTGGGCTGGACGTACCTGCTCGCCGGCGCGTTCCATGCCCACGCCGGCTTCCGCGTCCTGGCCGTCGCGGTCTTCGCCCTGGCCTTCTGGCCCAGCCGCGACCAGGCGAGCACGACCTCGTGGCTGCTGCTGGCCGGTGTCGCCATCGTCGCGCTGGCGACCATCGCGAGCGATCGG
Source organism: Solirubrobacteraceae bacterium (assembly GCA_036732205.1). Classification (GTDB taxonomy): domain Bacteria; phylum Actinomycetota; class Thermoleophilia; order Solirubrobacterales; family Solirubrobacteraceae; genus VAWY01. Next base: position 10,878 of record DAINCW010000003.1, on the reverse strand, counting down.
CGGCGCCCGCGTCCCGGCCAGGGGTTCCGCGCCCTCGTGTTCGGCGTCACGCTCGCGCTGGTCGCCGGGCTCTACCTCTCGCTGTGGTGGAAGGCCGGCCACCAGGGGGTGCCGCGCCTGTTCACGCTCGCCTTCTCGCTCCAGCTCTACGGCCTGGCGATCGTGCTGATCCCTGCGCTGATCCTCGCCGGGTCGGAGTTCGCGGAGTGGGGTGAGGTGGTGGGCGATCGCGTCGCCGCGATGACGGAGCGCTCGCACCGGCCCGCGGTGCTCGCGACTGTGACCGCGCTCGTCGCCGCGGGCGTGATCGTGCTCGACGTGCGCCACGACGCGGACCTGCTGCCCAGCGAGGTGCTCGTGGCCGCGGCCGGGGTCGCGCTGCTCGTGTGGGTGCTGCGCAGGGCGAGGCTTCGGCCCGGCGATGCGCCGGCGGCGGTGCCGCGCGGCGCGGTCGCGCTGGCGGCGGTGCTCTTCGTCGCGGTCCCGCTGGCGGCGATCGCCATCGACTCCGGCAGCGGGG
>DAINCW010000003.1:0-10348 GCA_036732205.1 Solirubrobacteraceae bacterium | reverse complement strand
GACGCGTTCAAGAGCGTCCCGCTCGGCGGCCACCTCGCCCGCTACCAGCACCGCGACAAGCCGCGGTTCGCGATCGCGCGGCCGGTCGACTGGGAGGTGCTCAAGCTCACGCCGCGCGGAGCGCCCGTGACGTTCATCGAGTTCGTCGGGACCGGGGCGGGGGACCCGGCGGGGTTCAGCATCGTGGAGGGCCCGCAGTCGAGGGGCAAGAACGCGGGCAGGCTCGGCGACTCGATCGTGTCGTGGCTGAAGGCGTGCTGCGCCAAGGAGGGGCCGACGACCACGCGCGACCTCGGCAAGACACCCGACGGATGGCTGGCGCAGACGTTCTCCCAGGGTTCGCCCGGCAAGCCGGCGAACTTCGCGGGCCACGCGTGGACGCGCGAGAGCAGCCACCGCATCTGGCTGCTCTACGGCTACACGGTCCCGCGCCTGGTGAAGCTGCACGTTCCCCTGTTCCAGCTGATGTTCCGGACGTTCGACGACAGCCCGGGCTCCGGTGAGTCTCATCAGGCCGAGGCGCTGGCGAGCAAGAGCGAGACGGACTCGGCCGACCACCTGCTCGCGGTGCTCGCGGCGTTCTGGCTGGTCGTCGTCGCCGGCCTGGTCGTCGCGCTGGTGGTGGCCGGGCGCCGTGGGCCTCCGCGGCGCTGGGCGGGCGCGGCGCTCTTCGGGATCGTCGCGGGCGGGCTGTACGTGCTCGCCGTGTACCGCCAGGCGGGCCGCTCGCTGTTCGGCGGCTTCCCCGACGGGATCTACTCGCTGCGCCTGCCGGGCATCCAGGTGACGACGGCGCTCGCGACGCTCGGCCTGCTCGGCTGGCTCGTCGCTCGGCGGCGCCTCGACGGCGGCCGGTGGTCGCCGGTGCTCTCGGCGCTGCTGATGCTCAACGTCGCGCTCCAGGGGCTGCATTGGCTCTACGACCTCTACGGCCACGCGATCGCGGCGGGCGAGGCCCGGCTGAGCGTCGCGCAGGCGGTCGTGATCCTGCTCGCGCTCGGGTGGGAGCTGGCCATGTCCGGCGAGGCCGTCAACGGGGAGAGCCGCCTGTTCCCGCGCCCGGCGCGCGTGCTGCTGTTCTGCGGCTACGTCATGGTCGTCGCGACGGCGGTCCTCTACTTCTCGTCGCTCCACGTCCAGGAGACCGGCGAGCGCGTGCGGCCACAGTTCGAGAGCGAGGTATGGCCGCAGACGGGCATCACCGAGCTCGGCGTGCCGCTGCTGCTGTGCCTGTTCGCGTTCCGGCTGGGGGCGGCGCGGCGCGCGCGGTCGTCCACCGGCGTCGGCGGTGCACAGGGCATCGAGGGGTGAGCGGCCTGGTGGGTGCGCCGGCCCGCCCGGCTTCGATCGGCGTTTCCGGGGGTGATTGCTGAGTCAGGGGTGTATATGGCCCCTAACTCAGCAACGCGGCCGATTTCCCCCGCCGGCCACGGACCCCGCGACCGCTCGTTCCCCTCGTCGCTGTCGCCCCGAGCCCGTGCGCCGCGCGCGGACGACCGGCGCGGAATAGGCTCAAACCATGGCGCTCGTCACCGAGCTCGACGTCCCGGAGTTCGACTACTTCGACGAGACCCTGCGCGGCGAGCGCTTCCACGCGACGATGGCCGACCTCGCCGCGCGCTCCTGGGTCGCGAAGGCGCCGCTGGGCTACATCGTCCTCGACCGCGAGGCGGGCAACCATCTGCTGCGCACGAAGGCGACGACGTTCCCCGGGATGAAGATCGCCGAGCTGTTCGAGATCACCGAGGGGCCGCTGTACGAGGAGATGCGGCGCAACATCCTCCACATCAACGGCGCCGACCACGCGCGCCTGCGCGGCCTGGTCAACCCGGCGTTCACGCCGCGCTCGGCCGACCGCTGGCGCCCGGCGATGCGCGGGTTCGCCGAGGGCCTGCTCGCCCCGATGCTCGACGCGGGCCGGTGCGAGTTCGTCGAGGACTTCGCGAAGCTCTACCCGTCGCAGGTCATTGCGACGGTGATGGGCGCGCCGCTGTCCGACGCTCCACGGCTGCACCATTGGAGCAACTGGATCCAGCGCCAGTTCGACGGGCCGAGCCTCATCGAGGACCGGGCCCTCATCGAGGAGGCCTGCCAGGAGTTCTACGACTGGGCCCGCCCGCTGATCGTGCAGCGCCGGGCGACGCCGGGCGACGACCTCATCTCGACGCTGATCGCCGCCCGCGATGGCGACGACCGCCTCGACGACGACGAGCTCGTGAACCTCGTGCTCAACGTCCTGGTCGGTGGGGTGGACACCACCCAGAGCCAGCTCGCGCACGCCGTCCGGCTGCTCGCCGAGCACCCCGACCAGTGGGCCGCGCTGCGCGCCGACCCGTCGCTGGCCGCGGCGGCCGCCGACGAGACGCTGCGCTACGAGCCGATCACGCCCTTCACGTCGCGGATCATGCTCGAGGACGTCGAGGTCAACGACGTCACCTTCCCGGAGGGCACGATCGTGATGGTCTCCGCGTTCAACGCGAACCGCGACGCCGGCGCGATCGACGCGCCCGACACGTTCGACATCACCGCCGACCGCGGCGCGGCCAAGCCGCTGACGTTCGGCGCGGGCATCCACTACTGCCTCGGCGCGAACCTCGCGCGCGCGGAGATGCAGGAGGCCCTGACGCTGTTCGCCGAGCGCGTGGCGACGCTCGAGCTGGACGGCGACGCCGAGCTCGGCTCCATCCAGGGGATCTACGGAGTCGACCGCCTGCCGCTGCGGCTGGCGGCGGCGTAGGATCGCGCCCGATGGCCGGCACGACCAAGGACGCGGTGCTGAACCTCGTCCCCGACGACGAGGAGCGGCGCATCCGCGAGACGGTGCGCGAGATCAGCCTCGGCTTCGGCCCCGCGTACATGCGCGAGAAGATGGACAAGGGCGAGCCGCCGCTCGAGCTGTGGAACGCGCTCGCGGCCAAGGGCTATCTCGGCGTGAACATCCCGGAGGAGTGGGACGGCGGCGGCCTCGGCATGGCCGCGCTGTCGGCCGTGGGCGAGGAGATCGTCGCGGCCGGCTGCTCGCTGCTGCTGATCGTGGTCTCGCCGGCGATCGTCGGCTCGATCCTCGTCCGGCACGGCACCGATGCGCAGAAGGAGCGCTGGCTGCGCGGCATCGGCGCCGGCACGACGAAGATCGCCTTCGCGATCACCGAGCCCGACGCCGGCACGAACTCGCACAACCTCTCGACCTCGATCGCGCGCCGCAACGGCGGCTTCGTCCTGAACGGCCAGAAGACGTTCATCTCGGGCGTCGAGGAGGCCGACGCCGTGCTCGTCGTCGCGCGCACGCGCCTGAGCGACGGGACGCTGGGCCTGCCGTCGCTGGCCATCGTCGACGTCGACTGCCCCGGCTTCACGCGCCAGAACATCCCGATGCCGCGCCTGGGGCCCGACAAGCAGTGGCAGCTGTTCTTCGACAACGTCGAGCTCGAGGAAGAGCGCCTGATCGGTGGCGAGAACGGCGGCTTGGGCCCCGTCTTCGACGGGCTGAACCCCGAGCGGATCATGGGCGCGTCGATCTCCAACGGCCTCGCGCGCCGGGCCCTCGAGCAGGCGTCGCAGTACGCGCGCGAGCGCGAGGTGTGGGGGGTGCCGATCGGCACGCACCAGGGCCTGTCGCACCCGCTGGCCGAGGCGAAGATCCAGCACGAGCTGGCCCGCCTGATGACGCAGAAGGCCGCGGCGCTCTACGACGCCGGCGTCCCCGGCGCGGGCGAGGCGGCGAACATGGCCAAGTACGCCGCCGCCGAGGCGGCGATCCACTCGGTCGATCAGGCGATCCAGACCCATGGGGGCAACGGATTCGCCCTCGAGTACGGCCTCGTGGACATGTGGTGGGGCGCCCGCCTGGCCCGCACCGCCCCGGTTTCGCGCGAGATGATCCTCAACTACGTGGCCGAGCACTCGCTCGGCCTGCCGAAGTCATATAACCCTGGCCCCACAGACACCGGGCGCAAGACCGGGAACACAACGCCGTCGTAGCCTGCTGGCGCGGCGCTCTCAATCGCTTCCGGGATTCCTGGGCTGCACGAGCTGTCGTGCGCATTCACGCCGGACCCGGCCGAGAACCGTCCTTGCTGGTAGATTCGGGCTCCGGCTGCTCTGGAGAAGACACATGAAGAACGGGAAGTTCAGGATCGCCGTGGTGCTCGCCGTTGCTGTGCCCCTGCTCGCGGGCGTCGCGGTCGGCGGCACCGCGGGGGCGTCCGGCGCGAAGCGCAGCCAGGCAGCGCCGCGAGTGCTGCTCGTCGGCAACTACCAGGGCCATGCGGGTCAGTACAGCTCGATCCAGGCGGCCGTGGACGCCGCGAACCCGGGCGACTGGATCCTGGTCGCGCCTGGCGACTACCACGAGCAGGCCGACCACACCAACGGGGTGCAGTGGAGCACGCCGGGCGGCGTGGTCATCACCAAGTCGGGACTGCACCTGCGCGGGATGGATCGCAGCGGGGTGGTCGTCGACGGCACGCTGCCCGGGTCGGCTTCGTGCAGCTCGAGCCCGGCGGCACAGGACCTCGGGGTCAAGGACTCAAGCGGCGCCCCGCAGGGCCGCAACGGCGTTCTGATCTGGGCGGCCGACAACGTCGAGGTCGACAACCTCACGACCTGCAACTTCCTGACCGGCAGCGCCCACTCGGGCAACAACCTCTGGTGGGACGGGGGCGCCGTCGATGGGAAGATCGGCATGCACGGCTTCTACGGCTCGTACCTGACCGCCACCAGCACGTTCTACAACGGCGAAGCCACCGCGTCGCAGTACGGGATCTTCTCCAGCAACACCAGCGGCGGCAAGTGGGACAACACGTACGCGAGCAACTTCAACGACTCGGGCTACTACATCGGAGCCTGCCAGCAGGTCTGCAACCAGACGATCGACCACGCCTGGGCCGAGTTCAACGCGCTCGGCTACTCGGGCTCGAACTCGGGCGGCTCGCTGGTGATCAAGAACTCCGAATTCGACAACAACGAGGACGGCTTCGACACCAACAGCCAGAACGGCGACAACCCTCCCCCGCAGGACGGCTCCTGCCCGAGCGGCGCGATCAGCCCGATCACGCACACCACCTCCTGCTGGGTGTTCATGGACAACTACGTCCACGACAACAACAACCCCAACGTGCCCGCGCTCGGCTCGGCGGCGGCGGGCCCAGTGGGCACCGGCATGACAGTCGCCGGCGGCCGCAACGACACGGTCATGAACAACCGCTTCGAGCACAACAACGCCTGGGGAGTCGCGTTCGCGCCCTACCCCGACAGCGGAGACCCCTGCACCGGCGGCGTCCAGAGCGGAGCGGCGTGCCTCTACGACGACTGGGGCAACGCGCTGCTCAACAACAAGTTCGCCAACAACGGCTCCTACGGCAACCCGACCAACGGGGACTTCGCCGAGACCCAGACGGCCCCCGGGCCCTCCAACTGCTTCAGCGGCAACACCGAGGCAGGCGGCGGCGAGCCGACCAGCTCACCGTCCGGCCTTCAGCAGAGCAGGCCGACCTGCGGCGGCACCGCCCAGCCCGACGCCAACGCCCAGTTCACCCAGGAGATCGCCTGCGACTCGCAGATCGCGATCCAGGGGCTCAGCGCCAACGCCGCCTGCCTGCCCACCGACAACTACCCGCGCGCGACAAAGGTCGTGATGCACCCCCTGCCGAGCGGCCTGGCGACGATGCCGGACCCGTGCGCGGGCGTCCCCGCGAACGCCTGGTGCACCGCACAGACGGAGGTGATCAGGCAATGCCGCAGCGGACGCAGCCTGCGGGTACACCTGTCGCTCGCCCGCGGCGCAAAGCTGGTCAGCGTGACCGAGCTGCTCGCTGGTCGCGCGGCCGTGGTTTACCTGCCGCGTCAGCTGCGCCACGGTATCCCCGTGAGCCTCAAGGGTCTGCCGCGCCGGCGCGTCGCCGTGACGCTGATCCAGCGCGTGCGAGTGCACGGCGTCACGATCGTGCATCGCTTCGTGCGGGTGTTTCACACGTGCACCTCCGCGCGCCGCCACTGACGGCCCGATCGATCGATCGCTCACTGGCTCTGCCCAAGTCGTACGGCCCGCCGACTGGACGAACCTCGTAGTCCCGGCGCTCTCGGGGCGAAAGTTCCTGCGGTCGGTGCCGATGACGTGGGCGTGCGCTCCCCGCGCCTCATCATCGCGATCCGCCTGTGCACGGCCGCGGGCGTCTTCGGCGCCATCGTCCAGGGCGCCGTCATGGCCATGGGCGAGTTCTCGCCGATCCTCACCGCGCTCAGCCTGGGCTGCTTCGCCGGCATCGGCGCCGAAGCCCTGCTGGGCCTGCGCACCGCGGCTCGCACCTCGCTGACCGACCCCACCACCGAGCTGGGCAACGGCCTGCGCCTGCGCGAGGACCTCGACCGGATGCTGAAGACGACGATGCCCGCGCAACGCGCGGAGCTCGTGCTCTTCGACTTCGTCAGCTTCAAGAAGTACAACGACACGTACGGTCACGCCTGCGGCGACGCGCTGCTCTGGCGGCTCGGGCGCAAGCTCGCGATCGCCGTCCGCCCGCACGGCGAGGTCTACCGGATGCACGGCGACCAGTTCGCCATCCTCGTCACAGACATCGGCGACGCCGAGCGCGTGGTCGCCGATGCCGCCGCCGCGCTCACCGAGACGGGCGAGGGCTTCATGATCCGCTGCACGCACGGCGCGGTCTCGCTGCCCGCCGAGACCGACAGGGTCTCCGAAGCGCTGAAGATCGCCGACCAGCGGCTGCAGAGCCGCCGCAACCACCACGAGATCGACGGCGACACCGAGCCCGGGCACATCCTGGCCCCGCGCATCGCGCCGGCCCGCTACGACGCCGCGGCCCTCGCGGTGGTCGTCGCCCGCGAGCTCGACCTGAGCGAGGCCGATGTCGAGATGGTCGAGACCGCGACGCACCTGCGCGACGTGGGCAACATGGCCATCCCGGACGCGATCCTCCACGGTTCCGGCGCCCTCACCGAGGAGGGGCTGCGGTTCATCCGCAACCACACTCAGGTCGGCGAGCGCCTGCTCCAGTCGAGCTTCGGCATGGACGACGTCGCGGCCCTCGTGCGCTCCAGCCACGAGCGCTGGGACGGCGGTGGCTACCCCGACGCGCTTGCGGGCGAGCAGATCCCGCTGGGCTCGCGCATCGTCTTCGTCGTCAGCGCCTTCCAGGACATGACCTCAGCGCGCTCCCACCGGCCGGCCCTGCCGACCGAGGTCGCCCTCGAGGAGCTCGGACGCGGCTCCGGCCAGCAGTTCGACCCGGCCGTCGTGGCGGCCTTCCGGCGGGCGTTCGCGACCGCCGAGGACACGCTGCCGCGCACGCCGGCGAGCGTCCCGAGCGCCGCGTAGCACCCTCCCTGCGTCCTTGCCCCGCTTGATCCGACGCTCGCCAGCTGCACACGCGGCATCCCGAAACAACCTCTGAGCGGTCGGGCCCGAGCGGTACCGTGGCGCGCCATGGCCGCTCGCCGACCCGTTGCGCTGGTCGCTGCCGCGATCGCGCTGGCGATCGGGGCGTGCGGGTCCGGCGGCGACGAGGCGCGCCGCGACAACCGCTACGTGGACACGGTCAACCGCGTGCAGGCCGACTTCGTGCGCACGGTCGATCGCATCCCGATCGTGCGCGCGACCGACGGCGCGCCGGCCGGGCAGCGCGCGCTGAGCGACTACGTGCGCGCGGTCGACCGGGTCGTCGCCCGGCTGCGGAGCGTCGTGCCGCCGAAGCGATTGGCCGCAGGGCATCGGCGCCTGGTCGGCGCGCTGCTGAGGTTCCGCTCGCGGCTGGGCTCCGCGGCGGCGTCGCTGGGCAGCGGGGACCCCAATCGCGTGACGCTCGCCCAGCAGGCGGTGCTCGCCGCGCGCGACGACGCGCAGCGCGCCCTGAACCGCGAGATCGCGGCGATCAACCACACGCTGCACTCGTGAGCCCGCGGGCCGGACGCCTCGGCCGGATCGTCGGATCGGCGCCGGTCACGCTGCCGATGCTCGCCGCGGTCGGGCTGTTCTGCTACTGGGCGCAGGATCAGGGTGGCTATTCCCTCACGACCTGGGCGCCCGGGGCGGTCGGCGTTCTCGGCCTGCTCGCCATCTGCGCCTGGATCATCCCGCTGCGGGTCGCGGACATCCCGCGCGCGATCCGGGTGGCGGTCGTGGCGCTCGCCGCCTTCACGCTGTGGAGCTTCCTGTCGATCCTGTGGGCCGGCGACCAGGGGATGGCCTGGGAGGGCGCGGACCGCACGCTGCTCTACCTGATGGTGTTCGCCACGTTCGCGCTGTGGCGCCAGCGCGAGGACTCGGCGGCGCTCGTGCTCGGTGCGTGGACCCTGGGGATGGTCGTGCTGGCGGCCGTGACGGTGCTGCGCCTCCCCGGCTCGTCGCCCACCCAGTTCTTCGTCGGCGACAGGCTCGTGGACCCGGCGGGCTACCCCAACGCCGCGGCCGCGATGTGGCTGATGGCGGCGTGGCCCGCCCTGGCGCTGGCGAGCGCGCGCCGCGTGCCGTGGGCGCTGCGGGGCGCCTTCGCCGGCGGGGCCGTCGTCCTGTGCGACGTGGCGCTGCTGTCGCAGAGCCGCGGCGCGCTGTTCGCGACGCCGGTGATGCTCCTACTCGTCTTCGTCGTGCTGCCCGACCGCGTCCGGCGCATGGTCACCCTCCTGCCCATCGCGATCGGCGTGGGCGTCTGCGTGCCGGCTCTGCTGCGGGTCGCCGACCGAATCGACGCCGGCGGAGCCCACCCGCTGTCGGCCGCGGGCTCCGCGGCGCGGGTCACGATGGTGGCGGGTGGGGTCGTCGGCCTGGTCGTCGCGGCGGGGGCGGCGCTCGAGGCGCGGCGGCCACTCGACGAGCGCACGGCGTCGCGGGCGCATCGCGCGCTCGCCGCGGTGGGGCTCGCGGTCGTGGCGATCGGCGTGGTCGGCGGGCTCGCGGCGGTGGGCAACCCGGCCCACCGGATCTCCTCGGCATGGCACTCGTTCAAGGGCGGCTACGCGGAGAACAAGGGCGGCAGCCGCCTGACCAGCGGCCTCGGCAGCAATCGCTACGACTTCTATCGCGTCGGCCTCGACGTGTTCAAGGCCCACCCGATCGTGGGCATCGGCGCCGACAACTTCGGCCAGGACTACCTCCTGCGGCGCCACAGCAACGAGACGCCGCGCTACCCGCACTCCCTCGAGATCCGCACGATGCTCCAGACCGGGGTGATCGGGCTCGCGCTGCTGGTGCTCGCAGTGGGCGCCGCCGTCGCGGCGGGGCTGGCCGCGGCGCGATCTTCGAGCTCCATGACACGCGCCGTGGCCGCCGGCGCGCTGGGCGCCTTCGCCTACTGGGCCGTCCACGGCTCGGCGGACTGGTTCTGGGAGTACGCGGGGCTCGGGGCGCCTGCCTTCGCCGCGCTGGGGCTGGCGGTGTCGCTCGCCCCGCGCCCACCCGAGCCCTACCTCGGGATGCGCCCGATGCTGGGCGAAGCCCGGGCGGCGGCCGCCGGATCGGCGATCATCGTCGGTGCGATCCTCGCCCTCGCGCTGCCCTGGCTGTCGGCGCGGCAGGTGGACCGCGCGGCCCGCGTGTGGCCGCACGACGCGGGGCAGGCGTACCGGCGCCTGGACCGCGCCGCGTCGCTCGACCCGCTCAGCGACCGCCCGCGCCTGATCGAGGGGTCGATCGCCGTGCGCCTCGGCGACCTCGCCCGTGCCGACCGCGCGTTCGCCCAAGCGCTGAGACGCAACCCCGACGGCGCCTACGCGACGCTCGAGCGCGGGGCGATCGCCTCGTTTCGCGGGCGGGACGCTGCGGCCCGCGTCCTGCTCGCCCGCGCCATTGCGCTCGACCCCCGCGACCGCCTCACGCGGGCGGTCTACGCGATTGCGCACGACGGCAAGCGCGTGAACGTCTCGGCCATGAACGACCGGATCCTCCGCGCGGCGAGCCGGATCGGTGGCTGAGAGGTCGTTGAGGGCGACCCGAGGGACCGCCTCAACATGTGACGAACCGCGTTAGCGCGTGTTCAGAACAGGCGTGGCGCGGCCGATCACTGGGATACCTTCGATGTTGATGAGCATGCGGATCGCCCTACTCACCTGCCTGATCGCGGCCCTCGGCGCGAGCCCTGCGCTCGCCAAGGGCAAGGACCCGCTGCTGAGCGGGTACGGCGGCCCGGGCAGTGGCGAGCAGGTCCTGCTCGGGTCCAGCCTGCTCGGCGGCGCCGGCTCGGGCGGCGGTCACGGCGGCACGCGCGGCGGTGGCCACGGCGGCGGAGCGGCCTCGCTCGTCGCGCCCGGGACCACGATCGCCGGCACGCCTTCCAGCGGCACGGCCGCGACCACCGCGAACGGCGGCGCCGCACCGCGCAACGCCCGCGGCGCC
>DAINCW010000002.1:37975-49728 GCA_036732205.1 Solirubrobacteraceae bacterium | reverse complement strand
CCGCTCGATGCGGGCCAGCAGCGCCTTGGACGACGCGTCGACCTCGGGGCTCGCGGCCTTCACGAGCGCGAGCTCCAGCTGGGTCCGCGCGTCGGCGCCGTTCTTCGTGGCCTCCATCCCCGCGGCGAGCAGGTCGAGCACGCGCACGACGGCGGCGCGGGGGACGCGGGCGGCCTGCTCGACGAGGCGGGCGTCGTGATCCGGTGAGATGGTGATCTCCGCGGGCACGACCCCGTCGAGCGTGCCGACGACGAGCAGCTCGCGGGCATGGACCTCCAGGTCGCCGACGAAGCCGGCCGCGTCGTGGCCCGACTCGGCGAGGCGGTCGGCCACGAGCAGCGCCGCGCGCGCGTCGCCGGCGGCGATCGCGTCCATCGCGGCGAAGAGCAGGTCGGCGTCGGCCACGCCGAGGACGGCGAGAACGTCCTCGAGGGCGATCTGCGGACCTGAATATGTGACGAGCTGCTCGAGCGTGCCCAGCGCGTCGCGAAACGAGCCGGTCGCGTGGCGGGCGATGAGGGCGACGGCCTCGGGGCCGATCTCGATTGCCTCCGAGGCGGCGACCCGGCGGATGACCCCCGCGAGCTGCTCGGCCGTCGGGCGCCGGAAGTCGAAGCGGTGGCAGCGGTCGACGACCGTGGCCAGCACCTTGTTGGCCTCGGTCGTGGCCAGGACGAAGATCGTGTTCGGCGGCGGCTCCTCGAGCGTCTTGAGGAACGCGTTCCAGGCCTGCGGGGACAGCATGTGCGCCTCGTCGAGGATGTAGACCTTGTGGCCGCCGGACACGGGGGCGTACGCGACGCGCTCGCGCAGGTCGCGGATGTCGTCGACCGAGTTGTTGGAGGCCGCGTCCATCTCGATGACGTCCATCGAGGTCGCGCTGGCGATCGAGACGCACGACTCGCACGTCCCGCACGGCGTGATCGTCGGCCCCGTCTCGCAGTTCAGGCAGGCGGCGAGGATCTTCGCCATCGACGTCTTGCCGGTCCCGCGGGAGCCCACGAAGAGGTTGGCGTGGTGCACCTTGGACTGCTGGACCGCGTTGGAAAGCGTGCGGACCACGTGCTCCTGGCCGACGACGTCGGTGAAGGTCCTCGGGCGGTGGCGGCGGTAGAGCGACGGAGCCGAGGACACGGTCGAGCCAGTCTAGCCCCAGGGCGGATAGCGTCCTGAGGCATGGCTCGGCTCCGTCCGGTGGCGGTGATCGGCGTTCTCGCCGGCGCGATGTGGCTCTGGATCGCGCACGCTTTCGCGAACTACGACGCCCTCTACTCGCTGGTCTGGGGCCGCCAGATCGCCCACGGCCACGCCCCCGACTACGGCGTCTCCCTGGCCCCCACGCCGCACCCGTTGGCCAACCTGCTGGGGGTGGTCCTGTCGGCGTTCGACGGGCGCACCGCGGAGGACGTGCTCGTCGTGATCGCGTTCGGTGCGCTGGGCGCCCTGGGCTGGGTCGTCTACGAGCTGGGCGCCCACTGGTTCGGCTGGGCGGCGGGGCTGCTCGCCGCCGCGATCGTCCTGACCCGCGAGCCCGTCATCTCCTACGGCGTGCGCGCGTACGTCGACGTGCCGTACCTCGTGCTGCTGCTCGGGGCGCTGCTGGTGGAGGCGCGCCGGCCGCGCGCCGGCAACCCGGTCCTGGCGCTGCTGGCGGTGGCCGGCCTGATCCGCCCGGAGGCGTGGCTGTTCTCGATCGCGTACCTGGGCTATCTCGTGTGGGCCGACGGCTGGCGCTGGGACCTGGCCGTCCTCGCGGCGGCCGGTCCGGGGCTGTGGCTGCTGTCCGACCTCGTGCTCGCCGGCGACGCCCTGCACTCCCTCACCGGCACGCGCGACAACGCGAAGGCGCTGCACCGCGTGACCGGCCTGGTGCACGTCCCGACGACCCTGCCGCGACGAGTCGGGGAGATCCTGCGCGAGCCCGTGCTGGTCGGCGCCGCCGGCGGCGGGCTGCTGTCGCTGTGGCTGCTGCGCGATCGCGCGCGCCTGCCGGCCATCGCCGGCGTGCTCGCGGTCGTGGCCTTCGCGATGATGGCCGCGGGCGGGCTGCCGATCAACACGCGCTACGCGTTCGCGATCGCCGCGCTGCTGGCGATCTTCTGCGGCGCCGGCGTGTTCGGCTGGCTGGCCCTGGAGGCCGGGCACCGCTGGCGGCGTCCGTGGATGGCCTTCGCCGTCCTGACCGTCGCGCTGCTCGCCGGCTTCGGGCCGAGCCAGCTGCACCGCATCGACCGCACGCGCCACACGCTCGCCACCCAGCAGCGCATCCGCGACGACCTCTACGCATTGCTGGACACCGGCGCGCTGCGCCGTCGCCACCCGCCGATCGGCGTCGTCAACCACCGGCTGGTCCCGGGCGTGGCGCTGGTGCGCGGCCTTGACCCGGCGCAGGTGATCCCCGCGCCGCTGCCCCGCGGCCGGGACGTGCCGAGCGCGATCTGGCCGCGCGACGCCACCGTGGCGCGCCAGTACGTGCTCGACCCGCGCGATCCCTCGCGCGTCGTGCCGGGCGTCCCGCGCGGCTATCGGGCGATCGCCGGCTACCGGTCGTGGCGCCTCTACACGCCCGCCTCGGTCTTCCACGGCGGCGAGTAGGCGTCCATTTCGCGCGGCCGGGACTTGAGCCGGGGCGGGTTGGCGCCGACAATCGGTGCATGAACCGCCGCCAGGAGCGCGTGGTGCTCGAGACCGAGCGCCACCGCATCGAGGGAACCCTCACGCTGCCCGCCGACGGCTATCGCAGCCGCGTCTCCGATCTGCTCAACGCGACCGACCGTGGCGACTTCATCTCGCTGACCGACGCGGTGGTCACGCCACTCGAGGGCGACTGGTCGCCGGCGACCCACGAGTACCTCGCCGTGTCGCGCCGCCACATCGTGCTCGCGGTCGTGCCCGACGGCGCAGTCGTTCAGTAGCTCCAGCTCTCGGTTGACACCGCAGGTCCAGGAGGAGGAGGGCCACCCGTGACCGCGGCGGTCGGCGGCAACATGTACTACCGGCAGAACGGCGTCTTCAAGGGCCCGTTCAAGGTCCGGTCGCAGTAGCGGACGGCGACTCGGTCCCCGCGGAGGCGTAGCCTTCGCGGGGATGAGCACCGGGCAGGACCACGGGCTCTTCGGGCCCGACAGCGTCACCTGGCGCGTGCACTCCAGCCCGGTGATGCTCGTCGGTGGGATGCGCGCGCTGATGATCCAGACGCTGCACCCGCTCGCGATGGCCGGCGTCGTCCAGCACTCGGACTTCCGCGCGAAGCCGCTGGTCCGGCTGCGACGCACCGTCGAGTACGTCGCGACCGTGACCTTCGGCGACACCGCCGCCGCCGAGGCGGCCGGCGCGCGGGTGCGCAACCTCCACTCGCGCGTCCGTGGCACCGACAGGGTCACCGGCCGGGAGTACTCGGCCGAGGACCCCGAGACGCTGTTGTGGGTGCACTGCGTCGAGGTCCACTCGTTCCTGGCGGCCTACCGCGCATTCGAGGGTGGCCTGGCTCGCGCCGACCAGGATGCCTACCTCGCCGAGAGCGCCCGCGCCGCGGCGCAGGTCGGGATCCCGCCCGAGACCGTGCCCGACAGCGTGGAGGCGATGCGCGAGTACTTCGCGCAGATGCGCCCGCAGCTGTGCGCCTCGCTCGAGGCGCAGGAGGCGGTGCGCTTCGTCCTCTCGCCTCCGCTGACGCGCGAGCTGCTGGCGCTGGCCGTTCCGCTGCGCGTCGTCTCGAGCGCGGCGGCGTCGCTGCTGCCCGACGACCTGCGCCGCCTCGCCGGCATCGACCGCCCGCGTCAGGTCGACCAAGCGACCGGGCTAGCGGTCAGCGGCGCCGCACGTGCGATGGCGCTCGGGCTGCGCGTGCCGCTCGTGGGCCGTGCCGGGGTCGGCGCGATCCGCCGCCGTGTGGCGGCCGCGCCGTTCGCGCAGGCCGCCTGACGGGTCAACGCAATAGGTGGACCGTGCACCCTCCGTCGTTGCTCGGCCTCCGGGGCCCACCGTGTCCTCGGCTCCGGGACGGGAGCTCCCGCTGCGCCCGCCGGGGTCCGCTTAAGGCTGCTTCCTTCCGGATCTGACCTGGTTCGCGAGCCGGCGCCGCGCGGGACCCGGCCCATCAACGCCTTGTGTTCGGCGTGCTGGTCCAGAGGCCTCACCCCTCGGAAGGGAATTCGGCCTCGCTAGAGCGGATTGCGAGTGCAGGGCACCGCTACCTCCCCGCCTAGCACGGTCCGTCGCCAAGGCTAGCGCGCTACGACAGCCCGAGCACCCTCGCCTTCTGGGCGGCGAACTCCTCCTCGGTGAGCGCGCCGGAGCGCCGCAGCTCGTCGAGCTTGGCGATCCGCTCGATCGGGTCCAGCTCGGGGGCCGCGGGGGCCGCCGGCGCGGGGGCGGGCACGCCCGCCATCCCGACGCCGGACCCGTCGGCGCCGAACGCGTCGCCGAACATCGCGACGACCTGCTGGCGGGCCTGCGCGCCGCCATCGCTGACGATGTAGAGGAACTCGCTCGTGTTCTCCGGGTCGTAGAGCACCGGGTAGCGGCCACCCGCCTGGGGGATCTGGACGCGCGACACCGTCTTGGTCTTCTCGGCCATGAACGCCGCAGAGCCGTCGAGCGGCTCGATCCGGAAGACCATCTTCACGCGCGGGTTCTGGTTGACCGTCATCCCGGTGTCGATGACGTTGGTGATCGTCCCCACGGCCTTGTGGCCGATCTCCATGAGGTTCTCCGCGCGCTTCTTCTTGCTCTTGAACACCGCAGCTCCCCCCCTTGCCGTTCGTATCGCCCCGACGGTCTCAGGCGGCGCGCCACGCGTCAACCACCTGCGCGCTGCGATGATCGCCCGCGTGGAGCCAGTGCCAGCCGCCCAGGCCCTCGCGGCGAGCGCCGCCGAGCTGGCGCCGGCCGCCGAGCGCGCGCGCCGGCTCGACCCGGGCCTCGTCGCGCAGATCGCCGAAGCGGGGCTGTTCCGCCTGTGCGTGCCGGCCAGCGTGGGCGGCTTGGAGGCGCATCCGTCCGCCCTCGTGGAGTCCGTCGAGGCGCTGGCCACCGGCGACGCCGCCGCGGGCTGGTGCGTCGCGATCAGCGCGACGAGCGGCGCGCTGGCGGGATGGCTGCCCGATGACGCCCGGCGCGATGTCTACGGCGACCCCGCCCAGGTCGTGGGCGGCGTCTTCGCGCCGAAGGGCCGCGCCGTCGGAGAGGACGGCGCGCTGCGCGTGACGGGGCGCTGGCCGTTCGCCAGCGGCATCGACCACTGCGACTGGCTGATGGGCGGCTGCCTGGTCGACGACGGCGCGGGCAGCTTCGTGAAGCTGCCCAGCGGCGCGCCCGACATCCGGCTGTGCGTCGTGCCGAAGGCCGAGGTCGAGGTGCTCGACACCTGGTCGGTCTCCGGCCTGCGGGCGACCGGAAGTCACGACATGGAGATCGACGGAGTGCTCGTGCCACTCGAGCGATCGGCGTCGCTGATCACCGACCCGCCCTTCGAGGACGGCCCGCTGTACGCCTTTCCGGTCTTCGGGCTGCTGGCGATCGCGATCGCCGCGGTCGGGCTGGGCGTGGCCCGCGCCGCCATCGACGACGTGACCGAGCTGGCGGGCGCGAAGACGCCGACGGGCAGCACCCGCCCGCTCGCCGCCCGCTCCGACGCGCAGTCCCAGGTCGCCCGCGCCACCGCGTCGGTGCGCGCCGCTCGGGCGGGGCTGCTCGAGGCCGTCGCCCAGGCGTTCGACGCCGCGGTCGCGACGGGCGAGGTCGGCGTGGAGAACAAGGCGGCCCTGCGCTCCGGTGCCTCGCACGCGATGGGCGCGAGCGCCGCCGCGGTCGACGCGATGTGGGCGCTGGCCGGCGGCTCGGCGATCTACGAGCGAACGCCGCTCGAGCGCCGTTTCCGCGACGTGCACGCAGCGACGCAGCACATGCTCGTCGGCCCGGGCACGTTCGAGCTCGCCGGCCGCATCCTGCTCGGCGTGCCCACGGACACCGCGCAGCTCTAGACCTCAATGGCGATCTGGCTACCGTGGCGCGCATGAGGGTCGGACTCGTGCTCGGGGCCGGAGGCGTCATGGGCGGCGCCTGGCTGACCGGCGGCGTCCAGGCGCTCGCGGAGGAGCTCGGCTGGGATCCCGAGAGCGCGGACTGCATCGTCGGGACGTCCGCGGGCTCGATGGTCGGCGCGCTCGTCGCGAGCGGGCTGCCGCCCTGGTTCATGGTCGCCCACTCGGCGGGCGAGACGTTCGAGGGCCTGTATGGAGCCGACGGGACGGAGGCCGCCGTCGCGGACCGCTCGGCCGGCGCCGTGTTCCGCCCCGCGGGCGTCCCGATCCCGGTCCCGGGCTCGCTTCGCATGATGCTGGCCGCCGCGGCGCGCCCGACGTCGTCGCACGCGCCGTCGGCGTGGCTCGCGGGGCTGATCCCCGCCGGGGTCGTCTCCGGCGACCCGTTGCGCGACATCATCCGCCGTGTCGCGCCGCAGGGCTGGACCGGCCACCCGGACTTCTGGGCCGTCGCGTGCGACTACGCAAACGGCCGGCGCGTCGCGTTCGGCCGCCACGACGCGCCAGAGGCCGAGCTCGCCGACGCCGTGGCCGCGTCCTGCGCGATCCCCGGCTTCTACGAGCCGGTGCGCATCGCCGGCCGGCGCTACGTGGACGGCGGCCTGTGGTCGACGTCGAACCTCGACCTGCTCTGCGAGGAGGAGCTCGACCTCGTCATCTGCCTCAACCCGACGTCCTCCCTGCATCCCCCGCGCGCGTGGAACCCCATCGCCCGCGTGGGCGATGTGGTGCGCTCGCTGTCGGGCCGGCGGCTCGGCAGCGAGGCCAAGGTGCTGCGCGCGACCGGGACGCACGTCGTGCTGATTCAGCCGCTGCGCGAGGACCTCGACGCGATGGGGCCGAACCTCATGGCCCGGCGGGGGCGCAACAAGGTGATCCGCGTCGCGCGCGAGACCGTGGCCCGGCAGCTCGACGAGGCCCCCAACCGGGCGATGCTGACGGGCCTGCCGCCGGGGCCGGACTACAAGCTGCGCCGGCCGAGCGCCCCGGTCTCGGAATGGCCGCGGCTGGCCGAGGAGGCGCGGGCGCAGCGCGGCGAGGGCGGCCGCGACCGCCGCTGGACCTTCCGCCGCCCGGCGTAGCGCCGGCGCAGGCTAGTGGCCGGCGGTGAAGTGGCTGATGCGCTTGCAGCCGTGCAGGTGGTATCCGCGCCGGCTGCGGCGGGAGATGTAGACGAGCGCGCCGGGTGAGTCGCACCAGATCTGGCCGCGGCCGAAGTGCGCGTGGACGATGTCCGGGCCGCCACCGGTGTGGATGAAGTTCGTGCCGTGGCTGGCGTAGATGATGTCCCGGCCCGGTCCGCCGTGTATGTGGTCGAGCTGGCTCGTCGGCTGGCCCGACGGCTTGTAGTCGCCCCAGAGCACGTCGCCGTCGTCGCCGGCGTACAGCGTGTCGTTGCCGTGGCCGCCGAGCAGCTCGTTGTGGATGCCCGACGGGACCGTCGGCGTGGCGGGCACGCGGCACGCGGCACGATCGTCGCCGTGGAGGACCTGGTGGCCGCACTGGCGCGGCCGGTCGGCGAGGAACGCGAAGCCCGGCCGGTCAGCTATGCAGCCCGTGTAGTGGTGCACGCCGTCGCAGGAGTAGCTCGGGTCGGTGCCGTCGAACGGGTCGTGGCCCGGGCGCCCATCCAGCGGCCGCGCCTGGTCGAGCTTGTTCATCAGCAGCATGCCGCTGATGTGCGGCCAGCCGGCGTGGCTCGCCTTCGCCGACGCAGCCGCCGCGGGGGCGAGCAGGGCGATGAGGATCGTGACGGCGAGTAGAAGCCTGCGCATGAGGGGTGATGCGCGACGGGGCCCCTGCCTGAGGCCTCCCGCGCACTGCCTGTATCGACATCACCGAAACGGGACTTGAAGGGAATTGTGAGGCTTTAAGCGCCTGCTGCGGCGAATGCGTCCGCGGCCTGGGCGCAGCCGTCGAGCTCGCGCTCGATCACGTCGCGCCCGGCGGGCGGCAGCCAGTAGACGCAGCGGTGCACGCCGGCCTGCTCGTAGCGCTCGATCGCGGCCGGATCGCTCGGAACGCCGTACAGCGTGACCGGCACGCCATCGCGGTCGGTCTCCTCGCGCGCGCGGCGCTGAAGCTTGGAGATGCGCGCGGCGAGCTTCTCCTCGTCGCCGACGCGGTTGGGCATCCACTCGTCGGCGAACGCCAGCACGCGGTCGAGCACGCCCTTGCCGTTGCCGCCGAGCAGGATCGGCGGGTGTGGCTTCTGGACCGGCTTGGGCCAGGACCAGATCGGATCGAAGTCGACGTGCTTGCCGTGGTATTCCGCCTCGTCCTGGGTCCAGATGGCCTTCATGGCCTCGACGCGCTCGCGCAGGAGGCCGAACCGGCGGCTCGCGTCCGTGCCGTGGTTGGCCATCTCCTCGACGTTCCATCCCGCGCCGACGCCGAACAGCACGCGGCCATTCGAGATCGTGTCAAGGCTCGCGACCTCCTTCGCGGTGATGATCGGGTCGCGCTCGATGACGAGGCAGATCCCGGTCGCCAGCTTGAGCTTCTCGGTGACCGAGGCGACCGACGCCAGCCCGATGAGCGGGTCGTGAGTGCGCCAGTACATCTCGGGCAGGTCCCCGCCCGCGGGGTACGGCGTCGCGCGGCTCGCCGGGATGTGCGTGTGCTCGGGGAAGAAGAGCGACTCGAAGCCGCGCTCCTCGACCATGCGCCCGAGCTCGGGCGGCGAGATGGCCTGGTCGGTGGGGAAGATCGCGACGCCGAACTTCACGCGGCCGGGACTCTACGGCCTGACGCTAGGATCGCTCGGCCCGGGCGCGTAGCTCAGTGGGAGAGCGCTCGCTTCACACGCGAGAGGTCGCAGGTTCGAAACCCGCCGCGCCCATGCTCCAAGGCCTCGGCGCTTGCTCGTCGCGACGCGTCGCGTGGGCGAGTCGCTTCAGAAGTCGATGAGGCGTAGCTCGAGTCCGTCCAGCAGCGCGGCGAGGCGCTCGAAATCATGGTCAGCAGTCCACAGTGCGGCGGGGGTCGTGTGGGCGGCTACGGCGATCTCAAGGTCGGTGAGAGGGAGGATCTGGCCGCGGTCGCGCAGTTCGGCGGCGAGGAGGCCGACGCTTTGCCAGGCGTGACGGTCGAGCTCGGCCCACGGTAGGCCGCCGAGTGACGCCAGCAGGGTCGCGCGGTCATGCGCTCGCGCGCCCGCGATGAGCTCGGCGACGACGGGCCCGCATGCGAGGACCTGGCGACGTTCCAACGCCGCATTGAACTCACGGGTGATGTCCTCGCTGGCGCCGCGGAGGTACGCGACCCAGATCGAGGTGTCCGGGAGGACCACGGCTCAGGTCGTGCGATCGCGCGAACGCAGCTCGCGCGACAGGTCCTCGATCTCCAGAGTGCCCGCGAGCTTCTTGAGACGATCGACGGCGTCGCCGGCGAGGAACGCCTCGATCGCGTGCTCGATCGCGTCCGTCTTCGATCGGCCGGGCAGGCGAGCGAGGAGGGTCGTCATGAGGTCATCGTCGATGTCAAGCGTGGTACGTATGGCATCAGTATGGCAGATCACGGAGCGTCGTCGCGGGAAAAGGCAGATACCGATCCGCTTTTCGCGCTTCACACGCGAGAGGTCGCAGGTTCGAAACCCGCCGCGCCCATCCCCAGCGCCGCCTCGGCGTCCTCGATGCGATCCTGGCCCCAGAACGGCTCGCCGCGAACGATCAGGACCGGCACGCCCCAGTGCCCGAGCGCCAGGAGCGCGGCGATGTTCTTGTCGACGCGCGCCTGCATCGCGGGGTCCTCGAGCGCCGCCGCGCAGTCTTCCCAGCTGAGGCCGGCGCTCTCGCACACCGGGCGCAGCCCGCGGTCGGTGGCGACGTCCGCGGCGTCCGACCAGATCGCGCGGCCGGCCTCGAGTACGAACTCGCGGACGCGGCCGGCGTCGACGGCGTGTTCGGAGACGACCAGGCAGCGCCGGGCGCCGTCGCCGATCGGGTCGTGGACCCGCCCGAACGGCATCCCGAGGCGGTCGGCCTCCCGCTTGACGTCGCGGAGCGTGTGCAGGCGCTTGGACATGGGCACGGACTGGCCGCGCATCGCCATCGGCGTGACGCCGCGGAAGACCAGGTCGATGTCGTGGCGATCGGCGAGTTCGAAGGCGCGCGGCGCGGCGAGGTACGAGTACGGGCTGCGGAACGAGTAGAAGAAGTCCACGCGCTCGCTCACGCGGCCGCCTTCCAACCGAGATCGTCGAGACGGTGCTCGATCTGCGCGAGGCGCTCGTGGGCGAAGAACCACTCGCCGTGGACGACCGCCACCGGCGTGTCGTAGAGCCGGCGCCGGCGCATCCGCCGCTCGGCCGTGGTCGCGTCCGCCGCGCCGTCGCCCGGCGGCTCGTCGCCCACCAGGTCCCGCCACAGCGGCGCGTACACCTCCGGCGACACCGGGCCGTCGGAGGCGAACCACAGCTCGCGCATCGCGGCCGTGCAGAACGCCAGCCGCCGGTCGCCGTCCGGAGCCGCGGCGGCCCAGGCAGCGAGGAACGCGGTCGATCCGGGGTCCACGGGCTCGGTGCGTGAGAGCTCGAGTCCGGCGCGCCGGGCGAGCCGCCGGGCGTCGACGACCGCGTAGCGCCGCTTGTCCTCGGCGGCCGGGTCGTCCGGGATCCCGCGCGCGACGACCGGCTCGACGACCAGCCGCACGCGCCGGTGTGCCACGCGCTGGGCCAGGCCGAGGAGCGCCACGGCGCTCTCGGGATCATCGAACGCGACGAACAGCTCGATACGGCCGCGGCCGCCGAGCGCGCGGCGGATCGCCGCCGTCACCTTGCCGGGCCAGCGGATCGTCGAGAGCGCGACGAGCGTGCGCGGGACGACGCGGCGGCTCAGCCTGTCGCGCAACGACACCCCGTCACCCTCCGTGCGCCGGGAAAAGCGTGCGCGTCCAGATCGTCGAGACCACGTCGAGCACACGCTCGCGATCGATCGGCTCCTCGCGCGCGAGCGCGTCGCCGAGATAGCCGTTGAGCATCCGGATCAGGGCGCGCGCGGTCTCCTCCGCGTCGATCGGCGTGAGCTCGCCGCTGTGGATGCGTGCCTGGATCGACCGCGCCGTCAGGTCGATGAACCCCTCGACCATCTGCGAGTACGCCTCCTCCACCGTGGTGTCGTGGTGCGACGCCTCGACGACGGCGCGGACCAGCGGCCCGTTGCGCGCGTAGAAGTCGACGAAGCCCGCGAGCCGCTCGCGCGCCTCCGCGGGGCTGACGCGCTCGGTCTGCGACCACCGCTCGCCCAGGTCGACGAGCTCCGTCCCGACCTCCGCGATCAGCGCGAGGATCAGCGCGGGGACGTCCTCGAAGTGGCGGTAGAAGACCGTCCGCGTGTGGCCGGTGCGCTGCATCACGGCCTCCGCGCTGAGCTCGCGGAAGGACTGCTCGCGCAGGAAGGACTGTGCCGCATCGAGGATCTGGCGGCGGGTCTCCTCCCGCTGCTGGCGGCGCTTCGCGCGCTGGACGGCGACGGCCATGGTCGGGCAGGGTAGCCCCTTGCACAGACAAATGACAGTCGGGTTGACAAGCTGTCATCAAGTCCCTACTTTTGGCGACGGGTTGTCACCAGCACCGCCTGGAGGGCGCACAGCGGGGATTTGATGGGGGACCAGCATCAGCAGCAGACGGGCGACGGCGCGCCCGATGCCGGCGCCACGCGGCGCCGGTTCGTCGCCGGCGCGCTCGCAGCGGCCGGCTCGGCCACGGTC
>DAINCW010000002.1:35163-37965 GCA_036732205.1 Solirubrobacteraceae bacterium | reverse complement strand
CGCCCCGCGGCTGCTGGTCGCCGCCCCGGCGCTGGCCGCCGCGGACCCGCGATGCACGCCGAGCGGCCCGCCGGTTCGCACCACCGCCGTCGCCGTGACGCCCGACGGCCACACGGTGTGGACGGCCGACGGCGCCTCGCGCACGATCACGGCGCACCGCGCCGGCGACCCCAACGTGCGGGCGCGCTCGATCGACGTCGGCGGCGCGCCGCTGTCAATCGCCATCTCCCCCGACGGCCTGCGCGCGCTCGTCGCGACGGCGTACTACGACCACCCCGGCCTCGCGCTCGTCGACCTGCGCTCTGGCCAGACCGACCGAATCGACGTCGGCCCCGAGCCCTACGCGGTCGCCTTCGCGCCGGACGGCCACACTGCCTGGGTCGCGAACAGCGCCAGGGACGGCGAGCTCGTGCGCGTAAGGCCGTCCACCGGCCGCGTCCACGCCGCGATCGCGCTCGGCAGTCATCCACGCGGGCTGGCGATCACTCCCGACGGCGAGCACGCCCTCGTCGCCCTCAACGGCGATTCGGCGGTCGCCGTCGTCGCGCTGAGGCACGGGCGCGTCGTGAGGCGCATCGCGACGGGCGCGTACCCGTACCAGATTGCGATCTCACCGAACGGAATGCACGCATGGGTGACCCACAACGACTTCGGCGCCCGCCGCGCCACGCCGCTCGACCTGAAGCACTGGCGCGCGGGGCGCGCGGTGGCCACGGGCCTCGACCCGTCGGGGATCGCGTACGGCCGCGCCGGCCGCACGGTCGTCGTGGCCGAGAGCGGCTCGGGCACGATCTCCGTGCTCGACGCCCACAGCGGGCGGCGCCGCCGTCGCGTGAAGGCCGGGAAGACGCCACGGGCGATCGCCGTCTCCAGGCGCCACGTCTTCGTGGTCGACGGCCGCAGCGGACACCTGACGGCGGTACGCGCGTGACGGGCGCGACGCGACGCGAGGCGCTCGGCGCCGGGCTCGCCGGCGGCGCGGCGGCGCTCATGGGCGGCGTGCTCGACCGCGGCCGCGCCGAGGCCGCCACCGGCGGTGGCGGCCGCCCGCCGAACGTGCTGATCGTGATGTGCGACCAGGAGCGCTACCCGCAGTGGACGCCCCCGGACCTCCCGCTCCCCGCGCGCGACTGGATCGACGCCCGTGGCGTGAGCTTCGAACGCTTCCACCACAGCGCCGTGCAGTGCTCGTCCAGCCGCGCCTGCTTCTGGACCGGTATGTACACGCCGCAGAACGGCATCTTCGGCAACTTCCTGCAGAGCTGGCAGTTCTCGCTGGACCCGCGCATCCCGACGATCGGCGACCTGATGCGCGACCAGGGCTACACGACGGCCTTCTACGGCAAGTGGCACCTGAGCATGGCGGGCTTCTCCGCGACGGAGGGGCCGACCGCGAACGCCACGAACAACTACCTCGGCGAATACGGGTTCGACTACTCCGAGCAGTCGCTCTCGCTGGAGCCCGCGGGCTACAACGACGGCGTCTACAACGACCCGATCTGGACCAAGCAGGGCGTCGACTGGCTCCGGGCGAACGGCGCGCAGGAGAAGCCGTGGTTCCTGGTCGTGTCGCTGCTCAACCCGCACGACATCGCGTACTTCCCCCGCGGCTTCAGCGCCGACGTCGCCCGCCCGGACTGGGACGTCAAGCTGCCGCTGAACTTCGAGGACGACCCGGCGACGAAGCCCACGGTCCATCGCCAGTACGCGGACGGCGCCGCGCTCATCCGGGGCAGCATCGCGGCCGACGACAAGGCGACGTGGCTGCGGCTGATGAACACGTACTGCGACCTCATCGCCAACACCGACGAGAACCTCGGCGCGGTCATGAAGGCGCTCCACGAGTCGGGCGCCATGGACAACACGGTGGTCATCCGGACCGCCGACCACGGCGAGATGGGCGGCTCTCACCGCGCCGTCGGCAAGGGGCCGATGATCTACGACGAGCAGCTGCGGATGCCGCTGTCGATCTCGATGCCGTCGCGCTTCGCCAACCAGGGCGCGCGGACGCCGGCGCTGGCAGAGGCCGTCGACATCCTTCCGACCTGCCTGGAGCTCGCCGGCGTCTCCGATCCGGTGTCGCGCTACCCGTGGCTGCGCGGCCGGTCGCTGCTGCCGGCCGTGAAGGACCCGGCGGGCGCGACGGGCAAGGACTTCACGGTCAGCACGTGCGACGAGGTCTGGTCGCCACAGGACTTCGGCGGCCAGGGCAAGCCGTGGAAGCGCCACGTGCGCGCCGCGCTCTCGGGCCGTTTCAAGGTCGCGCGCTACGTCGCCATGGACGGCAAGCCGCAGAAGGAGATCCCCGGCGACCAGGACTACGAGCTCTACGACCTCGCCGACGACCCGTACGAGCTGCGCAACCTCGCCCGCGATCCCGCCTACAAGCCGCTGCTCGACGACCTGCTCGCCCGGCTGCACGAGCTCGAGAAGGAGCGCCTCGGGCCGGTGACCGTGCCCGCCTACGGCTCGGCGTCGCTCCTCGAGCCGCTGCGCCCCGACCCGCTCGGCCGGCCGCAGACGCCCGCCGAGCAGCAGCAGAGCGCGCCCTCACCCGTCGCAGGCGCCCCCGGCTCCTACCAGCAGCTGCCCATCGGCGACCCGCAGCTGACGGGCCGCGTCTACGAGCAGCCAGGCGACGGCCGGGCGCCGCAGACGGCCGACGCCTCGCGCGCGGCGGCCGAGGCGCGGGCCCTGGCGCGCGCGGCGATGCTGTGCGAGCTCGGCCCGATGGCGAAGGCGCCGGCGCGGCGATGAGCGCGAGGCCGGCTGCGTCCTGGACGAGGCCGCTCGCCAGCCAGG
>DAINCW010000002.1:32459-35153 GCA_036732205.1 Solirubrobacteraceae bacterium | reverse complement strand
GCGGCCGGGCGATCGCCGTGAGCCCGCGCGGCGGGCGGCTCGTCGTCGCGCACGCCCGCCGCCGCACCATCGCGATCGCCACGCCGGGGCGTGGCCGCTCGAAGGTCCTCGACGTCGGGGGCCAGCCCGTCGACGTCGCGATCTCGCCCGACGGGCGCCTCGCCGCCGTCACGACGGCGTTCTGGGACGGGCCGGGCCTGGCCATCGTCGACATCCACGCCGGCGCGCTGCGCAAGCGCATCGACGTCGGCCCCGCGCCGACGTGCGTCGCGTTCACGCCCTCGGGCGATCGCCTGGTGGTCAGTGGCGGCGAGCAGGAGGGCCGCGTCTACGTCCTCGATGTGAAGAGCCTCGCCGTGGTCGTGCAATCGCAGATCGGCATCGTCCCGCGCGGGATCGCGATCGCACCGGATGTGGACGGCGGCGCCGTGGCCTGGATCGCGATCAACGGCGAGGACCGGGTCGTCCGCGTCGACCTGCGCAACGCGCTGATCGAGCGGACGCTGCGGACCAACTGGCTGCCCGACCGCGTCGCCGTGTCGCCCGACGGCCGCCGCCTGCTGGTCACCCACGGGGGAACCGACGCGGCGCACGTCTCGGAGATCGAGACCCGCTCGGGGCGCGTGCACCGCCACCGCGCCGGGCGGCTGCCCAGCGCCGTCGCGTGGACCGCTCGCGGCAAGCGCCTCGTGGCGCTCGGCGGCGAGAGCGCGGTCGTCGCGATCGACGCCCGCGGCCGCCACACCCGCAAGCACGTCGGGCCGGCGCCGCGCGGGCTCGCCGTGGCCGGCAACCGAGCCTGGACCGTGAGCGAGCTCACCGGCGAGTGGAGCGGGGTGAAGGTGTGAGCGCGGGCGCGGAGCGCGATCGCCGCGAGGTGCTGCGCAGCGCGGGCCGCCTGGCGGCCGCTGCCGGCATCGCCCACCTCGGCCGCGCGGCCTTCGCCGGGTCGGCCGGCGCCGCGACGCCGGAGCGGCGGCCGAACGTGCTGGTGCTGATGACCGACCAGGAACGCCACCACGACCGGCTGCCCGATCACCTGCCGACGCCCGTGCGCTGCTGGCTCGATCAGAACGGCACTCGCATCGACCGCTTCCACGCGTCATCGATGGCCTGCTCGCCCTCGCGCGCGTGCTACTGGACCGGCATGTACGCGCCGCAGCAGGGCATCTACGGCACGTTCGTCCTCGGCACCCAGTTCACGATGGACCCGTCGATCCCGACGATCGGCGACCTGTTTCGGGAGCTCGGCTACCAGACCGCGTTCTTCGGCAAGTGGCACCTGTCGTTCCCGGGCGACCCGCCGACCAACCCGGAGGCGGCGTTCGACACCGCGCAGGCCAACCCGCTCGCCGGCTACGGGTTCGACTACTCCGACATCTCGCCGCCCTCCGACGTCGGCGGCTACAACGACGGATACACGAACGACCCGGTCTGGACGGGCCAGGCAGTCGACTTCCTCAAGGCGCACGCGAAGGACGCAAAGCCCTGGTTCTGCGTGCTGAGCCTGCTTAACCCGCACGACATCCAGTTCTATCCGCGCGGCTTCCGCGCCGACTTCAAGCGCCCCGACTACGGCGCGAAGCCCGAGCCATCGTTCGCCGCCGAGCCGACCCTCGGCGACAAGCCGAGCAGCCAGGAGCGCTTCCGCAACATCTCGCAGATCGTCGCCGGGACGCCGAAAGGCACCGAGGCCGACCCCGAGTACTGGCGCGGGCAGCTCAACACGTACTACGACCTCATCGTCAACACCGACGAGATGCTCGGCGCACCGCTAAAGACGGTGATCGACGCCGGCGTCCTCGACGACACGGTGATCGTGCGGACGTCGGACCACGGCGAGCTGGGCTCGGCGCACCGCCTGCAAAACAAGGGCACCACGATGTACGACGAGCAGAATCGGGTGCCGTTCACGGTCGTCTACCCGAAGCGCTTCAAGCGCGGCGCGCGCTCCCAGGCGCTCGGCGAGGCCGTCGATCTCGTCCCGACGCTGCTGGAGATCGCCGGCGCGAAGGATCCGGTGGCGCGCTGGCCGTGGCTGCGCGGCGTGAGCCTTCTCTCCGCCCTGGACGATCCCGACGCCCCCGGCCCGCGGGACTCGATCCTCTACCGGATCGACGAGTACCCGATCACGAACGTCGGCACGTCGGTCCCAACCAACAGCCACATCCGCGCGATCTTCGACGGGCGCTACAAGTTCGCCCGCTACGTCGCCGTCAAGGACCAGCACTTCGCCGGCGAGGAGCTCACGGACAGCCAAGAGTTCGAGATGTACGACACCTGGGACGACCCGTACGAGATCCGCAACCTCGCCAACGACCCGGGCTACCAGACGCTCGCCAAGGAGATGCTCGCCTGGCTGACCGAGCGCGAGAAGGCGAAGTTCACGCCTGTCGCGCTGCCCGCCTATGGCGACCAGGGGGTCGTCACGCACACCCCGGAGGCGCCGGACACCAATGCGTCCGGGAACCCCACCCCCAATCCATTCGTCGGCAACCCGAAGCCCGGGTCGTACCTCGTGGTGCCCGCGCAGCAGCCCAACCCGGCGCAGTTCCTCTACGAGGGCGGGCTGCCGTCGTCGATCGGCGGCGGGTCCTCCGACCCGTCGCGTGCCGCCGACATGGCGCGCTTCTTCTGCGAGCTGGCGCCCAAGTCGTGACGAGGTGGGCCGGCGCATGCTGAGAAGGATCCGCC
>DAINCW010000002.1:32151-32449 GCA_036732205.1 Solirubrobacteraceae bacterium | reverse complement strand
ATCGCCGCGATCGCCGCGCTGTCGCCGGGCGCGCCGGCCTCGGCGCAGCAGCCGGCGACGCCGATCCCCGGTCCGCTGAGCGGCCCCCTGCCGCCCTTCACCGGAGCCCCCGCTCAGGCCCAGCCGCTGCCCGGGCCGTTCCCGCGCGCCAACCCCGCGCTCGCGCCCGACGGGCGCAGCGGCAGCGGGCTGGCCGCGCAGAACGGTGCCGCCTCGCCGTTCGCCGGCCCGCTCGGCCATCAGACCACGAGCGCCAGCGCGCTCCAGTTCGGCACCTGCGCTTCGCTGGCCTTCGACG
>DAINCW010000002.1:30485-32141 GCA_036732205.1 Solirubrobacteraceae bacterium | reverse complement strand
CAGTTGCGCCTCGAAGGTGAGCCGCCGGATCCCCAGGCCCGCCTGCTCGCCGTCTGCAACGGCGCGATGGGACCGTCGCTGCGGCTGATCGACCCGGCGACGCTGGCGACGATCGCAACGCTCACTTTGCCCGCGCGTTCGAGCGCGGACCGCACCGATCTCGCGGGCGGCACCCACTTCATCGTGCGGGCCGACGGCACGCTGCTCGTGCCCACCAACAGCGGCTCGCTGATCAGCGTGGCCGTCGACCCCGGCGGGCTTCGCCAGACAGCGGCGACCGACCTGACGGGAGTGCTGGCGTCCGGCGAGCGGCCGTTCGCGGTGGCGGCGGGCTTCGACGGGCTCGACTGGGTGGTGGGCAACAGCGGAACGGTGGTGACGGTGCCGCGCGGCAAGGGCGCGCCGCACTCACTGAACCTCCACGAGCCGATCGCCGAGGACCTCGCGACCGACACCACCGGAACGTACGTCGTGACCCAGT
Source organism: Solirubrobacteraceae bacterium (assembly GCA_036732205.1). Lineage (GTDB taxonomy): Bacteria > Actinomycetota > Thermoleophilia > Solirubrobacterales > Solirubrobacteraceae > VAWY01. Next base: position 31,660 of record DAINCW010000002.1, on the reverse strand, counting down.
CGGCGCTGTACCGGCTGCGCGCGACCCCAGACGGCAATCCGCGCGTGATCTGGCGCCAGCCGCTGCCGGTCGGCGTGAACGACATGCAGTCCGGCCGCATCCATCTGGGCCCCGGCACGCCCCCGGCGATCGTCGCCGGCGGCTATGTCGCGGTCGCCGACGGCCTCAACCCGCCGCGCATCACGGTGGTGCGCATCCGCGGCGGCGAGCGGCACAGGCTGGCCTGCGCGGTGCCGGTCTTCAAACCCGGGACGGGGAGCATCGAGGCGCACCTCGTGGTCGCCGGGCGCTCGATCGTCGCGACCAACGCCTACGGATACGCGAACCCCAGCTCGACCGAGGGCGGCGCGACGACGACCGGCGGGATCGTGCGCGTGATCGTCTCGACGCACGGCTGCCGGATCGCATGGACCATCGACCAGGTCTCGCCGTCCGCCCAGGCCGTGGTGTCCCGCGCCACCGGGTTGCTCTACACCCTGGTCAAGCCGTCCGGTGCGCCGGACGCCTGGAACCTCGAGGCACTCGACTGGCGCACGGGCGCCGTGCGCTTCGCGGCCCTCGCGGGAGAGGGCCTGGGTTACAACAGCGAGGGCGGCGCGGTCGCCCTGGGGCCGGACGGCTCGGCATACGCCGGCACGTTCGGCGGCGTCGTGCGCTTCCACGACGGCTGAACGCGGGGATGTAGGCTCTTCAGCGCGTTCGACCCAGAGCGTTTACCCCCGGCCAGACACCCCACCCCAGGAGGAGAGACATGGCATACGTGATCGTCAACAACTTCGAGGGCGGCACGAGGGAGCAGTACGACGCAGTCGTGGCCGTTGTGCATCCGGCGGACGGGCTTCCGGCCGGCCAGGGCCCCCACTACGCGGGGCCGAGCTCGACCGGTTGGGTCGTCGTCGCGGTCTGGGACTCGAAGGAGAGCTGGGACAACTTCCGCAACGAGACGTTGCTCCCGGCCTTGAGCGACCTGGGCGACGCCGGTTTGCCAGGCCCGCCCAAGATCACCGAGTTCGAGGCCGAGGTCGAGATCGCGTAGAAGGAGCTAGGCGCACGCCAACTACGTCGCGCTCGCCCGGCTGCTCGGCTGCCGCCTCGTCACGCCGGTCCGCGCTCGCGAGACGGTTGAAGGCTGGGGTGGCGCTGCTGGCGGCGACGACGGCTGCCCTGCTGTCGTT
>DAINCW010000002.1:22053-30475 GCA_036732205.1 Solirubrobacteraceae bacterium | reverse complement strand
CCCCGCACCCCCAGTGCCGGAAGGGCCAGGCACGCCAGTACAAGACTTGCCGGTTCCGGGGCGGAGTGAGGGGGCGGCGACGACGGCTGCCCTGCTGTCGTTGGTCGCCGCACCCGCCGGCGCGCAGAACGACGCCTGCCCGCCCGCGCCACAGCCAGCGCCGGTTGGACTCAACCTCGGCCGCGTGGTGTCCTGCCCCGCGGAGCTGAACGCCGTGCTGCGCTCGGACTACACGGGACGGGTCGTCGTCCCCGCCGGCGTCGAGTGGGACATGGGGCCCTTCCGCAGCCAGTACGACCCGATCCCGCTGCACTCGGGGGTCCAGCTCGTCGGCGAGCTCGGCCCGCTGCACACGCGGCCGATGCTCTACACGGACGACAGGTCGGCCGAGTTCCCGATCTTCGACACCCAGGGCAACGACATCCGCGTCGAGGGGATCCACTTCCGGGGGCCCGAGGCGGGTGACCGCTCCCCGTCGCTGCCGGCGGTCACCGGCATCCGGGTCAACGAGCGCGCCGGCACCCTGGGGCGCAACGTCGTCATCGCGGACAATGAGTTCGACCAGTGGACGGGCGCGGGCGTTGCGCTGGCGGGCGAGGACGCCAACGGCAACGAGCCCGACCACCCCAAGGACTGGGTGGGGCCGTACCCGACGGACGCGAACCAGGTGCACATCGAGCGCAACTACTTCCACCACAACGCGAAGGAGAACCACGGCTACGGCGTGGTCGTCGGCGGCGGTGCGATCGGGACGATCGAGGCCAACGTCTTCGACCGCAACCGCCACGACGTGTCGTCCAGCGGCAGGGCGCACAGCAGCTACGTCGCCCGGTTCAACTACAGCCTCCAGGGCGGCTACACCTACGGCCACGGCTACTACGGCCAGCACTACGACGTGCACGGCCGCGACAAGTCCAACGACTACGACGGCGGTCCGGCGGGCGAGTACTTCGAGATCGCCTACAACACCGTCCGCGGCGACCAGAGCTACTACGTCACGCAGACCCGGCCCGTCTTCGAGCTGCGCGGCCTGCCCGCGCAGGGCGCCTACTTCCACGACAACGTCGTCGTCGCCTCCCGCGACGACGCCGTGGCGCTCAAGGGGCTGGGCATCACCGCGGGCGACAGCGACTACCGGCTCCACTACAGCGGCAACAGCTACGAGACGGACTACAGCACGGAGATCGCGACCGGGGACTTCGACGGTGACGGACGCGCCGACGTGTTCCTCGCCAACGGCACCGCCTGGTGGTTCTCGCGCGCGGGCTACGCGCCGTGGGAGCTGCTCCACGAGTCCGACAAGCGCACCGGCGACCTCGGCTTCGCCGACATCGACAACGACGGCGTCACCGACGTGCTCTACCGCGACCCGACAGGGAAGGTCGGCTACCTGAAGGGCGGCCGGGGCGCCCTGCTGCCGCTCACCACCTCGCCGGTCCCGATGAAGGACATGCGCTTCGGCGACTTCGACGGCGACGGGCGCACCGACATCTTCTACACGCTGAACGGGCAGTGGCGCATCTGGTACGGGCGCAACCACCGCTGGCTCGACGCGCAGACCTCGGTCACGCCGGTCTCGGAGCTGCTGTTCGGCGAGTTCGACGACGTCAAGGGCACCGACGTCGCGGCCGTCAAGAACCAGGGCTGGTCGTACTCGAGCGCCGGCACCGGGACGTACACGCGGTTCAACGGCAAGCTGACCGACTCGTTCGCCGGCGCCGTGACCGCGGACGTCGACGGCACCGCAAAGAGCGACATCATCGTCCCGGCCGGCGCCGGGTGGCGCTACAGCCGCGACGGCCGGTCGCCGTTGCTGCCGCTGCGCGGAGGCGGGCCGCTGAAGCAGTCGTACGTGGGCCACTTCGACGGCGGTGCGCACGACCAGATCGCGGGCTTCTCCCCGGACACGTACCTGTGGATCTGGCGCCGCCTCCCGAACGGCCAAGGCGACCGGACGCAGTCCGAGTGGCCGATGCGCTGAGCGCGCCCGAAGCGACCGCCAGGCAGAAGAAGGGCCCGGCATGCGCCGGGCCCTTCTCGTGGAGCGTTGGCTTCCGCCTGTCGCCGGTGCCTACGGCGACGCCGGCGGATCGCCCGGCAGGCGCGGGCCTCCGACGAGGTTCCGCACGTCCTGGGCGGACTGCGGGTCGCCGGGCATCAGGTTCGCCGGCGGCACGCCGTGCTGGAACTGGTACTTGAACGTGGCCTCGGTGTCAGCACCGTAGGCCCAGACGTGCATCAGGTCCGGCGTGCGATCGGGCGGCTGGAGGTCGCCGTTCTGCGTGTCGCCGCTGTACCCGTACTTGTAGGCGTACCAGTACGCGTCGGCCAGTGTCTCCCCGTGGTAGTGCCAACCGTTGCACGGCACGCCGTCCGAGGAGACATACAGGTCGGGTCCCGCCTGGTTCGGCGCGTCCTCGATGAACATCACGCCGATCGGACGGTTCCACCGGTACGAGTACGAAGCATTCGATCTCCCCTGCCGAATATGGACCCAGCCCGCGACACCCCTGCCGCGGCACGGGACGATAAACGCTGCCGTTCGGCGGGAAGAACGAAAAACGGACCGAATGAACCGAAATACAGTTCCTCGCCGTGCCCTGAGTTTCAGCGTGGGTCAAGAATGTCGCTGCAAATCGGGATAGTCGACCCTGTTACGGCGGCTGGTCCACATCGCCCTTGACGCGCTTCACACGCGAGAGGTCGCAGGGTTCGAAACCCGCCGCGCCCATTGGGATTTCGCGCCTCCTGCGGGAGGCCCGAAGTGCTTCCAGTGATGTCGCGGCGGATCGCGACTACGTATCTGGCTCGGCGGGTACAATCACGCTCCGCAGTCACAACAACGGCTGGACGCGCGAGCGCGCCGAGCCGGAAGGCACTGGACGCCTGACCATGACACGGGGACCGCCGTCGTGAAGTTCCACGACGAGAGGGACAACCTCTCGAGGTACCAGCTCAGCCGCAGGTCCAACAGGCGCTTCGGCGCCGGTCGCGCCATCGCGCTCGTCGCGCTGGCGCTCGTGCTGACGCTCGCCGGCACCGCGCTCGCCGCCTCGCCGGTGCCCCTCGGGACAGCGGACTCGTTCGCCCTTCTCGCCGGCTCGACGATCACCAACGCCGGCAATACCACCATCAGCGGCGACATCGGGCTGTGCTGCACCGGGTCCTCCGTCACCGGTTTCGGGTCGCTGACGCAGGCGAGCGGGGCCCAGTACGGAACCGCGGGCGCCGGAGGCACGGGCACCCTCGCGCAGACCGCCCAGCACGATCTGGACGTCGCGTACGCCGACGCCGCCAGCCGGGCGGTCACCAACACCGTGAGCGTCGATCTCTCGCTCTCCGGGACGCCGGCGACGCCGCTGCTGCCCGGGGTCTACCGGTCCGGCGCGACACCCGGCGACTTCCAGATCAACACGGGACTCACCCTCGACTTCCAGGGCAACCCGAACGCCGTGTTCATCTTCCAGGGGACCACCCTCACCACCGCCGCAGGCGCGCCCGGCTCGGTGACCATCGTCAACGGCGGTGCCACTCCGAGCACCTGCAACATCTACTGGCAGCTCTCGGGCGCGGCCACCGGAGTCACACTCGGGGCCAACAGCGCGTTCAAGGGCACCACCATGGCGCTCGGCGCCAGCACCCTCGACACCGGCGCGACGGTCGAGGGCCGGATCCTGACCAGGCGTACGAATGAAGTCACCCTCTTGGCCAATACGATCACCCGGACCGCGTGCTACGTGGCCCCGAGCGGTGGTGGTGGCGGCGGCGGCTCGACGACGACGCCCCCGCCGACCGACACCGCCGCGCCGACCGACACGACCGCGCCGACCGACACCGCCGCACCGACGCCGTCCAAGGCAACACCGGTCTCCTCGACGCCAAGCCCTACGGGCACCCCCAAGCCGACGAGCCCGGCGCTCTCCGGCACCGCGCAGCTGTCCGGTCCGAGCGGCCCCGTCAGCGGGCCGTTCACGGTCTCGGTGACGGGACGCGCGATCGAGAGCGTGACCTTCTACGTCGACGGCAGGCGCCTCGGCACCGTCAACGCCACGCCGGGGCGCAAGAAGTTCACGCAGACAATCAACCCCGGCCGGCAGAGCCACCACACGCATCGGGTGACGGCGCACGTGACGTTCACCCCGGCGAGCCGAACCCGCACGACCACGCGCCGGCTGACCTACCGGCGCTCCCCCGCGCGGCGCACGCCCCGGTTCACCGGCTGAGCTGATGCGAGGCCTCAGAGCGGGGCTGGGCCTGACCTGCGCCGTCGCCGCCTGGGGGGCAACGGCGGCGCCGGCCGCCCCCGCCAAGGGTGAGCACCGGACGGTGCGTCCCCTCGGCATCCACAGCCCGCTCGGCGATGAGCGGCTCTCCGACGAGCAGCGTCTCAGCCGCTACGCCGGCGCCGTGGCCCGCGCGCCGGTCCGCGCCCTGCACAGCACGAGCGCCTCGCGGGTGGGTCGCCTGCACTACCTCAACGAGGACGGAGCGTTCGAGGTCTACCCGGTGTTGGAGAGCTACGTCGACGTCGCCGGGCGCACCTGGCTGCGCATCCGCCTGCCGATGCGCCCCAACGGCCGGACCGGGTGGGTGCCCCGCCACGACCTCGGGCCCCTGAAGGCGGTCCGCACCATGCTCCGGGTCAACCGCGCGACGCTGCGCGCAACGCTCTACCGCGACGGGCGGGCGATCTGGTCGTCGCCCGTCGGCGTCGGCAAGGCGTCCACGCCCACGCCCGCCGGGCACTTCTGGATCCGCAGCCGGCTGCGCGGGCTGCGCGGCGATCCCGTCTACGGGCCCTACGCCTTCGGCACCGCCGCCTACTCCGTGCTCAGCGACTGGCCGGGCGGAGGCGTCATCGGCATCCACGGCACCGATCAGCCCCAGCTCATTCCCGGCCGGCCCTCCCACGGCTGCATTCGCGTGCCCAACGCCGCCATCAGACGCCTATGGCGACTGATGCCGATCGGCACCCCGGTCGCGATTCTCTAGAGGGCACTCCTACTCGGCGGGAGCGATGAGGTGGGTCTCGTAGGCGTAGATCACTGCCTGCACGCGGTCGCGCAGGCCGAGCTTTCCGAGGAGATGCGAGACGTGAGACTTGACCGTTGCCTCAGACACCACGAGCGCGGCGGCGATCTCGGCGTTGGAGAGTCCCGCGGCCAGCATTCTCAGCACCTCCTGTTCACGCTCGGTCAGCGCGACGATCGCGTCCGGAAGTTGAGACACCGCCGCGGGAAGGCGGCGGGCGACCTGGTCGAGCAGCTGGCGGGTCACCGTGGCTGACAGCACGGCGTCGCCCGCGGCCACCGCCCGCACCGCCGCGACCACCTCTTGGGTCGGCGCGTCCTTGAGCAGGAATCCGCTGGCGCCGGCGCGCAACGCATCGATGATGTACTCGTCGAGCCCGAACGTGGTCAGGATCAGCACGCGCTGTCGTGGCAGCCGGCGGGTGGCCTCGATGCCGTCCATGCCGGGCATCCGGATGTCCATCAGGACGACGTCGGGTGCGTGCTCGGTGGCGGCGCGGACAGCCTCCTCCCCCGTGCTCGCCTCGGCCACGACCACGATGTCGCCGGTGGCCTCCAGGACGGCCTTGAACCCGGCGCGCATCGCGGCGGCCTTCCAGCTCGATCCCAAGCTCTACGACGTCGGCCCGGACGGCAGGGCGAGCCTCGTCACGCGCGGCGCGTTCGCCGAGGGACTCGACGCCGTGCCGACGGGCAGCTCGATCCAGCCGCAGCACGCGGTCGACTTCGACGCGTTCGGGCTCTCGTACAAGATCCCGGCCGGCCATCACCTGCGGATCACGCTCTCGACCGAGGACCCGCCCTACCTGCGGCCCACCGTCAACCCGTTCGCGGTGACGCTGTTCGCCAGCAGCTCGGTGGACCTGCCGAGCGCCGCCGGGCTGGGCCCGACGCCCGCCGGCCTGGGCTGAACTTCTTCAATCGGCCGCGCCGACTAGCGCCGCGGGATGCCCAGGACCAGGTGCGGCTGGACGTCTCTGTCGGCGACCGCGTGATGTGCCGGCGCCGGCGCGACGTCCGGTGCGAACTCGATCTGCCCGCCGCAGCGCAGGCACCCGCTCATCATGCGCAGCCCGTCGATCATCGTCGCGCTGTGCCACTCGCGCTCGCACGAGGTGCATCTCGCTGGGGCGGGGCGGGGGGTCATGTGGTCATCTTCGGCCATGCGTCGACGGGTCTGCAACCGGCTATCCGTCCACCCATTCGTTGAGGTTCCACTCCGCCCACCCCAGGCCCTCGCGGCCGTCGGCGGCGCGGACGCGGCACATCGCGCGGCCTGCTCGTAGAAGCGCACCTCGCGCTCGTAGATGCCCAGCCCGACCGCCGCGTTGCGGCTGCCCTGGTCGGACGCCGCGACCTTCAGCACGACGGTGCCGGGCCCGTCCGCGTCGCCGCTCCAGTCAAGGGCGATGCGGTGGTTCTCGCTCATCTGCCCGGTCCCGATGCGTGTCACGTCGAAGGACCGCACGGCGCCCGAGCCGTCCGGCCGCAGCACCGACGTCAGCCACTCGGCGGTCAGATCCTCCGGGCGCTGGACGAGGGCCGGCTGCTCCACGGGCCCAACAATGACGGAGGCCCTCACGTGGAGGGCCTCCGCACGACTCGGTCTGTCAGGACCGGCGGCTCAGCAGCTCGTCGCCCACGTGCAGACGCTGAAGCCGTCGCCCGTGGTGTTCGGCGCCGACGGGGCACCGATGACCACGCCGTTGGCGTCGGTGAGCTGCATCTCCTCGGAGGCCTTGAGGCCCGCAGGAGCGCCGTTCGTCGTGGCCCCGGTGAACGACGTCGTCGTGAGGTCCGGCAGTGCGGCCAGGCCGGCTCCGCTCGTCCCGAACGTCAGCGGCGTCTCCTCGATCCACTCTGCCGTGGTGTGCGTCGAGGGATACGGGACCGTCTGCGTGAACGTCGAGCCCGTGGTGACGTCGGAGATCGTGATGTTCCAGAGGTCCGAGTCCGTCGCGACCTCGGAGATGTCGGCGTGCATGTGATCGCCCGCGGACACCGTCATCGACGTGATCGTCAGCGACGGCGCCGGGATGACCTCGAACCAGGCCGAGTAGGACTTCGTGCCGTTTGCGGCCACGTCCTGCTCGGTGCCCGTCTGGATGAGCGTCGGATCGCTGACGCCGGTGCAGCCTGCGTCGATGCACCCGCCGCCGATGCCGATCCAGGTTGACGAGCTCTGGTCCTTGCCGGCCACGTGCTGCGAGACCGCCGGAACGGTCCAGTCGCCCGTGATCGAGTTGAAGAGCTTGCTCCCCTGCTCGAGCGTGCCCTGGACGTAGCCGAACCAGTTGGTGCTCTGGTTCGCGTTGGCGCTGGCCCCGGGAGCGAGTCGCAGCAGCTGCCCGTGTGTCTTCGCCGCCGACGCGGCGCCCGGCGCGGCGAGGCCGGCGGTGGCCACCAGAGCGGCCGTCGCGAGCGCTGCCCGCGCACGTAGCGTGATGCCCATTGGTTTCTCCCTTGCCGGGGGCGCTCGTACGGGTTCGAGCGCGTGATCGGAGTGCGTTTCCCCTACCCGCCGGAAAACAGAGTACCCCCGGAGCGCGCCAACCAAGCCCGATAAAGAGACGAACTACGAGTGGCGCACGCCTTGGTCAGTCGACGACCTCGCCAGGGGCGAGACGCGCGATCGCGCGCGCGATGAAGCGGCCGACCACGAGGTACACGACCAAGGCGATGCCCCAGTTCACGGCGAGCGTCGCCTTGAGGCCGCCGACGGTGAACATCCCGTCGAACGGGCCGACGAGCGTCCTTGCGGCGTCGTGGACCCAGCGCACCACGTCGTTGCTCGAGTGCGCGCCCAGCACGAAGAGCAGGATGCCCGCGGCGATGATCAGCGCGACGACGGAGACGGCGATCTCGATGACGCGCGCCACGAAGACGGCGGCGCCTCCGGCGGCCACTCCGGCCCGCCCGGAGCCGGCGGCGCGTGTGGAGTCGGCGGCGGCGGTCCTGCGGCGATACAGCATTTTCGGTCCTCCCTGATCGAACTCCCTGTCGACCTCGGGATACCCGCAGAAACGGCTCCACACCCCCTCGTTCGGGCCCGAACCTCGTTTCCGCCGCTTTGCCGTCCTGTGGGGGGGTTACTTTCGGGCCATGCCTATCGAGTTCTACGACGTCAAGTCTCGCCAGAAGGTGCAGATCCAGGAGTCGCAGGTCCGGAAGACGACCTACGAGCAGAAGGCCAAGAGTGGCGGCGTGAACGTGCGGTACGCGTTGCGCGCCGAGTACAACGGCACGAAGCTCACCAAGTTCGTCAAGGAGGCCGACTGGAAAGCGCTCAACGCACCGGTCGAGTAGAGCCGCACCCGGGCGGCGCCATCGGCGCCGTATCGCCATCAACCAGCTCGAGGCCCGCGAAAGCGGGCCTCTCTTTTGCCGCCAGG
>DAINCW010000002.1:19280-22043 GCA_036732205.1 Solirubrobacteraceae bacterium | reverse complement strand
ACCGTAGCCCGTGTGCGCCCGCCAGGCGCAACTGTGACGAGCGTTACACGCCCTGCGCGGCGTGCGCCGTTCTCCGCTCGCCGGGCCGCTCGTAGCTTCGCCTCCGAGGTTGCAAACCACAATCTAGGAGGCAGTCATGAGCACCTCATCTCGCATCAGCAGCACCACCCGCCGGGCGATCACGATGGCTTTCGGGCTCCTGCTCGTCGCCATCGCGATGCTCGTTGCGGCGCACCCCGCGGGCGCACAGCCCGTCGGTGGCGGCAACGGCGAGCCGACGAACATCGCGCCGGTTCCGCGGTTCACGATCTCGCCCAACCCGGCGGTCGCGAACGAACAGCCGGTCCTCGTCGCCAAGGGCAAGGGCGTGCACTTCGTCCCGCCCGGCGGCATCGACCGCGTCGGGAGCGGGGACGTCGTCAAGTTCAACGGCGCGGCGTCCACGGACGATGGCGACATCGTCAAGTACGCATGGGACCTCGACGGCAACGGCACCTTCGAGGTGTCGGGCACGTCGGCCAAGACCCAGCGGTCATACGACACTGCCGGGACGTACAACGTCCGCCTGCGGGTGACGGATGACCAGGGCGCCTCGCGCATCATCGGCCACCAGCTGATCGTGCACCGCGCTCCGCATCCCGCGATCTCGGCGACGCCGACGGTCGCGCTCGTGGGGCAGGCCGTCGCGCTCAGCGCCGTCGGGTCGAGCGCCGACAGCTCGATCGTGAAGTACGAGTGGGACCTCGACGGCAACGGCACGTTCGAGACCGACACGGGCACGACGTTCACGACGTCGGCGACGTTCCAGTCGATCGGCACGCGGAACCTGAAGCTCCGCGTGACGGACAACTACGGCGTCAGCCGGACCGCGTCTGTCGACGTGGTCGTGCACCGCGCCCCGACCGCCGCGTTCACGTTCGCGCCGAGCCCGGCGACCGTGGGCGAGACGGTCACGTTCGACGCGTCGTCGTCCAGCGATGACGGTGCGATCAAGAAGTACGAGTGGGACCTCGACGGCAACGGCACGTTCGAGACCGACACGCTGACCGTCCCGACCGTCAAGAAGGCGTACGACACGCCCCAGGCGATCGTGATCGGGCTGCGGGTCACCGACGACCACGGCGTCACGGACACTGTCGTCCACGCGCTGGCCGTCAACCCGAAGCCGACCACCACCACCACGACCACGACGGACAAGACGGCTCCGGTCGTCCAGATCACGCCGCGGTCGGTGCACATGAGCAAGCGGGGCAACGTGGCGATCGTCGTCGCGTGCCCGGCGAGCGAGCGCCTGTGCGCGGGGCGGCTGTCGCTGCGCAAGCTGGGCGTCGCCCACAGCAGCGCCCTGGGCGGAGCGTCGTTCGCCCTGGGTGGAGGTCAGCGCGTGACGCTGCACGTCCACCTGTCGAAGACGAACCGCCGCGCGGTCCGCCGACTGCACCGGCTGAGCGCCCGTGCGACGGCGATCGCGCGTGACGCCGCGGGCAACACCGGCGCAAGCCGGGCGCTCGTGACGATCAAGCGCTAGTCCCAGGCGGGGACGGCGGGAGGGCAGCGGGGCCGGCGACATCGCCGGCCCCGCGCTCGTCCATGGTCAATCGCCGAGCGTCCACGCCGTCAGCCGCGCACTGCGGCCGCGCACCTCGAGCTCGCCGACTTCTCGCAGGTCCGGCGCGGCAGCGCGCAGCAGCTCCCGCGTCGCATCCGAGATCAGGATGGGGCAGCCGACCTCCTTCGTCATCGACTGCAACCGAGCGGCCGTGTTCGTGGTGTCGCCAACCGCGGCGTACTCCAACCGCCGGCTCGAGCCGACGTTCCCGGACATGACGGGTCCGCTGCAGATCCCCACGCCGATCCGCATGTCGCCGCCCACGCCCGCCTCGACCGCCCATGCGTTGAAGCGCGCCAGCCGCGACCCGAGCATCTCGCGCGCCGCGGCGAGGGCGCGGTCCGCGTGATCGACCTGCTCGAGCGGCGCCCCGAAGACGGCCATGATCCCGTCGCCCATGTAGGAGACGACGGTCCCGCCGTGGTCCAGGACCGCGTCGCTCATCTCGGTCAGGTAGCGATTGAGCATCTCGATCACCTCTTCGACCGGGAGGCGCTCGGCCGTCGTCGTGAAGGAGCGCAGGTCGCAGAACATGACGGTCCCCTCGCGGCGGGTCGCGACGAGGCGCAGCTCGTCCTGGGCCGCAGCGACGACCTCGTCGACGACCTCCGGCGGCACGAAGCGCGCGAACGCCGCGTGGAGATGGCGCCGCTCGCGCAGGTCGGTCCAGTTCGCGACCGCCAGGGTCCCGAGGAAGCCGGCCAGCAGCGCGAGCCCCGGCGCAGCGACGGGCAGGATCGCTCCGTCGTCGAACGCGAGCTGGGCGCCGACCGCGTACACCAGGACGGCGACCGGAGCGACGGGCAGCCAGCGGACCCGCACCAGGCGCAGGGCGCTCGCCGGAACGACGGCGCCGGCCGCGACGATCAGCAGCACGGACAGCCACCCCGGGGCGTCGCCGAGGGGGAACCCGCGGAGGATGGTCGCGATCGCGTTGGCGTTCACCTCGGGCCCGGGCATGCCCTCGCCGGCGGCGGTCGCGTGGACGTCCTGGAGGACCGGGTCGGTCGCCCCCACCACGACCACGCGGCCGCGAAAGCGCTCCGGCGCGATGCGCCCGGCCAGCACGCGCGAGAAGGAGACGGTCGGGATCGTCCCGGCCGCACCGGCGAAGTCGATCCACGCGCCGTCGCCGCTGAAGTGCGAGCGGTTCG
>DAINCW010000002.1:3734-19270 GCA_036732205.1 Solirubrobacteraceae bacterium | reverse complement strand
CCTCGGCCGCGTCGTGAGCCTGGTACTCGGTCTCGGCGACCACGACCGCGAAGGACCGCAGGCCGCGATCGGAGTACGGGAGCCGCCGGATGACGCCACCGCGGGCCACGTTGCGCGGAAAGGTGGTGTTGCCGACCACCGCGTGCGCGCTGCGGACTCCCGCGTCACCCCCAAAGACGTCGGTGTGGCCGCCAGCGCGGACCTTCGTCGTCGCGAGCACCACGTTGCCCGCGCGCGCGACGGAGCGGATCAGCCGGTTGTCGTCGACGGTATCCGTCGGCTCCGTGAACTGGAAGTCGTAGGCGATGACCCGCGCGCCGTCGCGGTGCAGCTGGTCGATCAGGCGCGCGTGCAGGCGGCGCGGGATCGGCGGGCGGACGTTGAGGTCCGCGAGGGACTGGGAGTCGAGTCCCACGAGCACCACTCCGGCGGGGGGACGCTCGGCGCCGCGAATCGAGAACCGGGCGTCGACGGTCGAGAGCTCGACCCCGCTCAGCACGGACGTCGCGTGAGCGGCGATTCCCAGCCCCGCGGCGCCCAGCCCGACGGCGACCAGGAGCAACGCCCGCTGCCGATGACGACCCCCCAGCACCGGCCAAGCGTATGCCAGCGTCACGGCCGTCACACGCCCTGCGTCACGGCTGCGCATGTTCTGCGCACGCGGCGGGTCTACTCTCGCGCCAGGAGACCCTTTCGATGCCGCGCACCACCCGACATCTCCGCGCAATCACCGCCACCGCGGCGGCCGCCGCCATGCTCGCCGCGGCGCCGCCGTCCGCGCTCGCTCGCGCGACCGACGGGACGATCATCCGCGTGGCGGGCACGACGCCGGGCTTCGCCGGAGACGGCGGGCCGGCGGTCCAGGCCCAGATGGACACACCGCGCGACATCGCCTTCCTCGGGCCCAACAGCTTCGCGGTCGCGGACTTCAACAACGACCGCATCCGGCAGGTGGCGCCCAACGGGATCATCACGACCATCGCCGGCTCGTCACGTGGGCTGTCGGGCGACGGGGGGCCGGCGAAGGGCGCCGAGCTCGACCGCCCGCGCGGCATCACCGCGCTGCCCGGCGGCGGCTACCTGATCGCCGACACCTTCAACGACCGCATTCGGCGGGTCGCGCCGAACGGCACGATCACGACCGTGGCGGGCACCTCGCAGGGGCTGGCGGGCGACGGCGGGCCGGCGTCGGCGGCAAGGCTGTCGCTGCCGAGCGACACGGCGATCCTGCCCGACGGCGGCTACCTCATCGCCGACACCGGCAACAGCCGCATCCGCCGCGTCGCGCCCGGCGGCACGATCGCGACGGTCGCCGGGACGACGCAGGGCTTCGGCGGCGACGGCGCAGCCGCCACCGCCGCCCAGCTCAACCAGCCGCGGGACATGACCGTCGCATCGGACGGTGCGCTCCTCATCGCGGACACCGGCAACGACCGCGTCCGCCGCGTCGCGCCCGACGGCACGATCACGACGGTCGCCGGGGTCGGCGCGGGCTTCGGCGGCGACGGCGATCCGGCGCGCGACGCCGCCCTGCGCGGGCCGTTCAGCGTCGCCGCCCTACCCAACGGCGGCTTCCTCTTCACGGATACCGGCAACGACCGCGTGCGCCGCGTGACCCCGCTCGGCGCGATCTTCACCGTCGTCGGCACCACGACCGGCCGTGCCGGCGACGGCGGCCTGGCGAAGGCGGCGCAGCTCAACCAGCCCGGCGCGGTGGAGATCGCGCCCACGGGCGGGTTCCTCGTCGCTGACTCGAACAACGCGACCGTGCGCAGCGTGTCGGACGTCGGGGCCGTGCCGGCCCCGGTCGCGGGTCGCTCGGTGGGCGTGGTGCCCGACGCCAACGGCGTCGTGGTGGAGCCGGCGGGCACCGGCGCATTCCTGCCGCTGGCCGAGGAGGACCTGGTGCCGGTCGCCTCGCACGTCGACGTGACGACGGGGCGCATCGACGTCTCCCTGGCCGACGCATCCGGAGCCCAGCAGACCGCCCAGCTGGACGACGGCGCCTTCACCATCACGCAGACCGCCGCGGCTCAGCCGTTCACCGACTTCCGCCTGCCGTCGCTGACCGATTGCGGCCCGACACCCGCCCAGCCGGCGCCGGCCGCGCGGGCCGCCGGCCTGCGCTGGCCCGTGGCCTTCGCGGCGCGGCGCCGCGCGAAGCGCAAGCGCAAGCCGTCTCGGCGGCTGTGGGTGACCGAGAAGGGCGGGCGCTGGCGCACCCGCACCGGGGCGGTCACGGCCACCGCCGTGGGCACGGTGTGGCATACGGCGCTGCGCTGCGACGGGACGCTGGTCAGCGTCCGCGAGGGCCAGGTGTCGGTGCGCGACCAGGTCCACCAGCGCACGATCCTGCTGAACGCCGGCCAGAGCTTCCTCGTCAAGACGCGGGGGGCGAAGGCGGGGGTGTGAGTCAGCGGCCGCGCGCAGTCAGCGCGTCGGCGTCGAGCACCGTCGTGCGCCCGCGGCCGAGCTTGACGAACCCGCGGGCCTCCTGATCGCGCAGCACGCGGTTGACGGTCGCGCGCGAGGTCCCCGCAAGGGTCGCCAGGTCCTCCTGCGTGAGCGGCACGACGGCCGCCTCCTCGCCGTCGCCGTAGATCTCCGCGGCCTCGACCAGCCGCCGCACGACGCGCTTGTCGGCCGACACGTACAGGGCCTCCAGCAGCTGGCGCGACAGCCGCCGCACCTGGGCCGCGAGGATCACGACGAGGACCTCCCTGGTGTCGGGATGCCGCGTGCGCAGGCCGTCGAAGTCCAGCCGGTGCACGCTGTGCGTGACGGCGGGCTCGAGCGCGACCACGGTGGCGCTGCGGCGTGCGTCCTCCTCGTCGCCGAGCAGCGCGAGCTCCCCGAACATCTCTCCTGCTCCGAGCACCGCGAGGATGGCCCGGTCGCCGAGCGGGGTCGACACGCGCACCGCGAAACGGCCCTTCTCGATCAGGTGCAGGGTGTCCGCCGGGTCCTGCTCGTGGAAGACGACCTCGCCGCGCTCGAACTTCCGTCGCCGCGCGATGCTCAGCAGGCGCTGGACATCGTCCGCCGGCACACGGTCGAGCAGCGCCCACCTCATGGCGGGAGCGTACCCCCAGGTCGTGTGACGGCGGTGACACACCGGGCGTGACGTGAGTGCTCAGCGCCTCGGCGGGCCGCTGGGATCGTCCTCCCATCGGCGAATGAGGGAGGACGAGATGGTGGCTTTGCAGAGCGTGAAGTGGAACGGAACGATCAGCGCCCATGCGGCAGCCGCCGGTCCGGCCCGTGGGGTCGTCCAGCCTGCGACCGCCAGCTCGCCGCGGCCCGGCGGGTCATCGCCCCCATTCCGAACGTCGGGCGTCGGCGCCATGATGTGTCCATGCCCGACCAGACCGACGTGACCGGCCGGCGCATCGGCGCGGCGCTCCTCGACCTCGTGGGCTTGTTGGCCCTGCTGATCGCCGTCGGCCTCGTCTTCGGCAAGGGCCACTCGTCCGGGGGCAACGCGAGCGTCAACCTCACGGGCACGAGCGCGCTCGTGTTCTTCGTCCTGGCGTTCGTCTACTACTGGATCCCCGAGGCGCTCACCGGACAGACGCTCGGCAAGCGCCTGCTGTCCATCAGGGTGCGGCGCGCCGACGGGGCCGTGCCGGGCCTAGGCTCGGCGGCCGTGCGGACGCTGCTGCGCGTGGTCGACGGCTTCGCGTTCTACCTCGTCGGCCTCGTGACGATCTTGGCCACCAAGAGCAACCAACGCATCGGGGACCTCGCCGCCAGGACGTTCGTCGGACCGGCCTGAGCGCCGGCCCCCGGCGGCCCGCGGGGCGCTACGGCACGATGCGCATGGCGTGCACCATCACCGCACCGGTCTTCCCGGTGGCAGACCGCGGCGTGACGAGCAGCCGGTAGCGGCCGGGCGCCAGGCCCTTGCCGCCGAGCCGGGATGCCAGTTCCGCCGGTACGCGCCTAACGCGGAGCGGTGGTTTGCTGCTGGGCGGCGCGCTGCTGCTTCTGACCATCGGGCTGGCTACCGCATAGAAACCCTTGACAGCGCACCTCGCCAAGCTGCTCGCCCACCTCGACAACCGACAGTCCCGAGACCCAGGCAGCTCTAAGCTCGGACCATGACTTCGCCGCGCGCACCGGCCGCCGTCGTCGTGGTGCTCGCGCTCGCGCTCTCACCGGCCGCCGCCCGCGCCCAGGCGGGCGCCCCCGCTCGCGCCCTGGGGTTCCTGCACGTCGGCGCCGTGGGGGGGCCCGCCGCGCTGCCCCAGATAACCGACGAGCAGGGCCGCCAGATTCTGCTGCGCGGGGTCAACGTCAACGGCTTGGGCGACTACTTTCGCCCGAGCCTCAAGCCCTTCTATCCCAACGAGCCAGCGGCGTTTGCTGACGGCGCCTGCCCCTCCACCGATGTCAACGTCAGGGCGGTCATGGTCTGCGAGCTGGACTTCGCACAGATGCGCCCGCTGGGCTTCAACTCGATTCGCTTGGCCATCTCCTGGAGCTTGCTCGAACCGACGCCGGTCGGCATCGATTCGGTCTACCTCGATCGCATCGCCCAAGTCGTCGACTGGGCGAGGGCCCAGGGCATCTACGTGGTCATCGACGCACACCAGGACGCCTGGAGCAAGTACATCTACTCGCCCGACGGCCAGACCTGCCCACCGGGCTTCAGCACCATGCCGGGCTTCGACGGAGCGCCGCCGTGGGCCAGCGTGTACGTCAGCCCCGTGTGCGCTGCGGGCGGTGTGCGCGAGCTCGACGACGCCGTCCAGGAGGACTTTCAGAAGCTCTACGCCAACGCCCCCGCCCCCGACGGCGTTGGGCTTCAGGACCACTACGCCCACATGTTCTCGGCCCTCGCCCGGCGCTTCGGCAACGACCCGACCGTGGCGGGCTACGAGATCATCAACGAGCCCTCGCCGGGATTCAATCCCTCGCCGACGATGGACGCCAGCGAGCTGTTCCCCTTCTACGCCAAGGTGGTCAACACCGTCGTCCACGACGTGCCTGACTTCCACCAGCTGTTCTTCGTGGAGCCCAATATCACGCGCGACACCACCGACCAGAGCGCGATCGTCACCCCCTGGTCGGCCTACAGCTCCTACCCCAACGTCGTCTACGCGCCGCACGTCTACACGGGGGTGTTCACCGGCGACGCGGAGCTGACGGGGCAGCGGTTCTTCCCCGACGACGGCGGCTACCGCAGCGCGATCTCCGACGCCCAGCACCTCGGCCTGCCGCTGTGGGTGGGGGAGTTCGGCAACAGCCCCTCCGACGACGAGACGGTCCTGCGGCGCAGCTACGCCTTGCAGGACCAATACGGACTGAGCAGCGAGCTGTGGCTGTGGAAGGAGGACTCTTGGGGGGTCTACACCAAGCCGTTCGGGGCCGGGACCCCGCAGCGTGGCCGACTGAAGTTCGTCGACCGCGCCTTCCCGCTGGCCATCACGGGCGACCTGCACAGCCTGTCCTACGACCCCGACCACGCGCTGCTGGACCTGCAGGCCACCTCACCCCCCGTTCGTTACGGCGACCGCCGGCACGCCACCGTCGTGTTCGTCCCGGCCGGCGCCCCCGGCGACATCCTGGCCCAGGGAGCGCGCGTCGAGGTCTTCGACCGCGGCACGGCACGGGAGGCCTACGTCTATCCGGCCGGGGGGAGCTATCACGTCTATCAGGGGCCTCCGGACCCGCAGACGCCCCTGACCACAGCGGCGTCAGGCACGCCCGGGGGCGGGGCGCGACCACCTCGCCCCGACCACATCGGGGCGGTGCCGGCGTTCGTGCGGGGGCCGAGCACCCAGGCCTGCCTGAGCCGGCGGCGGCTGACCCTGACCATCGGTCACCGCCGGGGGGTGCGCGTGGCGGGGGTGCGGATCTCGATCAACGGACGGCCGCAGCGACTGCCCCATGCCGTCGCGCGCCGGGTGACCATCAACCTGCGGGGCCAGCCGCGCGGCGTGTTCCGGGTCCGGATCGACGTGCTGGTGCGCACCCACGGCCGTCTCCGCCGCCTGACGGCGGTGCGCGTCTACCACACCTGCGTGCCCGGCCGCTGATCAATCACGACGCGCGATCTGGCGCAGACTTCGTCAGCAAAGCATCTCGTAATGCCAGTTCGGCGGAGGAGTAGCATCGAATTGATGCTTGCTCTCGGTGTTGTGCTGCTTATGGTTGCTGTCGTGCTGGTGTTGGCCGAGGCGCACCTCACGACCGGGGGACTCATCGGTGGCGCAGCGTTCGTTGCACTCGTGTCCGGGGTGACGCTGCTGTTGCTGGGCTCTGGGGCCGGGTTGCTTGTCGTACTCGTCGCGGCCGCATGCGTCGCGGCCACGTCGGCTGCCGGGCTGCTGGTCGCCGCGCGCGGCCTGCTCAAGGTGCGGCGGCTGCGCCCGCGCTCCGGGCCCGAAGCGATGGTCGGGCACCTCGGGGTGATGCGAGCTGGCGACGCGCCCGCCAGCGTGTACGTCGATGGCGGGCTCTGGCGTGCGCAGCCAAGCCTGCTCGAAGCAGGAAGCGTGTTGCACGACGGCGATCAGGTGGTCGTTGAGCGCGTCACCGGCTTGACCGTGTGCGTGCGCAAGGCCGAAGAATGGGAGCTGAACCCATGATCCTGGCGATCTTTCTCATCGCGCTCGGCGCGGGCCTGCTGCTGGGGTTGACCCTGGCGGCAGCGTCGGTGCGGGTGTTGCGCGAGTACGAGCGCGGTGTCGTGTTTCGGCTTGGTCGCCTGGTCGACGAGCGCGGGCCCGGTGTGGTCTTGCTGATCCCCTTCGTCGACCGACTCGTGCGCGTGAGCTTGCGCACGGTGACCCAGCAGATCCCTCCCCAGGAGATCATCACACGCGACAACGTGCCCGCGCGCGTCACCGCGGTGACCTATTTCCATGTCGTCGACCCGAACAAGTCGATAGTCGAGATTCAAGACGTCGCCGCCGCGACGTCGCAGATCGCCCAGACGACGTTGCGGTCGGTGCTCGGCAAGGCCGAACTGGACACGCTGCTCTCCGAGCGCGAACAACTCAATGAGAACCTCCAGCACATCATCGATGACCAGACCGAGCCCTGGGGCGTCAAGGTCACGACGGTCGAGATCAAGGATGTGGAGATCCCGGCGAGCATGCAGCATGCGATGGCGCGCCAGGCCGAGGCCGAGCGCGAGCGCCGCGCAAAGATCATCGACGCCGAGGGGGAGTTCCAGGCTGCCGCCAAGCTGCTTGAAGCTGCCGAGCTGATCAGCCAGAACCCGGTCGCCATCCAGCTGCGCTACCTGCAGACTCTCCGCGAGATTGGTGGAAACGAGAACTCGACGATCGTGTTTCCCTTCCCGCTCGACCTGATCCAGTCATCTTTGAAGGCGCTCAACGGCGACGGCACTCCTGTCGTCGCGACGCCCACCATGAAAGAGGCGGCGGCGCCTGCCGCCGCGACCGACGAGCCTGCGTCTCAAGCCGCCGACCAGTGAGCTTGAGGGGTTGCCTGCAACACAGTTTGTTGCTATCATTACAAGCCTCGCTGACCACGCCGCGCAGATGTCCTGAGCCGCAAGGCGAGGAATGTCAAGCGCGAGACGGGAAAGCGGACAGAGCGCCTCGGTGACCCAACAGAATCCGGGGCGTTCCGCTTGGCGGAGGGGGTGGGATTCGAACCTCTATCCCGAGGTCATCGACCGTGGAGCCGGCCCGGTGGCCGCAGGTCCTTTGTCTCGCAGGGCACGTCGTCGCGATCGAGGATGTCGGGGTCACCGGTCCAGAGCGGTACGCCGTGCGCAGAAGCGGTCGCGAGCGCGAAGCAGTCGCCGAGCGCAATCGGGATGCGCGCCTTCAATCGTCCGGCCTCGACCATGCGCGCGGTGCCAGGCAGGTCGGGCGCCAGGACTCTCCTCAACGCCGTCAGCGTCTCGTCCGCCGCCGTGCGACCGTGGTCTCGCTCGACGCGGTAGAGGACCTCGACGAGATTCACCCAGCTGACGACCGGACGGGCGGTGGCCACCAGCGCGTCGACGCGAGTGAGCGCCGGTTCCTCGCCGTCCAGCCACGCAAGGATCGCCCAGGCGTCGAGGCAGGCGCTCACCGTGGCTCGCGCGCCCGGTCGGCCAGCAGGCGCTCGGACATCCCGCTCTGCGCGAAGCGTCCGCCCAGGCGTCTGGGCTCGGCCCGGGCGACGATCACGATCTCGTCGCCTCGCTGGTCGAAGTCGACCTCATCGCCGGGATGCAGGCCGACGTGATCCCTCAGCGCCTTGGGGATGACGACCTGTCCCTTAGGACCGATTCGAGCAGTCATACCCAACGAGTATAACCTCACGCTCGATGCGGCCGGCAGGCACGTCGATTCGCCCCACCTCGTTCGGTCAGCGGGGATTAGGGGACGGTATTTGAACCCGGAGTTCCGCGAGCGCATCCGAGCGCTCCATCGCCGCCTCCGCGCATGACGCTCGCTCGTCGCGCAACGAACTAGCAGCGGCGCTGGCTACCGCTTGATCCCGAGCGCGCTGCATCGCTACCGGTCTACGGGACCGACCCAGCGCCCGACCTGCGTCCTCTGCTGGAGCAGGCAGGATTCACGGTCGAAAACCTACGAAGAGACCGGCGGGTGGCACGAGCGCGTGACCACCACATTCGAAGCCGTGCTCGAGGCGCGCGACCAGCTCGCCGCCGAGCTAGGGCACGACGGGGCCCGCTTACTGCTGCCCGAAGGGCCTGCGCTCCGGCAATCGCGGGCAAGCAAGCGTCTCGTTGGGCCTAACTGCGCTCATCGATCCGCGAAGCGAGCCGCTGCCCAGCCGGTGACCTCCGCGACGAGCCGCACGGCCGCATCGCGCTCGAGCTCATCGTCGACCACGTCGCCGTAGCGGAACTCGACCGCCCAGGGAGCCATCGTCTGGCCGGCACGCACCGCATCAGGGACCACCACGCCCGCGGCGTCGAGCTGCTCCAGCAGGAAACGGAGGTCATGAGTTCGCGGGATCGCGATGCCCTCGAGTGCCAGCACAGCCTTCAACGCCTTCTCGATCGCCTGCTGGGCGTGGAAGCCGATGACTGCGTCTGACAGTGCGGTGTCGGCGGCGAACCTCACCACTGCGGTCTGGTCCTCGCGCGCCTTGCGAAGCAGCATCTCCGCCTCCTCGCGCTCAGGGCTCAACGAGCACCCGGCCCTCGGTCAGCGCCCGATGAATCAGCGTCCCCTCCACGCCGGCCCGCCTTGACACGTCCGCCGCCGAGACGACCACCACGTCGACCGGCACCCCCAACGGCGGCAGCGCGGCGCGCAGCCTGACCATCTCCGCGGCCTTGCCCTCGACGCGCTCCTCGATCACCAAAAAGTCGAGGTCGCTCTCGGGACCGCCCTCACCACGAGCACGCGACCCGAACAACACGACCCGGGCGGGCGAGCTCGCGTTCGCCGCCAGCGTCCGGGCCGCATCGGCGATCACGGCGTCATCGATCACGCCGCCACCGTACCGATGCCCGCGAACCAGCTCGAAAAAGCATCAGCAGCGGAGAGGGTGGGATTCGAACCCTCGAACGAGGTTGACCCCCGCTACGCGATTTCCAGTCACAACGTCCCGGACGACGCCCTGAGCCTCGCACCCGGGATCCCGTCCTGCCCGGAGTCGATCCTGCCGACGTATTCGGTGAGCTGAGGCGGACCTCAGGTGAAGACGCGAAGCGCCGAGCACGAGGCCAGGCGGTCGAAGTCGGAGTCCGCGTGCAGGAGCGGGGCGCCGGTTCGCACGCACGGAGCGGCGATGAGGCAGTCGAGCGTCTTGCGGCGCAGCACGCCCTGCCGGCGAGCCTCGCGGTAGAGGCTCGCCGCGAGCGCGAAGTCGTCGAGGCCCTCGAGTCGCAGGATCGGGAAGGCACGGAGGTGACGCTCGACCTCGCTGGCGTCCTCCTCCGACCGCAGGCCCTGGAGCACCTCGGCGAAGATCACGTCGGTAAGCGCCACGGGCTCGCCACGCTCGATGAGCTCGGCACAGCGCCGGGCCTGACGGGTTCGGCGACCCGCGAGGAAGTCGATCCAGACGCTGGTGTCGACGACGATCACGTCCGGCCGCGCCGGCTCGCGCCGAGATCGCCCTCCCAGTGCACGCGACCCCGCAGATCGAGGATGCCCAGCCGCCGGTGCCGGGCGACCAGTTCCCGCAGAGCGAGGTCCACCGTCTCCCGCTTGGTCTGCACGCCGGTCAGCCGCTGGGCCTCGCGCATCACCTCGTCGTCGATCTCGATGTTCGTGCGCATACACATGAGCCTACACCTCCGAAGGTGTATGGCCGAGCGTGGGATCGAACAGCGCTAGGGCCTGTAGGCAGGTGGTGAGCAGTGACCGAGCCTCGAGGGTCAGCTGATCCGGCGGCGCTCCCCCATGCTCGGCCGCGACGGCATGGGCCTCGGTCTCGGCCTCGTACCAGCAGTGACAAGCGGCGTCGATGACACCACTGCCCGCGCCGATGAGCAGTTGGAGCCATTCGCTCCAGGAAGCGTTTCCGGGCTGGTCCCACAACTCGTCGCGGCCGGCGTGCAGTACCGCCCGCGTGAGCCACAGGGCGTGCTCGAACTCGCACTCGGCCTGGCCCGATGGCTGCGCCGACGCGCTGATCCAGAGCGCGAAGACCGCGACCTCGATGATGGCGTCGAGTGCGTCACGCGACGGCTCGCCGAACATCGTCGGCTCCACGCGACAGCACAGCCGGCCCAGCGCCCTGCCCATCGTGGCCCCGGTGTCAAGGCCGCCGGTCAGCGTCCCCGGGTCGCGGCGCAGCCGCTGTGCTTCGACCGATCTTGCCGCCCGCCGCAACAGGCCTTCGTCCAGCGGCTCGCCGTCCTCGTCGTGCCACCCGCCCCAGCCGTCGGGCAGGATGGGCAGGTGGGACATCTCGGTCGTGTGCCCGTTCTCGACGAGAAGCTGGACAAACTCGTCGTCGAGCGCCTCGAACCACTCGATCCCCAGGACGGCCGTCGGGTGGCGCCTCGTCGTCGCCTCCCATGTCTCGATCGGATCGGCGCTCGCGATCACCAGGAAGGGTGGGTCCGCGATCTCCACCGATTTGGCGCCGACGCATGCCAGCTCCGCCGTGATCGCATCGACCGCCGGAGCGGGCCCGCTGACAGTGACGCGGTAGTGGTACACCGCACGCAGCGTGCCGGCCGCGGGCGTCGCCGAGGCGGCCCCGTCCAAAATCGGAACCGAATCGACGCAGGCCGTGCGAGAAGCGGGGCGGGCAGCAGGCCCCGACCTACGAGGAGGCGATCCGCCGCAGGGGGCTCTCGCCCGGATGATGCTGGCGCCAGGCCTGGTCGTGGAGCTGCTCCGAAGCTCGGACGAGAACGCGGTGCGGACCGCGATCATCGAGGGGCTGGCGCCGTACCGCACCGCGAGCGGCAGCTACCGGCTCGAGAACGAATGGCACTACCTCATCGCTCGTGCCTGAGCCATACGGTTCACCGCCATGCCCGACCCTTCCGTCCACGGACTCATCGAGGTCGTCCGCGGCCGCCTGACCGGCGAGCGGGCCGAGCAGCTCGTGCGGTTCTGGACCGGCCACGGCGCCCTCGACGAGGCCGCGGCGCGCGAGCGCCTGACCGAGGTCGTCTGCGTGCTGCTCGACGACGCCGACGAGATCGTCGGCGTCAACTCGGTCTTTCCCTCGGGCGTCGACCGCGTCGGCGGCCGGACTTTCTGGATCTATCGGAACTTCCTGTCGCCGGGCGTCTCGGACGCCGCAGCGGCGATGATCCGCGCTGCGTTCAGTGCGCTCGAGGCGGAGTTCGACGCGAGCGGAGACGGCCCGATCGGGCTCTGCGTGCTGGTCGCGGAACCGGCGGAGATGCAGCGCCGCCCCGAGGCCGAATGGGCCGATCCGGCGATGATCTACGCCGGCTACCTCGCGGACGGGCGCCAGGTCCGGATCGCGTACTTCCGGCAGGCAAGGATCGCCCCGGGCGAGTCCCGCGTGATGGCGAGCTGGGACCTCGAGGGCCGCTACCGGGCTCACCTCTTCCCCGAGCAGGAGGCCGTCGACGCGCAGGCCGTGATCGACCTCTGGGCCCGCGAAGGCGTCGTCGGGGCGGAGGAGGCCCAGCGACGCGTGGACGAGATGCTGTTCATCGCCACCGACGAGGCCGGGGACCCGGTCGGCATCTCCAGCGTCTACCTCCAGCACAACGAGCAGCTGCGAATGGACCTCTGGTACTACCGCGTCTTCGTCGCGGCTGCGCACCGGCAGAGCAACATCGGCGTGGCGCTGTCGATGATGGCCCGCGACCACCTGCAGGACCGCTTCGTCACCGGCCAGGACCAGCGGGCCGCGGGCATGATCATGGAGATCGAGAACGAGGGCCTGAAGCGCGCCTACAACCTGGCCCTCTGGCTCCCGACCGAGTTCCGCTTCATGGGCGAGAACGAGCGCGGCGACCACGTCCGCGTCCGCTACTTCCCGGGCGCGCTGGCGCCGGCGCCTTCCGGCTAGCTACCTCACGATCGTGAAGCTGATCGACCGCCGCGTCGAGCGTTGCGCGGCGGCGTTCGTGGCCGTGATCACCAGTCTGTAGCGCCCCAGCTTGAGCGTCTTGGAGCGCGAGACGCGTCCCTGGAACGAGCACGAAGCCGCTCAAATGCTCGCTTGCTTCAGCGGAGAGGGAGGGATTCGAACCCTCGAACGAGGTTGACCCCCGCTACGCGATTTCCAGTCGCGCCCGTTCAACCGCTCCGGCACCTCTCCAGGGTCAAGCGGCGAGAGGAATCTAGCGGCCGAGGGCCCACGCGCCGTCGCGCAGGACCGGGACCTCCGTGCCGTCGGGCAGCTCGCCGTCGACCTCCACGTCGGGCGCGCCGATCATGAAGTCGATGTGGATCTGGCTGCGGTTGATCCGCTCGCGGTCGTCGTCGCCGACGCCCATCGCGTAGGCGCCGCCCAGGGCGACGTGGCTCGCCGCGTTCTCGTCGAGCAGCGTGTCGAAGAAAACGGTGTCCAGCGGGCCGATGCGCCCCTCACGGTCGACCAGCGCGACCTCCCCAAGGCGGCACGCGCCGTCGTCGCGCCGCGTCAGCGCGTCCAGGACCTCGCCGCCCTTGTCGGCCTGCACCTTCACCGCGCGGCCGCCCTCGAACTCCATCCGCAGGCCCTCGACGGTCGTGCCGCCCACCACGAGCGGCTTCGTCGCGCGCACGTGGCCCGACACCGACTCGGGATCGGGGGTCGTGAAGACCTCCTCGGTCGGGAGGTTGGCCATGTGGACGATCCCCCCGACGGTCTCGATGCGGCCGGCGATCCAGCGCGACGTCGGCAGCAGCCCGACGCGCAGGTCGGTCCCGGGGCCGCGGAAGCGCACGGCGGCGAAGCCGCGCTCGCTCATCCGGCCGGCCGCGGACTCGAGGTCGTCCGCGCGCGCCGCCCATGCGGCGGCCGAGTCGTCGGTGTCCATGCGCAGGATGTGCAGGAGCTGGTCCTCGAGGCGCTCGAGCGCCTGCGCCGGATCGGCGTCGGGGTGCACGAGCTGCGCCCATTGCGGCGTCGCGCACGGCGCCACGCACCAGTTGGTCGTGCGGTCGTTGACGACCCGCATCGCCTCCGGCAGGAACGGCAGCTGGTCGCGGCCGACGCGCTCCGGGTCGAGGTCCTCGAACAGCCGCGGCTCGACCGGCCCGGACATCGCGATGCGCGCCGCACGGTGCTCGCCGAGCGCGAGCACCCGCTGGCCGTACCACGGCGGGACGTACTCGAGATCCTCCTCGGCCGCGTACAGGATCCGCGCGCGCTTGATGTGGAGGTCGAAGCTCTGGACGTCGACGAACTTGGCGCCGTGGCGGTATGCGCTCGCGGCGAGCGCGCGCGTCATCGCCTCCTTGCCCGGCTCGGTGCCCAGCGCGACGATCTGTCCGCGCTGGACGTTCGCGCCGGTGGTCACGATGAGGTCGGCAAGCTGCTCCAGCGTCTCCGCGTCCAGGCCTCAGTCCTCCTCGTCGGTTGTGACCCGGTCCGTCCCCTCACCCATCGCGACGAGCGTACCCGGGAGAGTGCCGGCGCGACCGGTTGCCTGCGCGGGCATGCCGGGTGGACGAATGTTCCATTGTGGCGGGTTCTGGGGAGGGGTAGTCCCCAGAATTGGTTAGCCAAGGATGGCCGTCCACCCCCACCCGTCGCCTGCGGCACTCCCGCCGGCGGTCGAGCGCTCGTCGCTGTCCGCCCGCGTGCGCGAGGCACTGCCGCGCGGCGGCACGCTGCCCGACGAGCAGTGGCAGCGCCGCCATCGGTTCCTCGTCGGCCTGCTCGTCGCGCACGTCGTGGCGGTGCCGGCGTTCGGGCTGGCGCAGGGCTTCGCCGCGTGGCGCTGCCTGCTCTGCGCCGCGCTGCTCGCCGCGCTCGCCGCGCTCGGCGTGGCGGGGCGCCACCGCCGCGCGCTCGCCGCGACTGCGGTCGCGCTCGGGCTGCTGAGCGCCTCGGGCGCCGTCGTCTGGTTCTGGAACGGCACGACCGAGGCGTACTTCCACGTCTTCGTCGTCATCGTGCTGCTGACGCTCTACGAGGAGTGGGCGCCACTGATCGCTGCCGCCGTCGCGGTCGTCGTCCACCAGGTGCTCCTCGGCAACCTCAGCCCCGGCGCGGTGTTCGAGGACGGCCACCACGGCAAGTGGGGCGCGATCCACATCGGCTTCGTCGCCGCGGCGGGTGCGGCGGCGATCACGGCGTGGCGGCTCAACGAGGGAGCGCGGTCGGGCTCGGAGCAGGAGCGCGAGCGCACGCGTGCCGCCGAGCGCGCGCTGGCGCAGTCCAGCGAGGCGCTCGCGCGCTACGCCGGCGAGCTCGAGCGGTCCAACGCCGACCTCGAGCAGTTCGCGTACGTCGCGTCGCACGACCTGTCCGAGCCGCTGCGCACGGTGGCGAGCTTCGTCCGCCTGCTCCAGCAGCGCTACGCGGGCCGGCTCGACCGCGACGCCGACGAGTTCATCAACTACGCGGTCGGCGGCACGGCGCGCATGCAGCGCCTCATCGACGACCTGCTCAGCTACTCGCGCATCGGCCGCGCCCGGCCGGAGGTCGGCGACGTCGACCTCAACGAGGTCGTCGACGAGGTGCTCGCCGCGCTGCGCGCCAGCGTGGAGACGCGGCACGCCAAGGTCGACGTCCGCGAGCTGCCGACGCTCTACGGCGACCGGCGCGAGCTGTCCCAGGCCCTCCAGAACATCGTCTCCAACGCGCTGAAGTTCACCCAGCCGGACGAGCCGCCGCAGGTCGAGATCGACGCCGCGCGGAACGACGGCGGCTGGGAGATCCGTGTGGCCGACCACGGGATCGGGATCGATCCGGCCACGCACGAGCGCATCTTCAAGATGTTCCAGCGCCTCCACGGGCGCGACAGCTACGAGGGCACGGGAATCGGCCTGGCGATCGTCCAGCGCATCGCCGAGCGTCACGGCGGCGCGGTCCGCGTCGATGCGACGCCCGGCGGGGGCAGCACGTTCGTGATGACGGTGCCCGATCGCGCGGGCATCGTCGGCCGGAGCTAGTCCGCGCCGATCGCCGCCGGACGCCCGGCGAAGCGAGGCTCGGGC
>DAINCW010000002.1:0-3724 GCA_036732205.1 Solirubrobacteraceae bacterium | reverse complement strand
GGGCCGGCGAGTCGGCCGGCGGCTCGCCGCCGGGGCCCGTGCGGCGCCCGAGGCGGCCGACGCCCCACGCGAGGCTCGCCAGGAACGCCAGGGACAGCAACCCGACGATCAGCGAGGCCGTGGTCCACAGCCAGGGCGCGACGCCCTGCTTGACCTCGCGCTGAAGGAGCTTCGTGTCGTGCACGAACGGCCGCGTCGAATGCGCGACGGCCGGGATGCCCTTGACGGGGATCGCGGGGTCGCTCGGCATGTAGACGGCGGATGCCAGCACCTGACGGCCCTTCTGAAGCAGGACGAGCGACTTCCAGTCCCGAAACAGGGGCACACGCTTGTGCGTCGCGTACAGGCCCGGGCCGATCTTCTTCAGCTCGTCGACCTGGAGCGGCCCGTGCTGCCACGCCGTGATCGTGATCCAGTTGGCGTCCTTGGCCAGCGACGCGGGATGGATGCGGACCGTCGCCTGAGCGGTGCGGTTGCTCGCGTTGCCGCGAACGTCGTGCAGCGCGACCGTCGCCGTCGCGTTCTTCGGCGTCGTGACGATCAGGCCGTCGACGAAGGCGCCGATGACCACGACCGCGGTGATCGCCGGGATCGCGCGGGCGAGGCGGACCGACGGCAGCTTGTTGCGGAACGCGAGGCCCATCAGCGTGCCGGTCATGCCGGCGCACACGCCGACCCCGACGGTGAGGATGAGCGCCTCGGGCAGCAGGTCGCCCTGCCAGCGCAGCGGCATCGCGAACTGGCTCCACGCCCACTCGCTCGCGAAGCCGACGGTGCCGATCAGCACGCCCGACAGCGCGCCGAAGCCGATCGGCCGCCGCGACAGGAGCATGAACGCCGCGAGCTCGACGCAGGCCGCCTCGGCGAGGTAGAGCGGCAGCGACGGTGTGACCTCGCCGAGGACCGGCCCGACGAGCAGGCTCATGATCCCGCGCAGGGCCAGGAAGAACAGCGCGGCGCCGATCGCGCCGCCGCGCCCGATCCACACCCGCGCGAAGCACAGGGCGATGCCGGCGGCGAGCACGATGAGCACGGGCTGGAAGATCATCCGGTACTGCGGCACGCCGAAGTCGAACTCGGCCTGGAACGTCGAGAGGCCGATGAGCAGGCCGCCCGAGAGGCCCATGCGCCGCAGGAACGTCACGCGGTCGGGCGTGATGACCTGCCCGAGGCGCCCGCCGGGGGCACCGGCGGCGGCGCTGATGCCCTTGGGGCGGGCACGCATGCCCTCGGCGAGCAGGATCGCCTGGCCGATCAGCGACATTCCGGCCCCGCCGATGAGCATCAGGTGCGTCGGGCCCCACAGGGTCACGTCCTGACCGAACATGCGGTGCCACATGTCGTCGAGGGGGAAGCCGAGCAGCGCGAAGCCGCCGCACGCGGTCATGAGCACGCCGCCCACGGGGGCGTACCAGTCGTCGCGGATGCGGATCGCCGCACGGCCGGGGCGCTCGCCGAGAGGCAGCGAGATCGCCAGCACACCGGCGGCGAACACGCCGAACAGGCCGACGAGGATGAAGTAGTGCGCCGGGTTGGCCAGCGGGCCCGGATCGCGGCCCTGGTCGATGTGCAGGGAGATGTCCCAGTACATGCCAAACAGCGCGATCTGGAGGAACACGGCGGCGACACCGCTGGGCAGGGCGGCCCATCCGGGCAGGCCGGAGACGCGCTCGCTGAGGTTCGCGAGGCGCGTGAGGTGCGGGACCCTGCCGCTGCGGTGCCCCAGGCACAGCCAGAACAGGCCGGCGGTGACGACCGAGGCCATCGCCGTGGCGATGACGATCTGATCGAGCGCTGCGCCTCCGGCGGGCTTTGCGGCGATGGTGGCGACGAGACTGTGCATCGGTCATCTCTCCCTGTTGCGATTCGAAGCTGACGGGAGTGTTACACGATTCGATGTCACATGAAACGGAGTAAGGTACATCCGTGACCGACCTCACGGAGTACGACGAGCTCTCGATCGACGAGCTCGCGCGCCGCACCGGCTTCACGGTGCGCAACATCCGGGCCCATCAGTCACGTGGCCTCCTGCCCCCTCC
The DNA here is from genome assembly GCA_036732205.1 of Solirubrobacteraceae bacterium. Classification (GTDB taxonomy): domain Bacteria; phylum Actinomycetota; class Thermoleophilia; order Solirubrobacterales; family Solirubrobacteraceae; genus VAWY01. The sequence continues at coordinate 1,685 of DAINCW010000002.1, read as the reverse complement.
GGTGGTGCGCGGCCGGACCGGGTTCTACGGCACCGAGCACCTCGCCCGGATCGAGCTGATCAAGGAGCTCCAGGCGGACGGCTTCAACCTCGAGGCGATCCGCAAGCTCATCGACGGCGCGGGCGGCTCGACCGGCGACGTCCTGCACTTCACGCGCGCGTTGCGCAGCTCGTGGGAAGAGGAGGAGCCGCAGTTCGTCTCGCTCGAGGACCTCGCGAAACGGTGGGGCGACCAGGCCGACCCGGCGCTGCTCGACAGCGCGATCCGCCTCGGGTTCATGCGGCCCATTGGCGACGACCGCTACGAGGAGCGCAGCCCTCGGCTGGCGCAGGCGGCCGAGGAGCTCGCCTCGATGGGCATCGAGCCGAGGGTGCTGATCGCGGTCATGGAGCGCCTGCACCGCCACGCCGACGGCGTGGCGAAGGCCTACGTCCAGCTGTTCCTCGAGGAGGTCTGGGAGCCGTTCGTCGACGATGGGCAGCCCGACGAGCGCTGGCCCGAGGTGCAGGCGGCCTTCGAGCGCCTGCGCCCGCTCGCCGCCGACGCCCTGCTGGCGATGTTCCAGATCGCGATGACCGATCGCGTCGACAGCGCGATCGGCCACGAGCTCGAGCGCGGCATGGGCACAGCGGCCCGCGTCTCAGGGCGGCCGCGGTCGCCGGGCCGTTCGCGGTCGCGCCGGCGCTGAGGTTGGCGGGCGGTTCGCGCCCCGGGTAGGGTCGCGCCCGAGCTGGGTGCTCCGAGCGCCCCCGACAACGAGAGGAACCATCCCCGTGACCCACCGTCTTCTGGCCGCCGGCGCCGCGACCGGCCTGCTCGCCCTCGCCGGCTGCGGCGGCTCGAGCACCGACGTCAAGAGTCAGATCAACAAGATCTGCAAGGACACCAACACGAAGCTCAAGTCGCTCAAGCTCAGCAGCGAGGCCGACATCGCGACCAAGGGCGCGAAGGCGCTGCCCATCATCAAGGACGGCCTGACGCGCATGGGCAAGGTCAAGGCGAGCAACGACACGATCAAGGCGCACAAGGCCGACTACACCCAGTTCCTGACGACCTTCGCCGAGGCGGGAATCGCGTTCCAGACCATGGTGAGCGCGGCCCAGGCCAAGGACGCCGCGGCGCTGAAGTCCGCCGAGGCGCAGTTCCAGAAGTTCAACGCCCAGAACGACGCGGTCGCCAAGAAGCTCGGCTTCAACGACTGCGTCAGCGGCGGCTGACGCGGTGGGCGAGGCGCGGCGGCTCCACCTCCTCCTCTACGACTACGTGGAGGACATCGTGGAGCGCCGCGCGCCGCACCGTGAGGCGCACCTGGCCCTCGTCGCGCGCTGGCACGACGAGGGCCGAATCGTCATCGCCGGCGCGACCGGGGCTCCCCCTTCGGGTGCGGCGATCGCCTTTGCGGTGGACGACCCGGCGGAGGTGGACGCGTTCACCGACGAGGACCCCTACGTCGCGGCCGGCCTCGTCACCGACCGTCGTGTCGTGCCCTGGACGGTGGTGGCCGGCGGTTAGCGGCCTCTAGGTGTCATTCCCAGGCGGACCGGTTCCGCGTGGCCCTGCGGCCTGCCGTGGAAGCTGGGTGAGCGCCCCTTCGGGCGCGACGAACGACGGGCTTCGAGGGAGAGGAAGCTGCTGAGTTACCGGACCATATGTCGGGTTTCTCAGCAATTGCTGAGTTGGGGTGG
>DAINCW010000001.1:35672-49894 GCA_036732205.1 Solirubrobacteraceae bacterium | reverse complement strand
GGCTCCCCGCCGCTCGCGGGGTTCGTGGTGCGCGGGCGCGGGCTGCTGGCCGTCGCCGGCGCGCTGCTGCGCGGCGACCGCGCCACCGCGCGCGCCGTGGGCGTCGAGCGCCTGCCCCGCGCCGCGCGCCGCGCGTATCGCCGCCGGCTCGCGAGCCCCTACGCCTCAGCGCACGCCGTCGCCGCCGCGGTCGCCGTCGAGCCGCCCGGGCTGGGCGGCCTGCCCGGCGACGGCCCGCTGTCGCGTGAGCTGCTGCGCCAGGCGTTTCATACGAGTCTGCCTCAGCTCTTGCGCTACGCGGACCGCGACTCGATGGCGCACTCGCGCGAGGTGCGGCTGCCGTTCCTCGACCGCCGGATCGCCGACTTCGCGCTGTCGCTCCCGCCCGACGCGCTGATGCGCGACGGCGTGACGAAGGCCGTGCTGCGCGCCGCGGTGCGCGGCGTCGTCCCCGATCGCGTGCTCGACCGCCGCGACAAGGTCGGCTTCGAGACGCCGCAGGCGCGGTGGCTGTGCGAGCCGGTCCTCGCGGACCGGGCGAAGGAGGTCCTCCTCGACCCCGGCGTGCGCTGCGCCGGGTGGCTGGACCGCGCCGCGCTGGAGGCCGACGCGCGGGCGGGGACATGGCGCGACCCCGACGCGCTGTGGCGCGCGCTCAATCTCGAGCTGTGGCTGCGGGCGTTCGATACGCCGCCAGCACCGTCTCCAGCGAACGGCCCAGCGACAGGCGCTCGGCGTTCGCCGTGAACCACCGCGCGGTCGAGTCGCGCAGCGCCGGGCCGGCCTCGTGCACGCGCACGAGCGCGGCTCCGAGCACCTCGGGCTCCGCGGACGCGGCGACCACGCCGTTGACGCCGTCTTCGACCAGCTCGACCGCCGCGTTGTCCGGCTCGTCCACGACGACGCTCGGGACGCCGCGCGACGCCGCTTCGATGACGACCTTGCCGTAGCCCTCGCGCCGCGAGGGCAGCGCCATGCAGAGCGCGCTCGCGAACGCGGCATCGAGCGTCGCCGCGTCGACGAAGCCGGGCACCTCGACGACGCCGCCGAGCCCGGCCTCGTCCACGGCGCGCTGGACCGCCTCGCGACGCGGCCCGTCCCCGTAGAGCACGGCGCGCAGCTCGGGCACCCGCTCGCGCGCCCAGGCCAGCGCCGGCACGAGCGCCTCCGCGCGCTTCTCGGCGATCTGGCGTCCGGCGAAGACGACCACGGGCTCCGCCGGGGCTGGGCCCTCCGCGCGCAGGCGGCCGTCCCACTGTCCCTCGAGCACGGTGACGGGCCCGCGCACGCCGACCTCGGCGAGTCGTCCGGCGGTGACGCGGGCGAAGCAGAACGCCGTCTGCGGAAGGCGCGCACACAGCCGCTGCACCGTCCAGCCGACCCGCCCGGCGACGGCGCCCACGTACTCGCGCCAGTACTCCCGGGTCCACAGCTCGTGCCAGTCCACCACGAGGCGGTAGCCACCGAACCGCCGCAGCGCGCCCGCGGCGAGCAGCGAGAAGTACGGGAAGGACGCGGTGTGGACCACGTCGTAGCGGCGGCCGTGGCGGACCAGGTGCCAGGCGACGCCGGCGCCGAAGACGATCGGCGGCAGGAAGCGCCGCGCCCCGCCGCGCCCGTACAGCGCCATTCGCGGCCCGACCGCCACGACGCGCACGCCGGCGACGTCGGGGGCCTCGCCACGGTCCCACTGGCGCAGGGTGGCGTACGTGACGTCGTGCCCCGCCGCGGCCAGCCGCTCGCCGAGGTTGCGCATCCAGCGCTCGGCTCCGCCGACCGTGTGCGGATAGAGGCAGTCGTAGACCAGCAGGACGCGCATCGTCCGCCCCAGGCTAGATCAGCCGCGGGGCCTCTAGAATGGGCGGTCGCACGCACGCGCGGCGCGACCTTTGCATCCGCCGCCCGTTCCCTTTGCGATGAGCACCGTCGAGACGACAGCCCTCGCCGCTGCCCCCGAGACGACCACGCCGCTGGTCTCGGTCGTGATTCCCTGCCTCAACGAGGCGGAGAACATCGAGGAGGTCGTCCGGCGCGCGCGCCACGCGCTCGACGCCGCCGGCCTGTCCGGCGAGGTCATCGTCGCCGACAACGACTCCGACGACGACAGCGCGCGGCTCGCCCACGACGCCGGTGCGCGCGTGGTGCACGAGCCGCGGCGCGGCTACGGCAGCGCCTACCTCGCGGGCTTCGCCGCCGCCCGCGGCGAGTACATCGTCATGGGCGACGCCGACCTGACGTACGACTTCGGCGAGATCCCGCGGTTCGTGGAGCATCTCCAGGCGGGCGCGCAGATGGTCATCGGCGACCGGATGGACAACATCCACAAGGGCGCCATGCCGTGGCTGCACCGCTACGTCGGCAACCCGGTGCTCACCGGCATCCTCAACGTCTTCTTCCGCACTGGGGTCAACGACGCCCACTGCGGCATGCGCGGCCTGCGCCGGGACATCCTGCCGACGCTCGACCTGCGCACGACCGGCATGGAGTTCGCCTCCGAGATGGTCATCCGCGCGGCGAAGGAGAACCTGGACATCCGCCAGTTCCCCATCGAGTACCACCCTCGGGGCGGCGAGTCCAAGCTGTCGAGCTTCCGCGACGGATGGCGCCACCTGCGCTTCCTGCTCGTGCACAGCCCGACGCACCTGTTCGTGCTGCCGGGCTTCGTCCTCTCGGCGCTCGGCGGGGTTGTGTCGATCGTCGCGGTGACGAACGTCCAGCTGTTCGGCCGCACGTTCCAGCTGCACTCGATGATCGGGGGCGCGCTGCTGCTCATCGTCGGCGTGCAGGTCGTCACGCTCGGCCTGTGTGCGCACGCGTACGGCACGTACTTCATGGGTGACAAGGACCCGTGGTTCGACCGGATGCGGGCGCGGTTCCGCCTCGAGCACGGGCTGATGCTCGGCGGCGCCGTGCTCTTCGTCGGGATTGCGACCGGCGTCGTCATCATCGTGACGTGGGCCAACCGCGGGTTCGGCTCGCTGTCCGACGAGCGGCTCGCCGTGCTCGCCGCGACGCTCGTGATCATCGGGATCCAGGTCTTCTTCTCATCGTTCCTGCTGAGCATCCTGGGGCTACGGCGCACCGATCGCTGACGCGATGAGGACGGTCGTCCACGTGCTGCCCCACGCCGGCGGCGGCGCGGAGACCTACATCGACGCCCTCGAGCGGATGGAGGGGTACCGGCACGAGCGCGTGCTGCTCAGCCGCAGTCGCACGGCCGCGATGGCCGGGCCGTCGATCGCCTCGCGGTGGCCTGAGCTCATGCGGCGCGCGCACGGCGCGGACATCGTGCATTCGCACGGCGACGTCGCGAGCGTCCTCGCCCTGCCGGTGCTGCGCGGCAGCGCCTCGGTGGCGACGACGCACGGGCTTCACCTGCTGCGACGGGTGGGCGGCCAGCGCGGGGTGGTGGCGCGCGAGGGCGTGCGCGCCGTGGTCGCCGCGGCGGGACGCGTGATCTGCACGTCGGAGGAGGAGCGCATCGAGCTCGCCGCGATCTGCGGCGAGCAGCGCGCCCGCAAGCTGGTGGTCGTTCACAACGGGATCGACCTGCCCCCCCGGCGCCCCGAGGGCGAGCGGGTGGAGGTGCGCCGCCATCTCGGGATCGCGGAGGACGAGGTGATGGGTCTCTTCCTCGGCCAGCTCGAGCAGCGCAAGGACCCGCTGACCGCCGTCGCGGCGGCACGTGACGTGCGCCGCCGTGGGCTGCCGTTCACGCTCGTCGTGGCCGGAGACGGACCGCTGGCGCCCGAGACGGTGGCCGCCGGTGAGGAGGACGTGCGCGTGATCGGCTTTCGGCGCGACACCGATCGGCTGCTCGCGGCCGCCGACGTGTTCGTCATGCCCTCCGAGCGCGAGGGCCTGTCGTTTGCCGTCCTGGAGGCGATGGGTCACGGGCTGGCGATGGTCGTGTCCGACGGGCCGGGCAACCCCGAGGCGGTGGGCGACGCCGGCGTGGTGTGCCCGGTGGGCGACAGCGCCGCGTTCGCGGACGTGCTCGCCGCCCTCACCCAGGACCCGGCCGAGCGCGAGCGCCTCGGCGCCGCCGCGCGCGAGCGCGTGCGAACGCGCTTCACGGTCGCCGGGCTGGTCGACCGGACGCGCGACGTCTACGAGTCGCTGGGGGCCGGCCGCCTCACGGCGCCTGCCCGAGCGCGCGCCGGCGCGCGCGCTTGAGCGCCGGTGGCGTCGCCCAGGCCGTCGCCACCACCGCCATCGACGAGAGTCCGCGCAGCGTGCGGCGCCGGCGCAGCGTTCGCGCCTGGATGCGCAGCCCCTCGGCGATCTGCGCCCGCTCGTGGCGCGCGGCGACGTTCGAGCCGGTCATCACCCGCGTCGCGAGCGGCTCGTCGATCGTGACGATCCGGTGAGCGTCCGCCAGGCGCAGCCATAGGTCGAGATCCATCGCGAAGCGGAACGCCGCGTCGTAGCCGCCCGCGGCGAGCACCGCCTCGCGGCGGAACGCCGCCGCGGAGTTGGGGATCGGGTTGAAGCGCAGGAGCACGCCGCCGACGTCACCGGGTGCGAAGGACGTCCGCGGGACGAGCGCGCGGCCGGCCCCGTCTGTCTCGTGCATGCGCACGCCGACGACCGCCACGTCCGGGTGCTCGTCGAGCAGCGCGAGCTGGCGCTCGAGGCGCTCCGGCTCGGAGTGATCGTCGGCGTCCTGAACGGCCACGACCGGCGCCCGCGCCGCCTCGATCCCGGCGTTGAGGCTGCGCGCGATCCCCACGTTGGCGCCCATCTCGAGGACGCGAGCGCGCGGGTCGCGCGCCGCGGCCTCTCGCGCGACGGCGGCCGAGCCGTCGGTCGACCCATCGTCGACCACGATCAGCTCGAGGTCTGAGACCGTCTGCGCGAGGATCGACTCGATCGCCCGTGGCAGCGTTGCAGCGCTCTGATACGCCCCGATGAGAACGCTGATGCGCGGCGCCACTGCGCTCAGGCGGCGAGCTCGAGGGGATGGCCGAGTGCGCGCTCGTAGGCGGCAATGGTGCCGGCGGCGGTCGCCTCCCACGTGAAGCGGGCAGCGCGCAGGGCGCCGGCGGCGCGCAGGCGTTCCGCCTCGTCGCGGTCGCGCAGGAGCCGGCGGATCGCCGCCGCGATCGCGTCGGGGCGCTCGGGGTCGAAGTACAGCGCGGCGTCGCCGGCCACCTCCGGCAGCGAGCTGCGGTCCGAGACCGCCACGGGAACACCCCGGGCCATCGCCTCGAGGACCGGGAGGCCGAAGCCCTCGTACAGCGACGGGAACACGAACACCGCGGCCGCGCGGTACAGGCCCTCGAGCGCCGGGGTCGGCAGCCACGCCGGGAAGCGGACGTCGTCCTCGATGCGAAGGCTCGCGGCGCGGGCGCGCAGCTCGGCCTCGTGCGGGGTGGCGTAGCCCGGGATCACCAGGACGGGGCGCTCGGCGGGCTCGATGAGGGCGAGGGCCTCCAGTAGGCGCAGCAGGTTCTTGTGCGGGCGCTTGGCCGAGACGCTCAGGGCGATCTGGCGATCGCCGAGGGCCAGGAGCTCTCGCACCTCGGGCTCGGGCAGCGGCGGGACGAGGTCGTCGAACCGCCCCGCGAGCGGCACGACGTCCATGCGCTCGCGCGGGACGCCGTAGAGGCGCTCCAGATCGTCGCGCGTGCTGCGGGAGTCGGCGATGACGCGGTGCGAGCGCTTCGCCCCGAGCGGCACGATCGCGCGCATGCCGACCGCGCGAAAGCCGAAGTGCGCGGCGGGATAGATGCGGAAGATCAGGTCGTGGATCGTCGTCACGCGCAGGAAGTCCCCGTGCAGGGGCGCCGTTGACGCCAGGCTGTGCACGATCCGGCAGCCCGCGCGCTCGGCCATGCTCGGCAGGAGCTGCTGCTCTCCGCGCACCCACTCCATCCGGTTGCGGGCGTTCACCGGGACGCGGATGACCGCGACGCGCCCGCCCCAGGGGCCATCCTCCTCGAGCTCGGTCTCGCGGTTCACGAACGCGGTGAGGCGCAGCCCGGGGTGCGCGGCCAGCGCGGCGGTCAGCTCGCGCGCGTAGACCTCCATGCCGCCGGTCTCGCCCGGCACCAGGAAGATGAGGTTCAGCCCGACGTGGATCACGGCTCGCGGGGATCCTCGTCCAGCGCGCGCCAGAGCGCCAGCGCGACGCCGATCGGGACGGTGACGATGACGAGCAGGGCCACGAGCGCCAGCCCGATCCGGTTGAACGGAAACGGCCGGAACGCGGACACGTGACGCAGCACGGCGCCCAGGCGCTGGCGGATGGACGCGTCGCGGTTCTCGACGAGCGAGACGGTGAGCTGCGTGCGCCGCGGGCGGCCGTCGACACTGGTGGCGGGGCGCGACAGCGTGCGCCGTTCGGCGCTGCCGACCAGGGCGACGGTGCGACGGCCCGTGTTCGCCACGCACAGCGTGGCCAGGACCGACCGCGGCGGAGCCGGCACGAGGGCGACGATCGACGAGAGCCGCCCGAAGCCGGCGGCGATGGTCCCGCCCGCATGGAAGCCGGGCGCCGCCAGCGTGACGCGCAGCGGGCCGCCGGTGCCCCGCATCTCGGTCGTCGTGAGCACGACGCGCCGGGTGGTGGGCTCCAGGGCGACGTCGCTCAGGCACGCCCGTGAGCCGGCGCCCAGCCGCACCGGGCTGACCTTCGAGAACGGCGACACCGACGGCGTGCCGGTGAACGGCGTACGCGTCCTCGTGAACCACGGCCAGGCCGCCAGTGCCGCCCAGACGAGCAACGCGACCGCGGCGAGCACGAGGGCTGCCCTACGCATAGAACCTCGCCAGGCTCAGCCCGAGGCCGCTGAGGTCGAGCAGCACGCCCGCGGTGAGCAGGCCCGTCGCCAGCACCGCCCCGGCGCGCCGGGGCAGGACGTCGCACACCAGGGCGATCGCCAGCCCGAAGAGCGCCAGCAGCGGGAACAGGTAGCGGCCTTGGAGCAGGGGCTCGGGCGACGCGAGCAGGTCCCGGTAGGCGCTGAGGTGCAGGAGGGCGAACGTCGAGAGCAGCATGGTGGCCAGCACGGCGACCTGCGAGAGGCGCCGGCGCAGGGCGTGGCGCGCGGCGACGACGGCCCCCACGAGCGCCGCGAGGCCGATGCCCGACGCCCACTGCAACGCGTCGTAGACCCCGCGCGGGAAGAGCACTTCGAGCGACCCGAACGTCCCGTAGAACTCCTCGATATAGACCTGGCGGTACCCGAACGGCGGCCCTAGCTTGGGTGCCATGAACGACAGCTTGGGTAGATAGAACTGCCAGACGTACTCGGCGAACTGGCCAACGTCGAAGCTGTGGCCCGCCGCCTTTGAGATCTCGCCGCCGAAGCTCGACACCCCGCCGTGCGCCGAGGAGTACGCGTAGGCGAGCGCCGTCGCCGCGACCACCGCGAGTCCGCTCCCCGCGAGCAGCAGCTTCGGCGGGCGCTCGCCGCTGCGCACGCGCCAGAAGGCGATCGCGAGCACGAGCACCGTCGGCGGAAGGATCGCCAGCCCGCGGCCGTGCGTGAGCACGGAGACGACGGCGGCCGCCGCCAGTCCGAGCACCGTGCCCCGCGTCGGGCCACGCCGCAGGACCGCGAGCGCCAGCCAGGCGAACGCGGCCCAGGCCGCGGCGAGCAGGTTGTCCGGGTTGACGACCCCGCTCATGAAGTCGAGCTGCGGCAGCAGGCCGACCGCCCCGGCGGCCACGGTCTGCGCCAGGCGGCGGCGCCCGAACGCCTCACCGGCCGCCAGCCACGTGAAGGCGATCGTCGCGAGCAGCAGCGGCAGGTTCCACAGCCGCATGAACGCCATGCGGGTGAACAGCGAGCCGCTACGGAACAGCTCGTACGGGATGGCGTTCCACGCGTAGTAGAGCGGCGGGTTCTGGGCCACGGGGTTGGCCTGGTTGCCGTCCGTGCGCGCACTGTGGGGCAGCGAGCGCTCGAGGGCCGCGAACCGGTCCTGCTCGGCCTGCGTCCAGCCGGGCCGGGCCGCCACGTTGCCGACCGTCGCGAACAGGTCGCCCCACGCCTGCGCCGCGTGCCCCTCCGTCGACTGCTCGCCGCCGACGCTGTTGAAGCTCGGCCCGTCACCGGTCTCGGCCAGGTGCTGCACGTACGCGACGTGCGCGGACTCGTCCGGGCCGTTCATAGGCGCGATGACGACCGACCACGCGACGCACTGGATCGCGGCGACCGCGAGCAGCAGGGATAGAGGCCGGGGCACGACGGCCAGGCGAGCGCGCACGAGCCTCGGTCAGTGGCGCGTCGCGGCGCGCTCGGCTTCGAGCGGCTCGACGACCTGGGCGTCGTAGGCGGGCCCGCCGGACACCCCGTCAGCGTCATCCCGTGCGACGGGCGGCTGCTCGTGGTGGCGCAGGCGCTCCTCGAGCAGGGCGAGGCGCTGGGCGAGGACCTTCGACTGGTCGGCCAGGCGCGAGACGGCGGCTGAGAAGTGGAGGAGCAAGACGAGGACGAACACGAACGCGATGAAGAACAGGGCGTTGGGCCCCGACGCGATGCCCATGGCGTGAGCGAGGCTCGCGAGGCCGCCGCGCCAGATCGACAGCACGAGCAGCACGACGCAGCAGAACAGCCAGACGAGCGCGTAGCGCTCGAGCAGCCGGCGGCGGCGGACGAGCTCGAGCACGACGAGGAGCAGGCCTGCCGCGCCCACGATCGCGAGCACCTGAACCTTGGAGTCCATGCGCTAGATCCCCGTCTCCGCGGCGACCGGCGCCGGCGATCCCGGCTCGGGGATCGGCCGCGCCCGGGCCATGCCGACGAACAGCGCGAGGAGCACCTTGACCATGTAGTACGCCGACTTCCCGGAGCTGATCGACGACACCCCGCCGCCGCGCTGGAACATCCGCACGCCGATCTCCTCCATGCGCAGGTGATGGTGGTGGAGCATCAGGACGGCCTCGACCTCGGGGTAGTCGTGCGGATAGTCGCGCGCGAACAGCCGGATGGCGCGCCGGTTGTAGATGCGAAAGCCGGACGTCGGGTCGCTGATCGGCTGGCGCACGAACCGCGACAGCAGGAACGCGAAGATGTGGATGCCGGTGCGGCGGCTGATCGGTGCGGGGTAGTCGTGGTCGGACGAGAGGAAGCGCGAGCCGCACACGACGTCCAGCTCGGGATGGCGGCGCATGTGGTCGACGAGCGCGTCGAGCTCGGCCGGGTCGTGCTGGCCGTCGCCGTCGATCTGGGCCATGACGTCGTAGCCCTCTTCAGCCGCGAACACGAAGCCGGCCTGGACCGCGCCCCCGATGCCGAGGTTGAACGGCAGGCGCAGGACACGGGCGCCGGCATCCTGCGCGATCGCGTCCGTCGCGTCCGTCGAGCCGTCGTCGACGACGACCACGTCCCACTCGGGCGCCTCGCGGTGGATGCGCGCGACGACGTCGCCGACGGTGGCGGCCTCGTTGTACGCGGGGACGACCGCGAGGTGGGTGAAATCGGGTCGCACGGTGCTCATGACGGTGGCCCACCGGCGAAGTTGCGCGCCGCGGAGCCGCGGTGCCGGTGGGTCGGTCATTGTAGAAGCCGTGGACCCGGCGACGCTTTCGGTGGTGGTGGTCACGCACGAGCACGCGCCTGCGCTGCACGCGCTCGTGCGCGGCCTGGCGCTGCGCGACGGCGACGAGCTGATCGTCGTCGACAACGCCTCGACGGACGGCAGCGCGGAGGAGGCTCGGCGACTGGGCGCTCAGGTGATGGCAAACCCGGACAACCGGGGCTTCGCGGCGGGGTGCAACCAGGGCGCGGCGGCGGCGCGGGGGGAGCTCCTGCTGCTGCTGAACCCCGACTCCGTGCCGCAGCCCGACTTTCGCGACGCGATCGAGCGCCCGTGGGTGGCGGAGCGCGGGTGGGCGGCGTGGATGGGCCTGGTCGTCGCGGGCGACGTCGTCAACACCAGCGGTGGCGTGGTGCACTTCACAGGCCTCGCGTGGGCAGGGGAGGCGGGCGAGCCGGCTGCCGGAGCGTCGGCCGCGGCGCCGCGCGAGGTCGGGTTCGTGTCCGGCGCCTGCCTGGCGATCCCACGGGCGACGTGGGAGGCGCTCGGCGGGTTCCCGGAGGAGTTCTTCATGTACCACGAGGACGTCGACCTCTCGCTGCGCCTGCGGCTGCGCGGCGAGCGCATCGGCGTGGAGCCGACGGCGCGCGTGGACCACGACTACTCCTTCGCGAAGGGCGCGCTGAAGTGGCGGATGCTGGAGCGCAACCGCTGGGCGACGGTGCTGCGCTGCTGGCCGGCGGCACTGCTCGTCCTGCTGGCGCCGGCGCTGGCGGCGACGGAGGTGGCGATCTGGGTGGCCGCGCTGGCGGGCGGCTGGGCGGGGGCGAAGGCGGGTGCGAGCGTGGACGTCCTGCGCGCCCTGCCGCGGCTGCTGCGCGAGCGCCGCGCGATCCAGCTCGAACGGCGCATCTCGCCGGCCGAGTTCGCCGACGGCCTCGAGGCGGACCTGTCGTCGCCGTACCTGGGCCGCGCGTCCGTTGTCAGCCCGGCGCTGCGGGCCTACTGGCGCGTCGTGCGCAGCCTGCTGCGCTAGGAGCAGGCCGGGTCCCACGTCGGAAGGTGAACGTCCATTTTGCATGCCTATAGGGGGGTGAAATGGACGTTCACCTAACTCGGGCTGGCGCTTGCCTCACTGGTGGTCGAAACCACTGGCTTGGCGACCGCTGCGGCGCTAGCCTCATGAGCGTGTCGGAACCGCCTCAGGACAACACACCCCCGGCCCCCACGCCGCGCGACCGCTTCCCTGCGCCTGGCACCCTGCCGAAGTTGCCGCAGACGATCTTCTACTTCGAGAAGTCGGAGTCCTCGCCCTCGTTCCGGAGGTCCTTGCGCGCCTGGTTCAGGCGTCGCAGAAGCGAGCCATAGTCGGAGGAGCTGCACGAGTTCGCGCAGCGCATCTGTCAGGCCGAGTGGCTCAGGACGCGCGTCGTGATCGACGCGGGCAGCACGCCCGGCATCGTGTTCGACGAACTGGCCAGCGGTAGTGGTCGTCCGAGCGTCAGGAACCCGATGGTGGTCGCCCCGCCGCCCGACACCGGCACGTCGACCGTCGCCGTCACCGATCCCTTCGCCGGGACGCGGATCGTGCGGGCGCCGGCGCCCGGCACCGCGAGGCGCACCCGCCAGGGCTGCGGCGCCACCGGATTGGCAGTCAGCACGATGCGAACGCGCTGCCGCTCGCTGCCCGTCAGGTTGTCCGGGAACACGAGCAGCTTGCTCGCGGTCGCCGGGGGCATCAGGCCGGTGTCGTACGGCGCCTGAAGCCGCCACGCGGCGCGCGGGAACCCGTTGACGTGGATCAGCTGGATGCCGTACTGCTCAGCCACGACGGACGAGTCACGGAATCCGAACGTCCGGTCGGGGGCGCCTCGCACGTACCAGGGCCCCTTGCCGAGGCCCGCGCCCGTCGCGTCGCCCACCCGTCCGGCGAGCGGCTGGAAGGTCCCGACGTTGTTCGTCTCGAAGAACTCCGGGTAGGGCTGTTGCAGCTCGGCGACGCCCGGCAGCTCCTCGGAACGGTCGACCTTCGCGTTCCAGAACGAGATGTCCCACCACGCCCCCACCGAGGCCGCGGGGTCGCCGAGGCCCGACAGGATGACCTGCGCCTTCGCGCCCTTTGGCAGCGCGTCGTCCACCCACGACCGGCCTGACACGAACGCCGGGTCGACGTTGCGCTGGGTGTCGGCGATCTTGACCAGCGTGTAGCCGGTGCTCGCGGCGCACCAGGCGAGGACGAGGGCCGCGACCGCGCCGCCCGCGGCGGAGCCGTGGCCGAAGCGGCGCAGGACCGCGAGCCCGATCACCAGCACGCCGGCTAGCACCGCGAGCGCCTTCGGGAACTCGAGGCCGGGGGCTCCCAGCCAGTGACCGACCTGGTACGCGCGGCCCGTGAGCACGGTGTGGAAGGTCTGGTCGGGTGAGACGAGCGACGGCCCGGTCTGCGTGAGCTTCGCGCCGAAGACGACGAACGCGGTCGCGACGCCGCCGAACGCCAGCGGCAGCGTCGCGCGGCGGCGCTCGGCGAGCAACCCGGCCATGCCCACGAACAGCAGCGGAGCGAGGTAGAAGAGGTACCGGCTGTTGATGCCCTGCGGCGTGTACCGGGCGATGAAGGAGCCGACGGCCAGCGTGAGCGCGAGCCCTGCTCCGCCGAGGACGATCGCGAACGCGTGCTGGTCGCGACCCGCCGGGCGCACGAGCGTGAGCACCAGCCACGCGAGCGCGAGCGCGAACGGCAGCAGCCCCACGCCGACGACCACGTAGGACAGGACCTCGCGGGTCGACGTCCACAGCCCGGGCGCCCCGAGCGGGTTCACCGTCACCCGGTCCTGGTCGTAACCGCCGAACAGATCGGGCTGCACCAAGACGTAGAGCGCCAGGGCGACGGCGACCGTCGCCACCAGCACCCAGTGGCGTCGCAGCGAAAGCGCGAGACGGGTCCGGCGCCGGTCCAGCGTGTCGCCGGCGTGGGGCGGGCCGAAGCGCAGCTCGTGGAGCAACGCGCCGGCGATGAGCACCGGGCCGAGGACGATCAGCTGCGGCCGGGCGCTGAACGCCAGCCCTACGCCGGCGAGCGCGAGGAGGTCCGCGCGCCACGACGGCCGGGCGATCGCGTTCTGCACCGCGAGGCAGCCCCACAGGAAGGCGGGGTAGGCCGAGACCTCGCTCATCATCGTGGCCGCCGCGGCGATCCAGGGGACCGCGACGGTGAGGAGCGCCACGAGGGTGGCCCAGCCGCGGCTTGCGGTGACCCGCCGAGCGAGGATCCACGCGGGGATCGCGGCCGACGCCATGATCACCGCGTTCACCACGCCCATCAGCTGGTGCGCCCGATTCACGTCGTGCAGCGCCCAGACGGGGGCGAGCAGGATCGGCTGCAGCTCCGACCACGACGCGAAGTACCGCTGGCCCGGCGTCACCGGAAAGAACTGGTGCGCGATCAGCCGCGACTGCTTGACGTACTCCAGCTCGTCAGGCTGGATGAAGTAGCCCTTGCAGCGCAGGGCGAACCATGCGGTCCACGTCGCGCCGGCCACGATGATCGCGGCCAGGCGCCAGTCGACGCGTCGGATGGAGGAGGCCATGACAGTCGCCTGTTCTAGCGCAGGCGCTTTTTGAGCTCGAGGGCGGGCACCTCCACCAGCCGCCACGACGCGAGTGCGACGACGTAGGTGAGCGGGAAGGCGAGCGCCATCATCGCCCCGGCCGAGATGTTCTGGCCGTGCGACAGGAACCGCCACTCGATGAGCTGCTGCACCGGAAAGGCGTAGATGTATAGCCCATAGGACACGTCGCCGGGGCGCACGAGGGCGCGCAGCGCACGCGGCGTGCAGTAGGCGACGAGCAGGACGAGGTAGGCGATCGCCAGGCTCGCCGTCACGGCCTGCCAGTCGCTGTTCCACGACAGCGCCCACAGCGCCAGCAGCGGCACGAGATAGGCCCAGCGCAGGACGATCCGGTCGCGCGCGGCCCAGAACCACGCGCCGAGTACGAAGCATGCGACGAGTCGCACGAGCGTCGTCACGTCGAAGGTCAGGCCGGAGTCGCCGCGCAGCCCACGCAACACGGAGTCGATGTTCACGATCGGTGAGGCGACGATGAGACAGGCGATGGCGAGCAACGCCAGCGCGCGGGGCCGGCGCAGCAGGGCGGCGATGCCGAGCGCCGCGGCCAGGACGTAACAGGCGGCCTCCACCGGCAGGGTCCACAGCGAGCCGTTGATCGCGAATCGCACGTCGTTGAGCGGGAAGACGCCGGGCAGCGTCAGGCCGTGCTCGAAGAGCCCGAGGTTCTTCACGACGTAGAGGTACGGCGACGAGCTCGAGAGATAGGCGCCGACCGGCAGCGTGGTGGCGATCGGCCCCAGGACGAACGCGCACAGCACCGCGGCGACCACCACGGCCGGGAGCAGACGAAGTCCTCTCTTGACGGCGAATGTGCCGGCGCGCGGCGTCAGCGTCCATGACCGCGCGATGAGAAAGCCGCTGATGGCGAAGAAGATCGAGACGCCGACCGCCCCGAGCGTGTCACCCGTCAGCTGGGCGTAGGGCTCGGTGGACCCGAACTGCTGCACGTAGCCCGGGGTCGCGGTCAGCGTGTAGGAGTGCGAGACGAGCACCATGGCGGCGGCCACGAGGCGCAGCACGTCGAAGTTGTTGTCGCGCCCTGTGGCGCGCTGCGCGAGGGTCACGCGGCCGCCGCGCGGCGCGCCGGGTCGAACGCGTCGCGCC
>DAINCW010000001.1:35041-35662 GCA_036732205.1 Solirubrobacteraceae bacterium | reverse complement strand
GCTCGACGTTGACCGCTCGCCAGACGGCATCGGGGTCGCGCCACGTTCCGGCGCGGACGTCGGCCTCGATGGTCTGCGTCGCGAACAGCCCGCTCGCCTTCGCCCGGTCGTCGAGCAGGATCCCCGCGGCCCAGGAGCGCCCGGCCTCCGACTGGAGCCACTGCTCCTGCGGCGGCTCGAAGCCCACCTTGTCGGTGCGCGCCAGGATCTCGGCCGGCACGAGGTCGCGCACGGCGTCGCGCAGCACGCGCTTGGTCAGGGTTCCGTCGAACAGGAACTCCGTGGGCAGCGATAGCGCGAACTCGGCGATACGCCGGTCGAGGAACGGCAGGCGCACCTCGCGGCTGAACGCCATCGAGTTGCGGTCGCCGTAGCGCAGCAGCTGGGGGAGGCTGACGAAGAACGCCTCGCGCAGCAGCTGGCGCTCCAGCGGATGGGCGTCGGGCGCCCAGTCGGGCTCCTCGGGACGCCGGCTCGCGCCCGTGTCGGCGGCGGCCGCCGACGCGTAGGGCGACGCGTCGCGGCGGCGCAGGCGCGTCGCGACCGCGTGCGGCATCACGTCGCGGGCCAGCGCGAGGCGCAGCGGGCACGGGTAATTCTCAAGTATCACGAGAAGGCCGA
>DAINCW010000001.1:34611-35031 GCA_036732205.1 Solirubrobacteraceae bacterium | reverse complement strand
AGGCGCAGCGGGCCGCGCGCCTCGGGCTCGCGCACGTAGGCGCGGGCGACGGCCGCCGGCCCCAGAGAGCGCAGCGCGTAGCCGCGCGTCAGGGCGTAGCCGGCGAACAGCTCGTCGGCGCCCTGGCCGTCGAGCAGCACGGTCACGCCTGCCTCGTGCGCGCTGCGGAACACGCACCACTGGGCGTACTGGTTGAGCTTGAGGACCGGCTCCTCCTGGTCGCGCACGAAGCGCTCGATGTCGGCGTACAGCGTGTCGAGCGTCGGCTGCGCGGCGTGGTGCTCGACGACGCCCGCGGCCTTGGTGACCGCGTCCGCGTAGGCCCACTCGTCGCGCTCGTAGCCAGGGAACGTCGCGGTGAAGGCGTGGCGGCGGTGGTCGCCGGCGAGGTGGGCGCTCAGCGCGACGATCGCGCTGGAG
>DAINCW010000001.1:29879-34601 GCA_036732205.1 Solirubrobacteraceae bacterium | reverse complement strand
CCGCCGCTCAGCGAGGTGCCCACCGGGACGTCGGCGCGCAGCCGCAGGCGGATCGAGTCGGTGAGCAGCTCGCGCAGCGCGGCCACGGCGTCCTCGTAGGCGTCCGGGACCGCGGCCGGCTGGGGCGTCCAGTAGCGCCGCGACGTCACGCGTCCGTCGCGCAGAACCGCGACATGGGCCGCGGGCAGGCGGTCGACCCCGGCGAAGAAGGAGCGGTCGACCGGCGGCATGAGGCCGTGGGAGACGAACGCTGCCGCCGCGTCCTCGTCGGGCGCTCCGAGCGAAGGGTCGGCGGCCTGGAGCGCGCGGATGTCCGAGGCGAAGACGAGGCGCCCGCCGTCGTGGCGCCAGAACAGGGGCTTCTCGCCGAACGGGTCGACCGCGAGGGTCAGCGTCGCCTCGCGCTCGTCCCAGATCGCGAGGGCGAACATCGCGTTGAGCCGCTCCAACGCGCCCTCGCCCCACTGCCGCCATGCGTGCAGCAGCACCTCGGTGTCGCCCTCGGTCACGAAAGCGTGGCCGAGCCCCTCCAGCTCGGCGCGCAGCTCGCGGTAGTTGTAGACCTCGCCGTTGAAGACCAGGTGCAGCCCGTCGAGGTGCATCGGCTGCATCGAGCGGCGGTCGAGGTCGATGATCGCCAGACGCCGGAACGCGAGGCCACAGCGCTCGTCGTGCCACGTGTCCTGCCCGTCGGGGCCGCGATGCGCCATCGCGGCAGCCATCCGCTCGAGCACGGCTGGGTCGGGCGAGGCGCCCACGGTTCCGGCGATGCCGCACATCCGAAGGCGTCAACGGTATTGGGAGCCCGCGGTTGCGAGCACGTCTGCAAGCGCGGCCTCCTCGCGCTCCCAGCTCAGGTCCGCCTGGGCGCTGCGCACCGCCGCCGCGAACTCGTCGTGCCGCGCTCGCACGGTGTCGATCGCGGCGGCCAGCGACGCGGCGTCGGCCGGGTCGGCGCCCACCCCCAGGCCGTGGTGCTCGGCGACGTCGCGGATGGCGTCCATCCCGGTGGGGTGGACGAGCGGCAGCCCCGCCGCGACCGCGTGGAACAGCCCGTTGACGAGCTGGGTCGGGGAGTTGTCGGTCACGGGCACGTAGAGCAGCACGGCCGCGTCCGCGGTGGCGATGAACGCCGCGACCTGCTCGGGCGGCACCGGCGCGACGAAGTGCACGCCCGGCGGCGGCGTGCCCTCGTAGCCGGCGCCGACGAACGCCAGCTCCACGCCCGCGGGCAACGCCGGCGGCACGACGGTGCCCGGCTTGTGGTGGCCGACCATCACGAGCAGGAACGTGTCGTCGCCGACGCCCGTGACGGCGCGCACGTCCGTGGACGACGGCTGCGCCACGCGGCGGTCCTGCGCGTTGCGCACCACGGTGAACGCCGCGCCGAAGCGCTGCTCGTAGGCCGCCGCCATCGAGCGACTCGTGGTCACGCGGGCCGCGGCGCGCCGCACGCACGCGCGCTCGATGCGCTCGCGCACGGCGTGCACCGCGCGATCGCGCCAGGCCAGGCGCGACCCGTCGTGCGGCAGCGCGACGTACAGGTCGTGTGCGTCGTAGACGAACGGGCGCCGCCGCAGCCAGACGGCGGGGAACTGCTCGTAG
Organism: Solirubrobacteraceae bacterium; assembly: GCA_036732205.1. GTDB lineage: Bacteria > Actinomycetota > Thermoleophilia > Solirubrobacterales > Solirubrobacteraceae > VAWY01. The sequence continues at coordinate 32,996 of DAINCW010000001.1, read as the reverse complement.
CCGTGCAGCCAGTACAGGTCCGCCGCCGGCAGCCGGCGCGCCGTCAGCAGGTTGAAGGCCGCAAACGAGACGACGAAGTACAGCGGCCCCGCGACGCGGCCCAACACCGCCGCCAGCCGCTCGACGGCTCCACGCCCCACGTTCGGAGCGGCGCCCTCGTCGTCGGCGAGCGACTCGCCCACCGAGCGCAGCGTGACGAGCGAGAACGGGACGTCGTCCGGCGGGCGCGCGCTGCGCACCGCCTCGACGACCACCGACTCGTGCCCCATCCGGGCGAACGACGTGGCCTCCTTCAGCGTGCGCGAGTCGCCGTCCAGGCTGGCCGGCGTGACCGAGACGATCCTCATGTCGCAGCGCGCTGCGCCCGGGCCATGGCCAGCTTCTGGAGCGGGCGCTTGACCGGCCCGGGGATCGCGGCGAGCGCGGCGAGCCACGCGCGCATGATCACGCGCTGGTGCAGCGCCACCCACGTCCACGCCAGGCGGTCCTGCACCCTGGCCACCGCCGGCACGGGCGCGCCCGCCGGGGACGGCACGACTGCGAGGACCGAGGCGACGAAGTCGCGGTAGGTCCACCGCCCGCTCGCCACGACGTCGCGGTGGGCGTTCTCCACGATCTCGGCGCGGCGCTCGTCGCGGCGCAGCTCATCGAGCACGTCGCCGAGGTTGGAGAGGTCCGGCTCGAGCGCGATGTAGTGCCGCCCGGCCTCCAGTACGCCGTCGTAGGCGCCCCGGACGAGCACCTGGCAGGTGCGCGCCACGCACGCCTCGAGGTGGCGCGGGGAGATGGCGAACAGCGCCAGCTCCCCGTCGCGGCCGGGGAAGCACGCGGCCTCGACCTCGTCGAACGTGGCGTCCGGGTGGTCGATCTCATACGCGTAGACCGCCGCGCGCAGCGAGCCGTCGCGGTCGAGGATCGACGCCCCGCCTTCGCAGCCGATCGTGTACTTCGAGCGGGCCAAGAAGCGCGACCAGTCGTCGCCGTAGAGCGTGTCCTCGTCGCGCGTGGAGATGTCGACCTTCAGCCCGTGCTTCGGGCCCTCCTCGGCGAAGACGCGAGCGACCTCGGTCTTGAGCTGCCCGTGGCGCCCGAGCCACTTCGCCGCGTGCCACGCGCGGTAGCCCACGTCGAGGTCGCGGGCTTCGCCGACCTCCGCGGCGATGCCCTCCATCCGCGCGACCTCCTCGGTCTCCAGGTAGCCGGTGAGCGCGTGATGGAAGCGCACGCGGTCAAGGTCCATGCGCGCGTAGACCTTCGCGCGCTCGGACTCGGGCACCGGCGTGAAGACGTGGTCGACGCCGAGCTCCTCCATGACGTCGGCGACGAGGTCGCAGCGCAGGAAGTCGTCCTGCGGCAGCGCCGCGCGCACCCGTCCGAGCCCGCGCAGCGGCTCCGCGCGGCGCCGCAGCCACGGCGCGCCGTCGGGCGTCCAGCGAAACGTGGCGAGAAACGAGGTGTGGAAGACGACGAGGTCCCAGTCGGTGCGGCGGGCCCACCCCGGCACCCTGCGGCGGACGGCCAGGTTGAGGTGCGCGACGTCACCCTCGGCGTGGCGGTCGAAGGCGTAGAGGTGGTCGCGGATCGTGGCGCGCAGGGGGTGCTGGCGCACGGCGTGGACGACGAGGACGTTCGGAGTGGCCACGGCGAGCGACGATAGCCTCAGCCCGATGGACGACGCCGCCGGACGCGAAGCGACGTCGCCGCGCTGGCCGCTGGCCGTGCTCGCGGCGATGGTCGTCGCGGGAGTCGCATTCGCGGTCGACGCCACGAGCGGGCAGTTGCCGTTCTTCGACGACTGGGGTTTGATCCTCTCGCGGCGGGGCTGGACCGTGGACGCGTTCCTGGTGCCGACCGGAGAGCACCTGAGCGCCGTTCCGGTCCTGTTCTTCAAGATCGTCTACGCGATCGGGGGACTTCCCGCCTTCTGGGCGCTGCGTCTGATCGTGGCGATCCTGGCCGAGTCGTGCGCCGTGCTCATGTACTTCCTCGCACGGCCCCGTCTCGGGCCCGTGCTCGCCCTCGTCCCGGCCTTCGCGGTCGCATTCGTCGGCCAGGGTGGAGACAACTACTTCTGGGCCGCGCAGATCGGCTACGACGGCGCGCTGATCGGTGGCCTCGGAGCGTTCCTCTTGTTCGACCGTGGCACGCGCCGCGCGGACATCGGGGCGGCGGCGCTGCTGACGATGGCGCTGTACAGCGCCAGCTTCGGGCTTCCGGTCCTCGTCGGCGCGGCATGCGAGGTGCTTGCGCGCCGCGATCGTTGGCGCCGCCTGTGGGTGGTGGCCGTGCCCGCCGCGATCTACGTGGCGTGGTGGATCCCGCGCCACCAGCAGCACTTCGTGTCGAGCAACGTCGGACGCGTGCCAGGCTTTCTGGTCGACGCGAGCGTCGGGGCCCTGCGGGCGGTCACAGGATTGGGCGCGCCTGCCGGCGCCCCCTTGCTCGCTGTCGGAGCGATCGTCATCGCCGGCCTGCTCGTCGCTCGCCGGCGGGAGGTGCTCACGCCGCGGCTCGCCGGAGCCGTTGGCATGGCGCTCAGTTTCGGAGTCCTCGCGGGCCTGGCGCGCGCTGATCGCCTCTACGAGGCGGCGACGCCGCGATACCTGTTCCCGGAGGCGATCTTCCTCTGTCTCGTGATGGTTGAGCTGTGCCGCGGCCTGAAGGTGCGCCGGCGCTGGGTCGCCGCCGCGATCGCGACGGTCGTCGCCGTCTTGGCAGTCGTGCAGGTGCATGAGCTCTATCGCCGCGGCGACGAGTTCCGCCAGGCCACCGACCTGGTGCGCCCCGACCTCGCCGCGCTCGAACTGACGGAGGGCGTGGTCGCGCCGAACTTCTCGCCCTCCGATGTCTCGACGATTCAGGCAGGTGACTACTTCGCGGCGATCCACGAGCACGGCTCGCCGGTCCACACCCCGCACGACCTCGTGACGGCCGCCGAGGGCTATCGCCGGGGTTCGGACCGGCTGATGGTTGCCGCTGAGCGCCTCACGCTCGTGGCGACCAACGCGCCGCGTGGGTGTCGCCCACGCGCGGAAACGGGACGCGCCGCGGCGCCGGGGTCCACGGTCGTCGTCCGCAGGCCGGGACCGCTGAGGATCGCCGTGACCACCAGGCGCC
>DAINCW010000001.1:19960-29869 GCA_036732205.1 Solirubrobacteraceae bacterium | reverse complement strand
CCGCGCGGCTCATGTCGCCGCACGGCGCGCGCTGGAGCGTGCTGCGCCTGCCGCGGGACCGCAGCGACCGGCCGTGGCGCGTGTGGACCGCGCCGCGGACGCGCATCTGCATCGTCGCCTGAGCTCAGCGCGTGTGCGAGGGCTCGACAGCTTGGCCGTCGGAGACGCGGTCCAGCTGCTGAAGCGCTACCCCTCGCGACTGGGAGAAGATCGTGATCAGCACGATGAAGTTGCCCAGCGAGACAAACGAGAGCACGAGCATCCCGATCAGCGTCGATGTCGCCCAACCCGGGATCGCGGCATCGCTCACGAGCTTGACCCCCACGACGGCGACGGCGAGCACGATCGACAGGGCGAACGTCAGCGAGAACGCGATGAGCGCGCGCGTGGCGACCCGGTCGGTGAAGGGCATCAGCATGCGCACGCCGTGCATGGCGAGTCGCGGGAAGTTCATGCGCGACTGCCCGGCGAGCCGCCGGCCGCGCGCACACGGAACGCCCACCACCGGCAGGTCGAGGCTGATGAGCGTCGACGAGTAGCAGAGGTCGAAGTGGGGGTGGGGGAGGATCCGCCGCGCGAGCGCGCCGCGGTACGCCGCGTAGTTGCCCGAGCGCACCACCACGCCCGTGAGCGTTCGGAAGATGACCCGGAACGCGACGTACATCACGCGGAACCGCAGCGTCTCCTCGCGCCGGGTTCGCATGGCGATCACCGGTGTTCGATCGGGCAGGGAAGAAGCGTCGAGTGCCTCGAGGAGCCGCGGGAGATCCTCGGGCCTGTCCTCGCCATCGGAGTCCATCGTGACGATCGTGTCCTCGTCGGCGACCTCGGGCAGGACCGACCGCAGGCCGTAGACGATCGCGCGCTGGTGGCCGAGGTTGAACGGGGGCTCGATGACCCGGATGCCGTCCTCGCCGCGCAGCTCGTCCACGCGGGGGTCGCTGCCCGCCGTGTCGTCCACGACCACTCGCACGACCCGGTCGAACGAACGGTCGGCGCCCTCCAGCGCCTCGGCGATGGCCACGCGCAGGCGCAGATAGGCCTCGACGTCGAGGTACAGCGGGCTGACGATCCACAGGGTGCTGTCGCTGCGCATGGGTGCGGCGCGACGATAGCGGCACCTATCCTGGCCGCCGCATGTCGCGCACGCACGCCATCGCCGCCAAGGTCCTCCGGTTCGGAATCGTGCCGCGAGCGCGTGACGCGCTGGGGCGGGCGGCCATGAGCGCGCGGACCAAGCGCGGTCCCGCCGTGCGCGAGGCGGACGGCAGCGTGGCCGACGTCGACCGCTACTGGACCGGGCACACGGTCAACTCGCGGGCGTTCATCACCGCACGGGGCTCCGAGCGCTACCTCGAATGGCGCTTCGCGCAGTACCCGCTCTTCCGCGAGTTCTCGGGCCTGTACGGCGACCATGCCGGCGAGACGGTGCTGGACTACGGCTGCGGCCCCGGCAACGATGTCGTCGGGTTCGCGGTCCATTCAGAAGCGCGGCGCGTCATCGGGATGGACGTGTCCGACACCGCTCTGCGCCTGGCGCGCCATCGCCTGGCCCTGCACGGCATCGGCGACGAGCGCGTCTCGCTCGTGCGCCTGTCCGACCGGCGTCACGAGATCCCGCTCGACGACGCGTCCGTCGACTTCGTCTCCTCGCAAGGCGTGATCCACCACACGAGCGACCCGCTCGCGATCCTGCGCGAGCTGCACCGCGTCCTGCGCCCGGGTGGTACGGGCAGCGTGATGGTCTACAACCGCGACTCGGTCTGGCTGCATCTGTACGTCGCATGGGAGCGCCAGGTGCGCGACGGCGCGTGGCCCGGGATGAGCACGCTCGAGGCGTTCGGCAGGTCGACCGATGGGGAGGATTGCCCGATCGCCCTGTGCTTCTCCGGCGAGGAGTTCGTGGCGCTGTGCGAGCAGGCAGGGTTCGAGGCCGAGTACCTCGGCGGGTACCTGTCGCAGCACGAGCTGCGCGCGCTGTCCGAGTCGTGGGGCTTCGCGATCGGCGATCCGCGTCTGGCCGACGAGCACCGCGAGTTCCTGCGCGGGCTGCGCTACGACTACGCGCACCGCCCGATGACCGATGGGCTCCACGCGGGCATCGGCGGGACGTACCGGCTGTGGCGACACTGACGGCGCGGCGCGGCTGGCTGGTGCCGGCTGCGCTGGTGTTCCTGAGCTGGCCGGTCGGCCGCTATATCCCGATCTTTGGGCTCGACCCGTCGTGGCAGGCCGGCTTGCACATGGCCGCCTCCCAGGGGCTCGACTTCGGGCGCGATGTGACGTTCACCTACGGCCCGCTCGGCTTCCTCGACAGCCCCACGTTCTGGGAGCCGACCACCGGAATGCTGGCGATGCTCTACGCGGCCGCGGCCCGCCTTGCCCTCTGCTCCACGGTGTACTTCGCCGCGCGCCGGTCGTTTGGCATGCTGCCTGCGGCGGCGCTGACGCTGTTCGTCGCGGACCTAACGACCGAGCAGCAGCTCCCGCTGGTGGTCTTCGCGCTCTGCGTCGTCGCGTTGCGCACGCCGTGCCCGCCTGCCCGCCTCGAGGCGTGGGCCGCCGCCGCCGGCGTGCTGGGCGGAGTGGAGCTGCTCGTCAAGCCGCCGCGCGGGATTGCGGAGCTGGTGCTGGCCTTAATGACCCTCCTCGCGATGGCGCCTCGCCGTGTGCGGGCGCTGGCCGCATTGGCGGCGGGCTTCATGGCCACGGTCGCCGTCGCGTGGCTCGCGACCGGTCAGTCGGTGCACGCTGTGGGACCGTGGCTGCACCAGGTTCGCGAGTTCGTCTCGGGCTACGCCGGTGCAATGAACCTCGACACGCACGGCCGCGGGTGGGAATACCCGGCCGCTGCGCTGGCGGCGCTTGCGGGCCTGGCAGCCGTGCGCTGGGGGGACGAGGAGACGTGGTGGCGCAGGCCATGGCTCGGCTTACTCTGGGTGGCCTTCGCCTTCTTCTTGTTCAAAGAGGGCTTCATCCGCCACGACGGGCACTCCGTCCACTACTTCGGGGCGGCCGCCGCAGGCCTGCTAGTTCTCGCTCCACGTGTGACCGCCCGGCGGGTGGTCGCCGCGCTTGCCGTCCTCGCCTGCGCGGGCGCCGCTGTGCGCGCCACGAAGGACTCGCTTGGCGACGTCCTCGATCCGGTGACGCGCGCACACCACGGCGTGGACGCGGCGGACGCCGTGGTGGAGTCAGGACCGCGCAACGCGTCGGTCGAGGCGATCCGCGCGTTCATGCGGACCAAGTACGCGGTGCCGGCGGACATGCTGGCGGCGATGAAGGGCCGTACGGTGTCGGTTTGGCCATCGGAGACGGCGATCGCTTGGGCTTACCGCCTGCGCTGGCGGCCGCTGCCGGCGTACCAGTCCTACTTGGCCTACACCGCTTACCTCGACCGGCTCGACGCGCGCTTTGCCAGTTCGCCGCGGGCACCCGACCTGATCCTGTACGAGCGGGGTCGCGGGATCGACGGCCGCTGGCTGGGGTGGGACGCGCCCCGCACGTTCCTCGCGCTGCTCTGCGACTTCCACACCGGCCGGCCGGGCCGCGAGTACCTCCTGCTCGCACGCAGCGGCTCGCGCTGCGGCCCCCCGCGTCCGCTTGGCGGCGCGAAGGCGCGGTGGGGACAGGCCGTCCGGGTCCCGGCCCCGAGCGCCCCGGACATGCTCGTGACGATGCGCGTGCACGGAACCGGCGTCGCCGGAGCCGAGAAGCTCCGCGGTCTGCTGTTCAAACCGTACCGCCGGTATGCCGTCCTCGACGGCCAACGCACCTACAGGTTCGTGAGCGGGTCGGGCGAGGACACTCCGCTGCCGATCGTCGCCGGGTCCCGCGCCGACCTTCCTCGCGGGTTCCGGCTTGCCCCCGGCGCGCGGAGCGTGTCGTTTGAGCGCCAGGGCGGCAACCCGCGGTCGATTCTGCGGTACTCCTTCAGCGAAACCAGGGTAGGCCGGTGACCACGGCTGACGTCGACCGGGCCGCCGGCCGCCGGGCGCGGGCAGATCTCCTGCTGCCCTGGGCGCTCGCGGCCGCGCTTGCCGCGGCGACGTGGCCTGTGCAGCGCATCATGCCGTCGATCGGGACCGACTATTCGTGGCATGCAGCGCTGCAGATGGCGGCTCAGCACGGGCTCGTCTTCGGGCGGGACATCATGTTCACCTACGGCCCGCTCGGTTTCCTGTCGACTCCCGAGTTCTGGGAGCCGACGCCGGGCGCCGTCGCGATCGTCTACACGGCGTTCTGGCAGTTCGCCATGTGCGCGGCACTGCTGCTCGCCGCGCGCGCGTCGTGGGGAATCGTCGGCGCCGCGGCGTTCACGTATGTGGCGGCGATAGCCGCCGCACAGCAGGCAGTCCTGGTGGCCGTCGCCATAGCGGCCATCGCGATTGTCACCGGGCGGCTGAAGGTGCGAAACGTGGCGGTGCCCGCGGCTGTGGGGGGCCTGATCGGCGCCGTGCAGTTCCTTGACAAGCCACCCCAGGGACTCGCGACGATGGCCGTCGTCGCCCTCACGTCCCTGATGCTCGACGAAAGCCGGTGGCGCGCGCTCGCAGCCGCGCTGTGCGCGTTCGTCGTGGGTTTCTTCGGCCTCTGGCTGGCGCTCGGACAGCCGGTGGAGGCGGTAGGCCCCTTCCTGACACAGGCACGGGATGTGATCTCCGGCTATGGCCTGTCGCTTGGATCCGAGGACCCCGGGCGCGGATGGGAATACATCGCGGCACCGCTCGTCTTCGTGGCCGGGACCGCGCTGCTGTGGGTCGGGACGGCGAGACCGCGTCACTTCGTGATCGCGCTGTGGGCGCTCGTCGCGCTGTTCGGGTGGAAGGAGGGGTTCACCCGGCACGACGGCTATCACGCGCCGCAGTACTTCGGCCCGCTGCTCGCGTTGGTCGTCACGACGTCGTGGACGGGCCGTCGCCGGCTGCTCGCATTCGTGATGGCGGCCGGCCTCAGCGCAGTGGCGCTCGCGTCTCTCGCCTCGCCGCACGCCTCGCCGGTGTTGCGCGCCCTCGATCCGTACACACGGCTGGACCGCGCGGCGAACGCTGCCACGGCGGTCCTGCGTCCAGCGGACCGACGGGCTGATGTCGAGCGCACACGGAACTTCATGGTCGCCAAGTACGCGGTCCCGCCGCGCGTCGTCGCGCTCGTGCGCGGACGCACCATCCATCTCGCGCCCGTGGAGACCGCGATCGTCTGGGCTTACCGGTTCCGCTGGCGGCCCCTGCCTCTGTTCCAGAGCTACCAGGCGTACACGCCGCGCATCGACCGGCTGAACCGCGACACTCTTCGCTCCGACAGGCGAGCCCCGCAGCTGATACTGACCACTCGGACAGGCGCACAGGACGGCGCTTGGTCACCGTGGGACACGCCCCGGACCGCGCTCGAGTCGTTGTGTCGCTACCGGACGGTCTATGTCGACGTGAATTGGCAGCTCGCCGAGCGGGGCGCATACCGCTGTGGACCGGTCCGGCCCATGCCTGGTGAGAGCAGTGTGCGCTGGGGGCAGCTTGCGACCGTGCCCGCTACGCATCGCGGCGAAATGCTGCTGATGCGCGTGGTGGGTACCGGCCTCTCGAGCCTTCCCGAGAAGCTGCTCGACATCGTGTACAAGCCACTGCGGCGCTACGTCCGGATGGGGGGCCACACATACCGCTTCATCCCGGACGCGGACGACGGCACATGGCTTCCGATCGCCGCTGGCGCCGGCGCCGACTATCGCTCGCCGTTCAATCTGGCGCCGAACGCGCGCACCGTGGCGTTCAGCCGCCAGTCGGGCTACCCTGGGGGAACGATCCGCCTGCGCTTCGCGACGATGCGCGTGCGGGGATATTGACCGCAGCCATGATCGCCATGGGCTTGTTCCACGTAGTGCCGGCTCGTAACCAGGCGCGCACTCGCCAAGCTCGTGACGAAGCCAGGTCGTCTGAGCTCCCTGCTCGCTCCGGTTCGCAGGTTAGGCGGGGTTCATCGGGCGAACCGTCGTGCGCCCTATCGGCTGTTCGCGGCGGACCATGACCTGGTAGGCGCCATACGTCCGCACCGGGCGAAAGTTGAGACGGATGAATCGGTACAGCGGCCGGTTGGGAATCGGCCGACCGCGCCTCCACCCCGCCTCGATGAAGTCGCTGCGCAATGCACACAGCTGCGGAATCCGCGACACACGATCAACGATCTTCTGCTGCATTCCGTCATCGAACAGGTACGTCCAGTCGCCGGCGTTGTAGTCGGTCGGCGGTCGTAACCCGCTCCAGAGGTAGAAGCTGTCGAGCCCGGGCAGGCTGACGAATGTCTTGCAATGCTGCCGCAGGAACGTCGTCACCGAGACGAGCTGGGCGATGAACTGCGGTGGGAGATGGACGTCGTGCGCTCCCGGAAGCGGTAGGGGCCGCCATGCGCGGTACAGATTCTCCGCCGAAACTCGCGGCCTCACGATGGTTCGGTCGACGACCCAAACGGCGGGCACCATCAAAGTGAGCGTCAGCGCGAGCCGAGCCCGTCCGGACCACGCGTTCACCCCGAGGACGCGCCGTGCGGTCGCGGCTGCAGAACCCAAGCAGATTCCTCCGACCACGATGATGGGAACGCCTGACCATGCGAGATGGGCAGCCGCGACGGGATAGGCGTGGAGCGCTTGGAGGACGGCAAGCGTCGTGGCCAGGAGCACGCCAAAGCTGAAGCGCTCTCGTCCCACCAACGCGACCCAAGAGAACGCGAGACCGTAGAACGGCACGTCGCCGAAGAGATCGGCCGCGCCGCACAGGATGAAAATGCCCACGGCGCACTGCGCGGCCGCACCCGCGAGGGCGGCGCGCGTCGTCCCTGTAGGACGGCGAACCGCATATAAGAATGCGACCGCTACGCTGAGTGCGTCGAACGCCAACACGCGTCCTGGCAGGCCCGGGGCGATCCTCAGTACGTCAGGTTGTTGCAGCGGCGCGAAGATGACGCCGGTGATCAAATCGGGGACTGAGGTACCGGTTCCGACGGCGATCGCCGTGATCGCGAGGACGACAACGCCGCCGGCGGCCAATGCCCACCCGCCGGGTATGTTCATGCCTCTTGGGGCGGTCCGGCCGACGGTGCGCGTGACGACCACGACGGCGAGTGCGGAGAGCGACACGTGGAGCGCGTAGATACGGAACACCGACTCGTCCAACGAGCGGGCCATCAGTGCGAACGGCAGCAACACGAACATGACGCTCGTGGCGAGCCATGCCGCGGAAACAGTGCGAGTACGCGCCTGCGACTGGGCGAGGAGTGCCATGACCAGTGACGTTGCGGCGAATACCCCCACGTTCACCTTCGTGAGGGCGAGTAACGCCACCCCTGCGCCCAACGCCGTCGCGACCGATCGAGGCGAAGACTCGGCGAATGTCGCCGCCATGAGCATGCCTCCGAGCAGGACAACTATGAGCAGACCCGGAGAGAACGGTGCCCCCGCAAGCGACTGCCAGCCCAGCATGCGGATGGCCACACCGAATGCGACGAGGGACACCCACCCCTCCCCCGTCACTCGCCATGTTGCCCCCGCACAGAGCATGGCCGAGGCAACCCAGCAGACCGCCGTCAGCCAGCGCGAGACATCGTGCGTCGCCGAGAGGCCACCAACCGAGAACACGCCGGCGAAGAATTCGTCGTAGAAGGGGCCGTACTGACTGTAGACGTGCGTGTACATCGCCCCGTGCGCGAAGTACTCCTTGACATCGATGAGGAAGAACCCCTCATCGTCGAACGAGAGGAACCCGGTCCGGCAGCGATAGAGGGCGAGCTGGAAGGCGAGCGCCGTCGCTACGGCGAGCGCGACGACAACAGCTGCCAAGCCGACCAGCTCCGCCAGGCTCGACCGACCACCTGATATGGCCGTCGGTTTCCGGGCGGGGTTCAAGCGGCCAAATTTAGCGCTGCAGGCGTGGGTACGCTGCGCACATGGACATCCGCGGCAAGCGGCTCGTCGTGATCGGCGGCGCCGGCCTCATCGGCTCGCATACCGTCGACGCGCTGACGCGCACCGACGCCGCCGAGATCGTGGTCTACGACAACTTCGTCCGCGGCACCGAGCAGAACCTGGCCGACGCGCTGCGCGACGACCGCGTGCGTGTCTTCGAGGCCGGCGGGGACATCACCCAGACGGACATCCTGGACGCCGCGCTCGAGGGAGCGGACGGCGTATTCCATTTCGCGGCGCTCTGGCTGTTGCAGTGCCACGAGTACCCGCGAGCGGCGTTCGACACGAACATCCGTGGCACGTTCAACGTGCTCGAATCGTGCGTGAACAATGGTGTGGCGCGACTCGTCTACAGCTCGAGCGCATCGGTGTACGGCGACGCGGTCGAAGAGCCGATGACCGAAGGCCACCCCTTCAACAACCGCAACTTCTACGGTGCCACGAAGATCGCCGGCGAGGCGATGGCCCGCGCGTACAACGAGCGCTACGGCCTGGACTACGTCGGGCTGCGGTACATGAACGTCTACGGCGCGCGCCAGGACTACCGCGGCGCGTACATCGCGGTGATCATGAAGATGCTCGACGCCATCGACCGCGGCGAGCCGGTCACGCTCTACGGTGACGGCTCGCAGGCCTACGACTTCGTCTACGTCACCGACTGCGCAGCGGCGAACGTGTGCGCGATGCGAGCCGACGCGACCGACGCCTTCTACAACGTCGGGACCGGGACGCGCACGTCGCTCAAGGAGCTGGCCGAGATGGTCCTGCGCATCACCGGCTCGGACCTCGGCATCCGCTACGAGCCGCAGGGCCTGACGTTCGTCAAGAACCGCATTGGCGACGCCACGGCCGCCACCCGCGAACTCGGCTACGCGGCCTCGGTCGACCTCGAGACAGGGCTGCGCGAGCTGATCGATTGGCGCCGCGGCCACAAAGCGGAGGTGGACACGCGGCGCGCCGCGGCCGCCCGCTCCGAGCGCGTCGCCGGCGAGCTGGAGGAGCCAGTCGTCGCTGAGGCCGGCGCCGAGTGAGACCGCCGCTCGCGCCGCTGCGGCGAGCGGGCAGCCCACATTCGATTAGACCGACCCGCGCCGCGACTACACCATCAAACCGTCAATAGAAAACGCGTGATCCCTTAGCTGACCGGGCCCAGCCGCGGTTCCGCCGGGTCCTCGGCGGTCGCGACGATCTGGTCGTCGAGGCTCGCGAGCGACACGCCGTGGCGCCCGGCCAGCTCGCGCAGCACGGCCGGGTCGCCGACGTAGTGGTCGGGCTCCGCGGCCGGGTCGAACCCCTCGCGAACGACCGGCCCGCCGCCAACGATCCGGGCCACGCGTTCGGCCAACTCGCCGACCTCGACGGACTCGTCGCCCGCGCCGTCGAACCGTGTCTCGCGCGGTTCTCCCAGAGCCTCGCCCAGCAGCACGCCGACGAGGTCGGCCGCCGCGACGTAGCTGCGGACCACGGGCCGCTGCGCGCGCACCAGGAGCGGCTCGCCGCGCCGAGCTCGCGCGACGAGGTCGCCGAGCGCGTACAGATGTGGCTTGGTCATGTGCGGTCCGGAGAGGTTGAAGACGCGAGCGATGGTGCAGCCGGCGCCTCGCTGTGCGCACGCGGCCGCGAACGCCCGCTCGTCCTCGCGCTTGAGCGTGCCGTAGAGGTCGTCCGCGTCGTATGCCGCGCCCGAGGACGGGTACACGAACGCGCGCACGGCCCCGCTCGCAAGCGTGTCCAGCACGGTCTCGCTGATCGCGCGGTTGGCCGCGGCGTAACGCTCGGCGCCCTCGCCGGCCAGGCGGTCGCGGGTCAGGAACGCGAAGTGCAGCAGGACGGTGGGCTCACTCTCCGCGAGCGCCGCGAGCGGGTCGGCGACGATCGGCGTGCCGGTGCCCACCGGGATCTCGCGGCGCACGCTGGAGAACGCGCGGACGCGATCGGTCACGCCCGCGGCCGTCAGC
>DAINCW010000001.1:0-19950 GCA_036732205.1 Solirubrobacteraceae bacterium | reverse complement strand
CCCGAGCCACCCCGACGCGCCCGTCACCGCGATGCGGTCGTCGCCTCCGCGCAGCCGCTCGGCCACGCCTGCCGGGACCGTCGCCGTCATCCGTGGCGTCAGCGGCCGGCGGCGGCCTTGAGGACGCCCCAGCGCTGCTCGAGCATCTCGATGCGCTTCGCGTCCTCGTGGTGGATCGCGCCGTAGTACTCGCGCTTGTTGAGCAGCCACAGCAGCTCGAAGTGCACCGCGTTCAGCAGCCCCTGGGCCACCTCGTCGTCGTCCAGCGCATCCGTGGCGAACAGGACCTTGCGGGTCTCGAACCGCGTCAGGTGGACCGAGCGGATCTCGCGCAGCGCCTCGATCGAGTCGCGCGACACACCGCCGCCGACGATGAGCTGCTGGCCGCGGTCGCGGCACAGGGCGGCGACGGCGAGGACGTGGTCGGTCACCTGCTGGTCGTTGATCGCGTCACGGTCCAGCCCCATCGACCCGCAGAAGTCCACGCGGCCGAACACGCAGCCGTCGATCCCGCGCTCGCCTTCGGCCGCGGCTAGAATCGCGTCGCGGCTCTCGTAGGCTGTGATCGTCTCCAGGTTGAAAAGGAAGTCGGTGTCGAGCGCCTCGTCCTCGCTGAAGACCTGGTTCTTTGCCGCGGTGTACTTCGTCAGCGCGTAGGCCGACTCGATCATCGGCGCGATGATCCAGCGCACACCGATCTGCTTGGCTTCGAGCAGGTCGCGCACGGCCTCGCCGCCGCCGATCTTGACCGCGAGGTCCAGCCCTGCCTTGTTCGCGATCTCCACGAGGCGCAACAGCTCGTCCATGCGGGTGCCTTCGGCCTCGAACTCGGCCTTCACGCCGACGTAGCCGTGCTCGTCGCGGCCGCGGGCCAGGATGTCGCGCATCTCGCGCTCGGTGCTGTTCATGTGTGCACCTCCTCGGGCATGGGGTCGCCGGCCGGGTCGCGCATGCCGACCGTCTCGCGGACGACGAAGTTCGGCCGCTGCTTGACCTCCTCGTAGGTGAGTCCCACGTACTCGCTCACGATCCCGACGATGCAGAACAGGAAGCCGAACATCAGCAGATTGATGCACAGCAACGTCCCGAAACCGGGGAACGGCACGCCGAACAGCATGAAGTCCACGGTGAGAAAGACGAGCGAGACGACCGACAGGACTGACAGCAGGACACCGAAGACCGTGATCAGCTTGAGCGGGCGGTATGAGTGGGCGAGGATGCCCTTGAGCGCGAGGTCCAGGACCTTGAGGCTGCTGGCGTGCGATACGCCTGCATGGCGCGGCGGGCGCTCGTGCGGGATCCCGATCGAGCGGTAGCCGACCCACGCGAACAGCCCGCGCATGAAGCGGTTGCGCTCCTCCATCCGGTTGACGGTCTCGTAGACCCGCCGGTCCACCAGGCGGAAGTCGCTGACGTTGCGCGGGATGCGGTCGTCGGTCAGCTTGGCGGCCAGCCAGTAGAACAGCCGTGAGTTCAAGCGGCGGATGGGCCCCGTGCCGCGGCGCTCGGTGACGATGCCGTAGACGTTCTCGTATCCCTCCTCCCAGCGCTGGATGAACTCGGTGATGAGCTCCGGTGGGTCCTGGAGGTCGGCGGTCATGATCACCGCCGCGTCGCCCGTGGCGTGCGCGAGGCCGGCCGTGATGCCGCCGTCCATGCGGAAGTTGCGCGCCAGCTGGACGATCTTGAAGCGCGGGTCGCGGGCGTTGATGGCGGCGAGCCGCTCGAACGTCGCGTCGGTGGAGCCGTTCTCCACGATCAGGACCTCGAAGTCGTACGCCGCGTTCTCGTCGAAGACCGCGGCGAGGCGCCGCGCGAGCTCGTCGACGTTGTCCTGCTCGTTGTAGGCCGGGACGACGACCGAGATCAGCTTGCGGCTCACGGTGTACGCTCGGCCTGCAGGAAGGCCAGCACCTCGTCGGCGACCGGTCCCTCGAGCTCGGGGGACATCGCGTGCAGGGGGTTGGACTCCATGCCGCCCGACGCCGTCATCCGGCTCGAGATCTTCGGGAGGTAAGTCTGCTCGGGGTCGATCGGGACGATGAACGCCGCCGGGCCCGGTGCGTCCCACAGCGAGCGGAAGTCCCGCGCGTCGCCGAAGCCCTCGCCCACCGCGGTGACCGGGACGCCGAAGGCGGCGAACAGACGCTCCCAGTTGGGCAGCCCGAGGCCCGAGGCGGCGTCGCACCCCACGTACTCGCCGCCGAAGTAGTTGCGCTGGGTCATCCGGATCGAGGCGTACCCGTCGTTCTCGAAGAGCAGGATCTTGACGTTCAGGCCGCGCAGGGCGACGGTGCCTACCTCTTGGAGGTTCTGTGCGAACCCGCCGTCGCCCTCGATCAGCACGACGCGGCGGTCGGGGTGCGCGACGGCCGCGCCGATCGCGCCAGCCAGCCCGTAGCCCATGCTGGCAAGCCCTTTGTCGGTGACGACGATCTGACCCTCGCGCTGGCGCAGCGCCTGCATCGTCACCGTGAAGGCGCCGCCGCTGGAGCACGGGACGATCACGTCCGACGGTTCAAGCACGTCCGACAGCGCATCGACGAAGGCGTGGGGGGAGAGGTAGCCCAGCGCCGTCTCGTTGCCCGGGTCGTCGAGCGGAAGCAGCTCGCCCGCGCGCCGGCAGAACGTCAGCCAATCGTCGAGGTCGCCGTGCTCCGCCTCGACCAGCGCGCGCAGCACGTCGTCGGCATCGGCTTGCATCGCGAGCTCGACATGCGGGTGGCCCTTGCGCAGCTCGGCCTCGTCGAGGTCGACCTGCACGACGCGCGCCAGCGGGGCGAACTCCTGCCAGTTGAACCCCGTCTGCTGCAGTCCGAGGCGCGTGCCGAGCGCGACGACCAGGTCCGCCGACTGCAGGATCACGTTGGCCGAGCGCTGGCCCCAGGTGTTGGGCCGCCCCGCATACAAGGGCTCGTCGGCCGGGACCCGGTCCGTGCCGTTCCACGTCGTCATCACCGGCACGCCGCTGCGGCGGATCGCGGGCAGCAGCTCACGCGCGGCGGCGCGCGAGACGCCCCCGCCGATCAGCCACACGGGTCGCTGCGCGGCCTCGACCTCGGCGAGCAGCTCGGCGCGGTCGGCGTCCGACAGGGCGGGCGGCGACGGCTGCGGCGCCACGCCCGGCGCGTCCTCGAGGTCCTCGCGCTCGACCGGCGCGTTCTGCACGTCGAGGCAGAACTCCAGGAACACGGGGCCCTTGCGCGCCGTCGTGCCAGCGCGTACGAGCGCGTCGAAGCGCGAGCGGCGCATCGGCTGTTCGACGCGCACGGCCTCTTTGCAGACCGGGCTCGCGATTGCGACGCCGTTGACCTCCTGGATGCCGCGCTGGCGCAGCCCGCCCGTGGCGAGGTCGGTCGACTTGACCTGCCCACCCAGCACGAGCAGGTCGCGGCTCTCCAGCCAGGCACCGGCCAGGGCGCTGACGAGGTTCGTCAGGCCGGGCCCGGCGGTCACGAGCGCAAACGCGCGCCCCTCGCCCCCGGACTCGTTGAAGTACTCGGTGGCGATGCCGGTGGCGACCTCGTGGACGGTCGGCACGCAGTGCATCCGGTTTCGCGCGGCGTCAAGCAGGTGCATCGTGTTGCCGCCTGCGACGAAGAAGCAGTGCGTGTAGCCGAGCTCCTCGAGCCAGTCGACGACGAGGTCCGCGTACCTCATGCAACCACCGCCTCGACCGCGTCGAGCACGGCGCGGCGCGTCGCGCCGTCGTCGGGCAGGGGGACCTCGTGTGTAGCGCCGCCGGACGCCGGCAGGATCAGGTGCAGCTCGCCGCTGCGGTGCTTCTTGTCGGCGTGGAAGGCCTGCCAGAATCGCTCCCGGTCGAGATCGGCAAGGCGCTTGCCGAGGTCCGAAACGCCGGCCAGCAGCTCGGCGCAGTGCGAGTCGAGGGCGCTGGCGAGGCTGGGCTCCGGTGCGAGGCGGATCGCGCAGCGCATGCCGAGGATCACCGCCACACCGTGCGGTAGGGCGAAGCCGGTCGCCGCCTCGAGGGCGTGTCCGAAGGTGTGACCGAAGTTGAGTTGTCGGCGTTCTGCATGGTCGAACTCGTCCACCTCGATGAACCAGCGCTTCGCATCCAGCACGTGGTGGAGCAGGGCAGACGCGGCACCTCGGTCACCGGACCGCAAAGGGGTCTGCAGCGCAACGTAGCGAGCGAAGCTCTCCGGGCCGCGGCAGAAGGCGATCTTCGCGCATTCGCCGAGTCCCGCGACGAGGTCGGTCTCAGGCAGCGTCTCCAGGAACGTAGGGTCGACGGCGATCGCCTGCGGCGGATGGAAATTCCCGGCCAGGTTCTTGAAGCCGCCCACGTTCAGCGAGCTCTTGCCGCCGATGCAGGAGTCGGCCATGGCCATGAGCGTCGTCGGTGCGTAGCGCCATTCGAGGCCGCGCATGTAGAGCGACGCGACCAGGGTCGCGAGGTCCTGAACGACGCCGCCGCCGACGGCAACCAGCGTCGTGTCGCGGCGCACGCCCGCCGCGGCGAGCTGCTCCATCAGCCGCTCCGCGTAGCCGACCGTCTTGTGCTCCTCGTCGGCATCGACCCATGCCGCGGGGCCGCCGACGAGCGACTCGAAGCGGCGATCCGCGACGAAGCACACGTCGCCGTCCGGAACCACTGCCGCGAAGGTGCCGGGCCCGATGTTGACGGCGTAGTCACCCGAGCTGGAGCTGACCGTCAGCTCATACATCGTGACGCACGGTGAAACCGAGGTCCACCGCGATCGACTGGCCGGTCACGCCGGTGTTGGCCGGCGACACGAGGTGCGCGACCAGCGTGGCCACGTCCTCGAGTGCTACCAGGCGCCCGAAGCCCGTCGCCCCTGCGGCGCGCTCGACCTGCCCGGGCGCGAGCATCTCCCGCGTCATCGGCGTGTCGACGACGCCCGGCAGCACGGCGTTGACGAGCACGCCGCGTTCGGCGAGGTCCACGGCGGCGGACCGCACGAGGCCACCGATCGCAGCTTTGGAGATCGTGTACGAGAACTTCCCGGGCCGCGCGGCGAGCTCCCAGATCGAGCTCACGACGCACAGCCGGGCGCCGTCGGCGATCGCGCCTGCGGCGAGCAGCCGTGCCATCGTCAGCGAGACGAACAGCACGTTGCCGCGCAGCACCTCCTCGTGGACCGCGGGATCGAGGTCCGTGACGGAGTCGTTTACGTTGGTGCCCTGCGCCCACACCACGGCGTCGAGTCGACCTGCGCTCTCCAGGTCCCCCGGGTCGCGGCCGGTGATCGCGACCTCCATGCCGTCGGTTTCGAGGCGGCGGGCGATCCTGGCACCGATCGCCCCTGTGCCACCCAGCACCAGTGCCGATCGAGTCCGGTCCACCTCAGTCATGTGTCGCAGCCACAGTCGTCCGCCTGTTGCCGCCGAACTTCGAGCGACGTGCGACCAGCAACTCGTATCCGGCCTTCGTGCCGACGGCGGACCAACGCCGTTTGTCAGCCACGTATCGCAGCAAAGGACGCGCGGGAAACGGTTGTCCGCGTGACCAAAAGGCTGCGACAGCTCGGTTCTTCACGAGGCATGGTCGACTCACAGATTTCAACCGGTCCACGATCGTCTGCTGACGCGCCGAGTCCAGAACGCCCATCCAGTTGCCGCTCGTCTGCGCCGATGGGGCCGGCAGACCGCTGTACAAGTACAGACTGCCCAAGCCCGGAAAGCCGACGAACGTCGAGCATCGGCGGCGCAATGCTCCGACAAGCCAACGGAAAGCGACGGTGTGCTGCGAGTCGAGATGCAGGCGAGTGGCGCCCGGGAACCCCAGGCGATCTCGAGCATTTGCCAGTGGCGCGTAGTAGTTCTCGAGTGGTCTCACGGTCTGCCAAGCGATCCAGAACACCACCGCCAGAGCCGCAAGGGCTCCCGCCATCCGGAATCCGGGCAGTTTCAGTGGCCGCAGTTGCTGCCATCCGTCCGCGAGACAGATGGCTCCAGTCAGGGCCAACAACATCGAGCCCCATCCCATCTGACTACCCGCGACTGGATATGCCTGGAGGGCGCTCAACACTGCGAGAGCAGTGATGAGAACTCGCCCGAACCGCTTCCAGCTTGGATCATGCCCCCCGGGAATCGCGGCGACCCAGGCGAGCGGCGCGACAAGGGCCAGGGGGGGGCCGATGGTGGAGAGAGGCGCCGCCGGCAATACGCCAAACGCAAACGCACCCCGGCCGCCGTAGATCAGCGCGATCCACGTAATAGCGCCGACGACCAACCGGGCGCCTGCCGAGAACACGGTAGGAACACGCCGCAGCGCTCCGAGAGCCCAGGCTCCCACCGCGACCACCGAACCGCCGGCGAGCCGGACGTCCCAGTCCGTGACGCCGAGCGGGCTACTGATGCTGCGGCCGAGCCTCGTAGCGCCGACGAGCCCTACGTCTACGTAGTCTGAGGGACTCACGCCCTCCGCCAGCGCGATCGCGAACACGAAGGCGCCTGTAACCAGGATTCCGGCCAACACGAATGTGACGAGATCCAGAGGCAGCTCAGCTTCGCTGCTGCGGAAGGCGATGACGACGACAGCAAGCATCGATGCCGAAACGACCACCGCGTAGCGCATGACCGCGGGTTCGGCAAGCCGCTCGCTCATAAGGACGAATGGCAGCGCGACCAACGCTGCACCGACCGCGGGACCGACCCAGCGCCGAGCGGCGAGGGACTCAACGGCCATACTCAATGCGAGCGCGACAGCTCCGATCGCGAACACGCCGACGTTTGGCTTGGTCAACACAAGGGCGGCGCAGATGCAGCCCATGACGAGCCCAGCAGCTCGCGAACGGGTTTCTACCGAGCGTGGGCACATCGCCAACCCAGCGAGCCCGAGGCACGTCAGAGTCGCTGGGTGAGGAGGCTCGTTTGCGAGTGTCTGAAGGGCCCAGAAAGCAAGCAGCAGTGCGCCGACGGAGAGCAGACCCTGATCCGTTTGACGCCATGCGGCCACGCCCACGCACAGCGAGGCCGCGAGCCAGAAGCCAAGCGTGAGCAGCCGGCCGTCGTCGGGCGAAGGGCTGAGTCCAGGGAGCGAGAACAGCGCGGCGAAGACTTCGTAGTAGAAGGGCCCGTAAGGCGTGTAGATGTCGCTGTACAGCGTCTGCCCGTGCTGAAGCGCCTGAAAATGGAGCAGCAGCGTGCCCTCATCGTCGTAGGACATCCACTGGACGTACATGACGTGCCATCCGACGATCGCGCACACGCCAAGCACGGCGAGTAGCGCGGCTGGCAGCCAGATACGGCTAGGTCGTCGCTCAGTCCCGGTCTCAGGCACGGTGCCGGAGAGTAGGGCGCGGGCATCGGGCGCGTCGGAAGACGTGCGCTACGGTGCCTCGCCGATGGCGACCAGGAAGGCGCAGCCCCGGCTCCGGCCTCCGGAGCCCCGTGGGGAGCGTGCCGCGGAGCTGCGCGAGCAGATCCTCGATCTCGTGCGCGAGTACCACGCTGCGGCCTTCCCGCCCGAGGAGTTCGTGCCGGGCGAGACGCTCGTGCGATGCGCCGCGCGCGTGTTCGACGACGAGGAGATCGTCAACGTCGTCGACGCGGGGCTCGACTTCTGGCTGACTACTGGCCGCTGGGCGCTGGCCTTCGAGCGGCGGCTCGCGCGCTTCTGCGAGCGGCGTCACGCGATCCTCGTGAACTCGGGCAGCTCCGCGAATCTGCTGGCGCTGTCCGCGCTCACGTCGCCCAAGCTCGGCAGGCGCCGCCTGGTACGCGGCGACGAGGTCATCACCGCGGCCGCCGGGTTCCCGACGACGGTCAACCCGATCGTCCAGAACGGGATGGTCCCCGTGTTCTGCGACATCGAGCTGCCGACGTATAACGTCGACGTCTCGCAGCTGGAGGCCGCGCTGTCGGACCGCACGCGCGCCGTGATGATCGCCCACACGCTCGGCAACCCGTTCGACGCGCGGGCGGTGCGGGACTTCTGCGATGCGCACGAGCTTTGGCTCATCGAGGACTGCTGCGACGCGCTCGGCTCGACGTTCCAAGGGCAGCCCGTGGGGACGTTCGGCGAGCTGGCGTCGATCTCGTTCTATCCGGCACACCACATCACGATGGGCGAGGGCGGCGCCGTCATCACCCATGCCGGCCGACTGAAGCTGCTCGTCGAGTCCTTCCGCGACTGGGGGCGCGACTGCTGGTGCGAGCCGGGCGACGAGAACACCTGCGGCAAGCGCTTCGATTGGCAGCTCGGAGAGCTCCCAATCGGCTACGACCACAAGTACACCTACACGCACATCGGCTTCAACCTCAAGGTCACCGACATGCAGGCGGCCGTCGGCGTCGGCCAGCTCGAGAAGCTGCCGGCCTTCATCGCGGCGCGCCGGCGCAACTTCGCCACCCTGTGGGACGGTCTCGCCGACGTGCAGGACGCGCTCCTGCTGCCGCAGGCCACGCCGGGCAGCGACCCGAGCTGGTTCGGCTTCCCGATCTCCGTTCGCGAGGACGCCGGCTTCTCGCGGCGCGACATGGTCCGCTTCCTGGAGGACCACCAGGTCGCGACCCGAGAGCTGTTCGCGGGCAACCTCGTGCGCCAGCCGGCATACGCGGACGTCGAGCACCGGCGGGTCGGGAGCCTTGAGAACGCGGACTTCGCGATGAACCAGACGTTCTGGATTGGCGTCTACCCGGGCCTTTCGGAGGCTGCCATAGCCCACGCGATCGAGACCGTGCATGCCGCGGTCGCTCGCCTCCCACGCGCCTACGCCTAGCGGGGTCGCGAGGCTGCACCCGGGCGAGCGAGTTCCTGGACGGCATGGTCGGTTTCAAGAGTCGCGAAGCACGGACGCGGGGGGCGCCAGGAGAAGCTCTCGGCCACCCACGGGTCTTTTCCTCCTGCGCAGGGGCGTGACCGGCCTCGCGCAACGCCGCGAGTCCGCCAGGACGAACAGGAGCGCGGGTTGACCAGCGCGGCGCGGCGAACGGGGTCATTGATTAGTTCGTCGGCGGCAGATCCTCAGATCGGGATCTTCAAGGCTTGGTGACTTACCGACGAGGGTGCTGATGGGTCAGCGAGCCCATTGTCACGTGGCCTCACCGCGGCGCACCGAAACGACCACGAGGGCGAATAGCCCGACCATGAGCAATGGGTCCAGGACGACGCCCAGGTTGGTCCCGTCAGGCTCGAGCAGGACATACGGCTTGGCGATCATGAGCAGTCCGAACAGAAGCGCGTAGGCAATGCGCCGCGCGTCGTCTGCCCCGTCGCGCAGGAACAGGATCATCGGCGCGACCATGTCGACCAGCTTGTAGTCGGCCGAGACCGTGGGCAGCAGATTGACGGCGATCGTCAGGACCGTGACTTCCTGCCAGAGCGCCAGCCGCCCCCGCCAGAGCACTGCGAGCCCGGCGAGAGCCAGCCCGATCGTGGCGAGCGTGTAGATGGACACGAGCGTGCGCAGGCCCTCGTGGCCGACATGGAACACGTGCACGGCGACGAGCTTGACCGGTCCGAACAGGCTGCACCCCCAGCCGAGCCCGGCGTGGCCCACCGCGTATGCGTCGTTGTAGTGGCTCAGGCGCTGGGAGTACAGGTCCAGCGTGTGTGCAACGTCGAACCCGTAGTACCCGCAGCCGAGAAAGGTGAGGAACAGCGCGCATCCCGTGGCGTACGCGACGGAACGCCAGTCGCGTCGGGCGATAAACGCAGCGACGAAGATGAACGGATAGATCTTCAGCGCGCCCGCCGCGCCGACGAAGAGAGCCGCCTGCCGGCTCCGGCCGTTGCTCATGGCCCACGCGAAGCCGAACAGGGCAAGCGTCGCGAACACGTCGATGTTGCCGCGATCGAATGCGAACACGAACGGATACGTGAGGAACCCGAGCACGATCGTGCAGCCCACCCTGTCCGCCGGCTCGAGGTAGTCGAGATGGCGGAACACGAAGGCCCCGACGCCAGCCGCCGCGATCACGAGCCAGAGGACCGTGGCACCCGTTTCGCCGAGCCACACGAACGGCTCCATCGTGATGTACGCGAAGGGCGGGTAGAACGCTGCCGCGTAGCTGTACGGGTTGCCGGCGTCCAGCGGGCCGAAGAAGTTGAACAGGTCGGCGAAGTGGTCGGCCGGCCGGAACAGGAACGTGTCGTGCGGGAAGGGCCGCCCCAGGTAGTAGCCCATGTTGTAGGTCCAGGCGACCGCCAAGGACATGCCGACAATCACCAGGTAGGCGACGGCTCGAGTCAGGGCCGCGCGGCCAGGCGTTGCGATCCCCGACCGGGACTGACCCGAGGCAGCGGACATGCAGGCTAGGCTAGGCTAGTAGTGCCACGCGCTGACAGCCAGGTCAGACAAGCGGAGGATGTCAAGGCCGGTCGAAAGTTGACCCCCTGGCGCCGACAAGAGAAGAACGCTCGGTCGGATGAGCCCAGGCAGGCACGCTTGGGACCAGCGTCGGAGAGCTAGGCTCGCCAGCATGGACGGAGCCAACAAACCTGGTCAAGGCCCGTGCACCATCCGAGGCCGGGCTCAGGCGTGTGGCAGACAGTGAGACTGCCGGGGGCGCCGCTCGCGCGAGCCCGCAGGGCGCGCCTGCGACTCCGTGAGCGAGGCGATGACGTGCAGTGCCCGATCTGCGGTCGGCGCTTCCGGCGCTTTCTGCCCTATGACGGGCGCGAGGGCGCTGTTTGCCCGGGCTGTGGGTCGGCCGAGCGCCACCGCCTCCTCTGGCTCTGGCTGCGCGAGCGCCTGCCCAAGAGCCTGCTGACGTTCGGCCCCGACGACGCGACCGACGCCGTGCTGCGCGGCCTGCCGCTCCACTACGTGAGCGCGGACATCGACGCCACGCAGGCGATGGTGGCGTCCGACATCACCTCGCTGCCCTTCGAGGACAACCAGTTCGAGGCGGTGATCTGCTCGCACGTCCTCGAGCACGTCGCCGACGAGACGGCGGCGCTGCGCGAGCTGCGCCGGGTTGCCCGCGACTGGGTCGCCGTGATGGTGCCGGTGGACGCCTCCCTGCCCGCGACCGTCGAGGGGGTTGCGGACACGCCCGAGAGCCGCCGGTCGGAGTACGGCCAGCACGACCACGTCCGGGTCTACGGCGCCGATACGGCTCAGCGTCTTGGCGCAGAGCGTGTCGACCTGCTCGGCGCGGCAGACCCCGAGCGCGCGCGTCGCCACGGCCTCGTTCGCCACGACCGCTTCGGGCCCGACGACCTGTTCCTGATCCGACCGTGAGGATCCTGGTCACCGGTGGGGCCGGCTTCGTGGGTGGCAACCTGGCGGTCGCACTCGCGGCCGACCACGACGTCGTCGCGTTCGACAACCTGCACCGGCGCGGCTCCGAGCTCAACCTCCCGAGGCTGCGGGACGCCGGTGTCGAGTTCGTAGAGGGCGACGTCCGCGACCTCGACGCGCTGCTCGCGCTGGACCGAATCGATGCCCTGGTCGAGTGCTCCGCCGACCCGTCGGTGCTCGCCGGCGTGGACGGCGACCCGCGCTACGCCGTCGAGACGAACCTCGTCGGCGCGTACCACTGCCTCGAGCTGTGCCGGCGCGACGGTGCGCAGTTGGTGTTCCTGTCGACGTCGCGCGTCTATCCCGTCGCCGGACTGAACGCGCTCGCGCTGCGCGAGGAGGCCACGCGCTTCGAGCTCGAGCCCGAGCAGCCGATGGCCGGCGCATCGCCGCGCGGGGTTTCTGAGGAGTTCCCACTGCGCGGACCGCGCACCCTCTATGGCACCACGAAGCTGTCGGCCGAGCTGCTGATCGAGGAGTACGCCGCCGCATACGGTCTGCCGGCCGTCGTCAATCGCTGCGGCGTCATCGCCGGGCCGTGGCAGATGGGCAAGGTCGATCAGGGCGTCTTCACCTTCTGGATGGCCGCGCACCGCTTCGGCCGGCCGTTGCGCTACCTCGGCTACGGCGGCGCCGGCAAGCAGGTGCGCGACCTCCTGCACGTCGACGACCTCGTCGACCTCGTGCGCGAGCAGCTCGGCGACCGTGACGGTTGGGCGGGGGCGTGCCTGAACGTCGGGGGCGGGCGCGAGATCTCGCTGTCCCTGCGTGAGACGACGGCGCTCTGCGCGGAGCTGACAGGCGACGACGTCGAGGTCGAAGCAGCGGGCGAGGACGCGCGGCCCGGGGACGTGCCAGTCTATCTCTCGGATTGTACGGCGCTGTTCGACCGCACGGCGTGGCGCCCACGCCGCGACCCCCGCACGATCCTGGGCGACATCCTGGCCTGGATCGACGGGCATGTCGATGCGCTGCGCGATGTGCTCTAGGCGGTTGTCCCTATGCTCGCCGCCCGCATGATCGAGGACCGCATGAACTACGAGCGGCTGTACCAGTACCGCTTCCGCGACGTCGACCAGGGCACGCGCGAGGCTGTCTGGAAGCCGATCGCGCTGCATCTCTGGAACGAGATGGGCCGTCCCGAGCGCGTCCTCGATCCGGCTGCAGGGCGAGGAGAGTTCATCGCGAATATCCCCGCCTCCGAGCGCTGGGCTGTGGACCTCGTCGACTACCACGACGCGTCCGCCGCCCAGGGGGTGCGCTGGCTTGTCTCTGACATCTTCGAAGCCGAGTTGCCCGCGGACCATTTCGACGGCGTATTCGTCTCGAACTTCCTCGAGCACCTGCCGACGCAGGAGGCTGCGGCGGCCTTCCTCGAGCGAGTCGTCCCGCTGCTGCGCCCCGGCGGCCGCGTTGCCATCCTCGGGCCGAACTACCGATACACCCAGCGGCGCTACTGGGACTACGCCGACCATCGGTTGGCTCTGACCCACATGGCTGTCGCCGAGCACCTGTACGCGGCCGGACTCGAGCCGACGAAGATCCTGCCGAAGCTGCTGCCGTACTCCTTCAACGGCGTGCTTCCCCCTTCGGTGCGGATGACGCAGCTGTACCTTCGTCTGCCGCTCGCCTGGCGGCTGCTCGGCAAGCAGTTCCTGGTGATCGGACGCCGCCCCGACTCGTGAGGCGCTGGGCCGCGGTCGCGGAGTGGCGAATGCCGACGACGACAACGGCCGAGCGGTGGGCGCTTGCGGGTTGGGTCGGGGCCGCAACGGTCCTCGAGCTGATTCGGCAGGTGGGTCAGGCGTCGTACGACGTCCTGTGGGCCGAAGATGGCCCGGTGTTCCTCGGGGGCGCGCTCAACCACGCGTTCCCCGCGCCCGTTCTCGACCCGTACACGGGCTACGTGCTCGTCCCGTCGCGCCTCATCGCGGAGGTGGCCACCGTGCTGCCGCTCAATCGAGCGGCGATCGTCCTCGCGGCCGCGCCCGCGGTCCTCGCAGCGGCGGTCTCGGCCTTCGTCTACGTGGCATCGGGAGCCGTCCTGCGCTCGCGCTGGTCGCGCGGGGTGCTGGCCGTCCTGGTCGTCCTCGCCCCTGTCGCGGGCCCAGAGATCACAGCGAACGACGCGAACCTGCACTGGTTTCTCGACATCGGCTGCTTCTGGGCGCTGCTGGTGACCCCGACGGGCCGGGGCGGGCGCCTGGCGGCCGTGGCTCTCGTTGTTGCAGCCGGACTCTCGGACCTGCTCACCGTGGCGTTCGTGCCGCTGGCGCTGGCCGCGCTGCTGCGTGCCCGCTGGCGCCTTCGCGGCGCGCCCGTCGCGACGGCCTTCCTGGCGGCGATCGTCGCCCAGCTCGCGCTCGGATGGGGATCGAGCTCGCGCGGCATCGCTACCGCCGGGCTGTCGCTCGACCGCTTGCCACGGGTCTTTGCCGACCGAGTCCTCGCATCGATGACGGTAGGCGACCATTTCCTGCGCGACGGCCACCTGGCGCTCGGCCCGGCGCTCGCGTGGGGCTCGGTGCTGGCCGTCGTCGTCGTCGTCGCTGCGTCCTGGCGATGGGGCACCGAGCGCGACCGCGTCTTCGTGGGCGTGTCGCTGTTCTACGCCGTCGTTCTCTTCGCGGTGCCGGTCCACCTGCGTGGCGCCGCGCTGGCGCAGGTACCGGCTGTGGGCGGGATCGGTACGCGCTACGTCTACGTGCCCGTCGTCCTGCTGTATGGGGTTGTGATCCTCGCGCTCGATCGTGTTCCGCGTGCCTGGCGCGTCGGTGCCGTGGTGATGGCCGCCGTGCTTGCTTTAACCACGCTGTCGAGCTACCGGGTCAGGACGGAGCGCTCTTACGGTCCCAGCTACACGGCCGCGCTTCGCGGCGCGCGCGCGTCCTGCCGCGCGCTGAGTCAGCGCGTCCGGCTCGACAACCCGCCGGTGGGGTTCTTCGCCATCAGGACGACGTGCGCTCGCATCAGGTAGGCCGAGCGTCTGCTCGTGCGTGGGCTCTACGATCGAGTCGTCGTGAAGTTCTCGGTTGTCATCCCTGCCCACAACGAGGCCGGCTCGATCAAGGCGACCCTTGAGGCGGTCGTCGACGCGCTGGACCGGGCTGGCATCGAGCACGAGATCATCGTGGTCGACGACGCGAGCACCGACGGCACTGCTGCCGTCGTCGCCGAGATGGCGCAGGAGCGCGACACCGTGCGATGCCTGCGCTCCCACTACGCCAACGGCTTCGGCTTCGCCGTGCGGGCGGGTCTCGAGTCGTTCACCGGGGACGCGGTCGCCATCGTCATGGCCGATGGTTCTGACGACCCGGACGACCTTGTCGCGTACTACCGCCTGCTCGACGAGGGTTTCGACTGCGCGTTCGGATCGCGGTTCATGCGGGGCGCGAGCCGACAGGGCTACCCGCCGCTCAAGCTCGTTCTCAACCGCGTGGTCAACTGGGGCATCAAGGCGATCTTCCGCCACGGATACAACGACACGACGAACGCCTTCAAGGCGTATCGGCGCGGTGTCATCGACACGGTGCAACCGCTGCTGTCGAACCACTTCAACCTCACGGTTGAGATCCCGCTGAAAGCCGTGGTGCGCGGTCATTCGTACGCGGTAGTGCCGATCAGTTGGCGCGACCGCACCTCCGGCCACTCGAAGCTCGCGCTGACGGAGATGGGCAGCCGGTACCTGTTCATCGTGCTGTACGTGCTGCTCGAGCACCACCTGGCGCGCGGCGACTACCGGCGCGACGGCCGCAAGCGGGTGCGTCCACGTCCTGGCGAGCTCGCCGGGCGCGACCAGTCAGTCTGAGGCGGCCCGGCGCCGCTGGACCGTCGCCGGCGCGAGCTCGAAGGCCAGGCGCTCCCGCGGGCCGGTGTCGCGAGGCATGCCCGCCCGTATGATCTTGTCGAGCTCGCGGTAGGTCGCGGTGCGCCGCATCCCGCGCCGCGCGCGCAGCACCGACGGCAGGCCCCGCACCGCATCGGCCCATGCTCCGAGGTGCTGGCGCAGCGCGCCGGCCCGGGCGTCGGCGGCCAGCCACAGCAGGTGGTGGAGCGCGATCTTCGGGCCGTGGCGCAGCAGCGCGCGCGCCGGGAACAGCTTGGCGACGAGCCACAGCTGGTTGCGCACCTGCAGGCGGGCGTAGCGCCGCGGGTCGCGCGCCGTGGTCGCGCCGCCCATGTGCCAGGCCACCGCCGCCGGCTCGTACCAGGACCGCAGCCCGGCGAGCTGGGAGCGCATCGCCCAGTCGACGTCCTCGAGGTATGCCCAGTAGCGCTCGTCGAAGCGCCCGACCCGCTCGAACGCCGTGCGGCGGTACAGCGCGATCCCGGCGCAGGCGGCGAACACGTGGCCGGGCTCGTCGTACTGACCGCGGTCGCGTTCCAGGTGCCCGCGGTTCACCGCCGCGCTCGACCACAGCAGCCAGTCGCCGGCGGTGTCGATGCGGTCGCGCTCGTCGAAGCGCAGGACCTTCCCCGAGGCCGAACCAGCCTCAGGATGCGCGTCGAGTGCCGCGACCAGCCGCGAGAGCCAGTCCGGCGCGAGCTCGATGTCGTTGTTGAGGATCGCGACGAACTCGCCGTCCGCCGCGTCGAGTCCGCGGTTGAGTCCCGCCGACACGCCGTCGTTGCGCTCGATCCGCAGGACGTCCACCTCGGGCCAGGCGCTCGCCACGTGCTCGGCGGTGCCGTCGCTCGAGCCGTTGTCGATCACCAGGACGCGGCGGTCGGCGAAGTCCTGCCCGACGATCGATGGCATGGCGCGGTCGAGCAGCTCGCGGCCGTCGTAGGTCAGGACGGCGAGCGTTACGCGAGCGCTCATCCGGGTCCCGCGGCAAGATCGGGCGCACGCCGGCCGCGCACGAGGGCGCGGCCCGCACGCGCGGCGTCGCGGTAGAGGCCGGCACGCGGATCTGAGGTCAACCCGAACAGGAGCGACCGCGCGCCGCCGGTCATGGCCAGGACCATGCCGAGCGCCACCCGCTGCGCGCGGGAATGGTGAGCCTCGGCGTAGCGCACGATGCCGTGGAGCAGGCTGCGCAGCGACCGCTCTTCGTCCCATTGCTCGAAGGAGCGCCCGCCGAGATGCTCGAAGGCAGCCGACGGGACATAGAGCAGCTCGCCGCGCTCTGACAGCCGGCGCGCGAGGTCGACGTCCTCGTACCAGAACCAGAAGCGCTCGTCGAAGCCGCCGATGGCAGCGAAGTCGGCGCGACGGATGAGCAGGCACGCGCCGGCCGGCTGGTCGACGCCCACTGTGTCACGACCCTCGCCCGCGCCACCGGCTGCGGCGCGGGTCCACGGGTTGCCGGGCCAGATGGCCTCCAGCCCCGAGACCTTCACGGCCAGGGCCCACGCGCCGGGGAAGCGCTTGGGCGCGTAGCGCACCTGGGTTTCGTCGGTGCCGGGATCGACGAGCCGCCCGCCGGCCGCGACAGCGCCGGGACGCTCCTCCAGCGCAGCGACGAGTGTCGCGATGGCGCCGTGGGTCGCGACGACGTCACTGTTGAGGACCAACAGCAATTCCGCCGCGCCGCGCCGGGCGCCCGCATTGCACGCTGCGGCGTATCCGACCCCCTCGTCGAGCCGCGCCACGTCGACCTGTGGGAAGCGGCGGGCAACGGCGTACTGGGTCCCGTCGTTCGAGGCGTTGTCGACCACCGTGACGCGTTCGATGGGGTCTCCGTCGAGCTGCGCGAGGCACTCCAGAACCACATCGCGCGTGTTCGCCGTGACGATCACGATGTCGGTTGCGAGCACGGCGGGAGGCTAGCCTGAGGGCGTGGTCCGCGACGGCGACGGAGAGCCCGCGATACGTGTCCTCGCCGTCGTTCACTGCTATCCGCCGGCGATCGGCGGCGTCGAGCGGGCGATGCGCGACATCCTCGATGGTCTCGTCACCGATCACGGCTTCGACGTGACCGTGTTGACCACCGACGCCATGAGCGTCGACGGCTTCCGCGACCGTCGTCTGCCGCGGATCACCTCCTCGGAGGCAACCGCCGGCGGGGCGCTGGTACGTCGGTTTTCCGTGTGTTCGCGGGTCTGCCGGCTGCTCTATCGCGCCCAGTTCGTTGCATGGCGGTTTCGTGTCCCCGGCAACGACTGGCTGCGGACCTGGGGAAGCGGCCCGATCAGCCCCGGCCTGCGACGGGCAGCCAGGCGGCTCGACGCAGACGTGATCTTCGTGGCGTCCTTTCCGCTCAACCATGTCTTCTACGCACTGGGGCGCCGCGACGCCGTTCCGGTCGTCGTGATGCCCGCGGCGCATCCGGCGGATCGGTGGGGATATGAGCGTCCCAACCTGTTGCGCGCGACGCGTGGTGCATTCGCCACCGTTGCGTTGAGCTCGCACGAGGCCGACTGGCTCGCCGACCGTGGGATCGCCCGCGAGCGCGTGAAACTCATTCCGCTCGGCCTCGATCCGTCCGCGCTCCGGCCCGAGCCGGGCGCCTTCCGGCGCACCGCAGGCCTCCGCGAGGACGACTTCGTGGTCGCGTTCATTGGTCAGCACGCCCCGCACAAGGGCCTCGACACGCTCGTCGCAATGTTTCCGGCGCTCGTTGCGCGCGTCGCCGAGGCCCGCCTCGTCATCGCCGGTGCCGAGACGCCATGGTCGGAAGAGCTTCGGCGCCGGGTCGAGCGCCTTCCGCCGGACGTCCGCGGTCGCGTGACCGTCCGCGGAGCGGTTACGGAGCAGGAGAAGGCGGACATCCTGGGCGACTGCGACGTGTTCGTCTCGCCATCGCGGGCCGAATCGTTCGGGCTGACAACGCTCGAGGCGTGGGCGCTGGAGCGCCCCGTAGTGCTGGGCGACACGCCTTCCCAGCACGACGTGGCCGGGAGCGAGGGCGCGGCTGTGTTCGTGGATCCCGAGGACCCTGGCGAGCTCGCCCGGACGCTGGGCGCGTTGTGCGCGGACCCCACTCGGCGGGCAGCCATCGGCCGGGCCGGCCGCCTGCGGCTGCTCGAGCGGTTCACAAGGCAACACATGGTGTTGCAATGGGCGGATCTCCTCCGGGAGGCCGCGGCGGCCGGCCCGTCGCGGCGCGGCACCTAGGATCGGAGCCATGCCGTTCCGCGGGGCAGACGACTTCTCGACCTGGTTGGCGTACCGGCGCCTCGACGCGGCCCGCGGCCTTCGGTCGCGGCTCTACCGCGTCACGCACGGCCGGCGCAGGTTCACCTTCGCCGGCAAGCAACACCGG
The DNA here is from genome assembly GCA_036732205.1 of Solirubrobacteraceae bacterium. Lineage (GTDB taxonomy): Bacteria > Actinomycetota > Thermoleophilia > Solirubrobacterales > Solirubrobacteraceae > VAWY01. The sequence goes on along the minus strand of DAINCW010000001.1, from coordinate 1,505 downwards.
TACTTCTTCCACCCGTACAACTGGGCGTTCCAGAACGAGCGCTCCGTGGAAGTGCCGATCGTCTCGAGCGTGCTCGTCGGGCGCCCGAGGGCCAGGACGCTCGAGCTGGGCAACGTGTTGGCGCACTATGGCCACAGCGGCCACTTCGTGGTCGACAAGTACGAGATCGCGCACAACGTGATCAACGAGGACATCGTCGACTTCGCGCCGCAGGAGAAGTTCGACCTGGTCGTGTCCATCTCGACGATCGAGCACGTGGGATGGGACGAGGAGCCGCGCGACGCCGGCAAGGCCGAAGTCGCGTGCGAGCGCCTCGTCAGTCTGCTGCGCCCCGGAGGCGAGCTGCGCATCACCTGGCCGTTGGGTGCCAATCCGGGACTGGACCGGGCGCTGCGCGCCGGAACGCTGCCGTTTCAGTCCGTTGGGTTCATGCGCCGCGAGACGGAGGACAACCGGTGGCGCGAGTCCACGCTGGAAGAACTCGAGGGCGTCGAGTACGGCAGCCCGTTTCAGTGGGGCAACGCGATCGCAGTCGCGACGCACCATGCCTGAGCTCAGCGCGGAGGATCAACGGCGCATAGAGCTGACCGTCGCCGTTCGCGACACCGACCCGATCGCGAAGGTGGAGGGCGCGGGCAGTGTGATCGAGCGAGATGGTCGTCGCGTGCAGGTCATGCACAACGGCGTCCTGGTCGTTGCCGACGGCTACTACGGCGCCTGGGTGACAGAGGTCATCCGGCAACTGCGCGGCCACCACGAGCCCCAGGAGGAGCTGGCGGTCCACGCGATCGTCGAGCGCCTGCGCGAGGAGCGTGTCATGGCCCCGGTGGCAGTGGGGCTGGGCAGCTACTGGGGCTACTACTCGCTGTGGGTGGCTCACGCGATCCCGCTGGCGCAATGTCTGATGGTCGAGCCCGACCCGAACCACCTCGAGGTTGGGCGGCGCAATGCCGCACTCAACGACGTCGCGCCGCGGCTGCTCCAGGCCGCGGCCGGCGCGGAACACGGATCGATGCTGCGGCTCGCCTGCGAGAGCGACGGAGTGCGCCGCCGGGTGGGGGTGGTTACGCTCGACGGGCTCATGGTCGACCACGCGCTGGAGCGCGTGGAAGTTCTGTTCTGCGACGTCCAGGGAGCCGAGCTCGACGTGCTGCGCGGGGTGGGGCGGGCCCTAGCGGATCGGCGGCTGCGCTTTCTGGTCCTTTCGACGCACCACCACAGCATCAGTGGCGATGCGCTCACCCACCAGCGCTGCCTTGAGAAGCTCGCCGAGTTCGACGCGCACGTCATCGCCGAGCACTCGGTGTCGGTGTCGGAGTCGTGCAGCGGCGACGGCCTGATCGTCGCGTCGATGGATCCGCGCGACGCCGACCTCCGCGTCGAGGTGACGCACGTGCGCGCCCGGGATTCGCTCTTTGGCGAGGTCGAGCGCGAGTTGGCTGTCGCGACGACCTGGCGCGCGGCCGGCGTCCGCCTCGCGGCCGACGCGCGCCGCTTGCCCGGAC